>CAYOIB010000073.1:0-13973 GCA_964403935.1 uncultured Puniceicoccaceae bacterium | reverse complement strand
GGGGCGGGCTGTGCGCCCTGCGCCGCCTGAGAACAGCCGTGTTTGCCGGGTGATACTTGAGTTCTGGCTCTCAACGGACCCACCAGCCTTCTCAAAAACCCACGGGCGTCCAGACAGCGGCTGCGCGACTGCCCTTCTCTCTTCCAATCACCCCCGAGAACCTCGATCACGAATTCGACCGAAGGGAGCGATACTGGCGAAGGGCAACGGACGGCGGGTGGCCGAAATGCTTTCGATAGAAATGAGTGAACTGCGCTGTATCATGGAACCCGAGCTTAGCGGCAATCTCCTTCACGCGAAACTCGCCATTGGCGAGAAACATACTCGCTTGAGCGGCACGTCGCTGGTTACGGTATTGAACCGGTGAAACACCAAACTGCCCCTGGAAAGCACGTCTCAAATGGTCCTGACTGTAGCCAACGAACGCACTCAGTTCTGCCAGTTTCTGGTCATAACGATCCTCATCCAGCAACTGCTTGAGTCGGGCCGCAGGCGTGTATCCGGTGGTTTCAATGCTCTCATCGATGACACGTCGAAGAATATTTATGACGCCTGCACGAACCCGAAGTTGAGCCAGAGGTGACGGATCGACAAAGACATCCCGGATCCGCTGAAACTCCATCCGCCATGCCGGGACAGAGTTATCAACTATCGAATGGAACCCCGGCAGCTCACACCACTGCCCGTTCGATCGGATTGCCACAGAGCCCACAGCAGCGCCACGACGGATGTCCGGTGTCTTCACCTGGATGACCCAATTTTCCCGATCGCGTCCATACTCGCAATCAATGAGCTGTCCGGGATAGCGCAAGGTAATATAGGGCCCGGGACGCATCTCGACCGGAGCACCTTCAGCCCTCCGTCTCCAAAGCAAGCCACTCACATTGAGAACAAAGCTCGCGCAGGGCGCGCGGTGGCAAAGGCGTTGTGCCTGGGTGAATACGCTCACCATCACGGTGCTGAAATCCAGCATTCCTCCTGTTTACAGAAATATCTGTTTTTCGCAATACATTCCGCATAAGCCCAACCCTTGGCGTTTGCAGTGATCCTTCGCCCCAGCCAGACTGAATCTGAAATTTGCATTCTTCACCTTCGGATAGCACTATGAGTATTTCCTTAGCTGTCGTCGGGCTCGGTGGTTTTGGGAGCGGCTTCGTGCCGTTGTTCAAGAGTCACCCCCTCGTCAATCGCCTCGCTTTGTGCGATCGGGAGCCCGATCGCATCAAGCCCTTCCTTGATAATCCGTTCTATGCCGACAAGCTGAACGAGGGTGACTGCTACACCTCGTTCGAAGACCTTCTCGAAAGCGACATCGATGCTGTGGCCATCATCACCCAACCGTGGCTCCACGCCCCGCAGTGCATCGCGGCGATGGAGAAAGGGAAGCATGTCTACAGTGCGGTGCCGCTGATCAGCCTCCCCGATATGGACGAAACGCTGGACTGGTGTGACCGTCTGATCGAGACCTGCCGACGCACCGGGAGGAACTATATGCTCGGAGAGACGACCTATTACCGACCCGAGACGATGTTCTGCCGGCGAATGCGGAGAGAAGACCGGTTTGGCGACTTTGTTCATTCAGAAGGCGAATACTGTCATGACGTTGACCAACCCGGCTGTTCCCTGCGCGTCGTGCAAAAAGAGCGTCTCGCCAGCACGGCTGGACAGGAGTGGCTAAAGATCCGGGAGAGCTACACCAAACGGGGGATTCTGGGGAGCCCGATGAACTACCCCACACACTCCACCTGTGGCCCGGTCGCAGTGATGGGGGCCCACGCCGTGCGCGCAAGTGCCATCGGTTACGCCAACCGGACGGGCGACCCTTTCTTCTCCGATTCCAAGTTCTCAAATGTTGTTGGGTTCTATAAGATGAGCAACGGGGCTTCGTGCCGAATCGCGGAGCTGCGTGAGTCACCGGGCCGAATTGGCGACGGTGAAGAAACCTTTAGAATCTGTGGAACCCGGGGAACTTATTCCAACGGCTTCTGGTTTGAGAATGAGCGCACGGCCCCCGGCGAACCCCTGAGGGACCGTCACCTAAAGCTGACCCGCGAGGCTATGGTCGACCGCCTCCCGAAAGAAGTGGAACGCGCTTTTGGAATGGCACACGATCTCACGATCCACTCACTCGCCAAGAACCAAGTGCCCGACTTCAGCACAACCGGCCATGGAGGGTCACACCCACATCTTGTGCATGAATTTGTAACGGCTGTTGCCGAGAACCGCATCCCGGCAATCAACGCCTGGGAAGCAGCCCGCTACATGGCCATGGGCATTGCTGCTCATCGTTCCGCCCTACGCGATGGCGAATGGATCGACGTTCCCGACTGGGGAGACGCTCCATAAGGCTAAAGACAAAGCCGACCTTCCGTTGCCCTCACGGTGGGTGGTTAATTGCGATTGTCGGGCACCTACAGACGCCTCTTGACTTATCAAGCTCAAGGCCGTGGTCGCCTTTGCAGGTAACCACGGCCCTGATTTTTCAGATCAAATGGATGCGTAGAAACTTCGCTCCAGGACTTAAACGCGGCCGGGTTCCACGCGGCCCTCTATCGTGCCTGCTCTGCGCACGGCGCACGCGGCTCCCTTCTGTCCGGCCCATGTCGCTGCGGCTGCACCGAGGAGAAGCGTCAGAAAAGCCCAGAAAAAGGCGGCGGCACCTACGGTGGACACGTCGTCACCGATCTCACGTGCTTGCAGCTCCAGCTCCTCGCCTTGAAGCCCCGAGGCCGCATCGCGGGCACGGTCGACAAGCGCAGCCGGATCGTCAACTCGTTCGGTCCCAACCCCCAAAGCATCCCCTGTGAGCGCGGCCGCACCACCGATGACTCCACCCATAGCCGTCCCGATGACGAGAAACGAGAATACGGTCATCGTGCTCCACGTCAGAAACCCGTGGATCAAGCCATGACCCTTCTCTCCTGCTCCTGCTCCCCAGCCAGCGATCCAGCCGCCGCAAAACAAGGCTATGATCATGCTGAGCATACCCCAGATGACGGCACCAATCGCAACACCCTGGGCACCGGTTTGGCCGGGCGCTGCTGGATCGAGTGCAAGCATGCCAATGGCCAGGCCCAACAGGGTTAAGAGGAGCTGAATAGCAATCGCTCCAAGAGTGCCGGCAATAATGGCCCGCCCCGACAATCGCCTGAAGGCAGAGATACCGGTTCGATAATGAGTTACGCCCGCACTTCCCGGCTCTGAACTGTATACTCTCTCACTCATAGCATTTCCTTACTCTTTAATGATTATAGGGTTTAGGTTCGGATCGATTGCCGTCAGATGCAGCAACCTGCCGGACTCATTCCTATAGCTTGACCCATGCCATCTCCCGGCTTGCGCCGAAAGCGCTCACACAAGCCGCTATACATCAGTATCTTAAGAGTTCACAAAAAACTAACATGCTCCAGCCCTCTATTTTGAGGGAGGAGAACTGCCTTACCGGAAGAAACGGCCTGGGGAATTTGCAAGTGTCGGCGTGGCGGGAATCAACGGCTGGTCTCGCGCCCAACCGCCAAAGATTCACCCTTGATGAGCGAGAATTACGAAGCGGTTTCATTTGTCGGGGCGGCCATTGCTCGACCGGCCAAATAGCCTGTGGTCCATGCCGCCTGGAAATTGAAGCCTCCAGTGATGGCATCAATATCAAGCACTTCACCGGCAAAATGAAGCCCCGGCACCTTCCGACTCTCCATCGTCCGGAAGTCGACTTCAGGCAATGCCACCCCGCCACATGTGACAAACTCCTCCTTGTTCATGCTCTTCCCGCTAACCGCGAAACCTCCATCCGTCAGCTGCTGAAGCAACTTATTCTCAGCTGAGCCCGGCAGCTTCCCCCAAGAGGTCTCGTGGTCAATATCGGCCGATTCAACCACGCGTTGCCAGAGCCGCTTTGGAAGACCGAAGAGGGGATGAGAGCCCACCTGCCGCTTCCCTCGCTCATGGCGTTCCTGACCAAAGGCGGAGCGCACGACATCCTGTTCCAGACCCACCCAGTTGACCTTCAGTTCAAAAGAATAATCAATCGTTCTCAATTCCCGGGCGGCCCATGCGCTCAGTTTCAAAGTTGCGGGTCCGCTTAGACCCCAATGCGTGATCAGGGCGGGCCCCGTCTGGCTCATCCTGAACTTCGGCAGGGTGAGCATCGCCTGCGGGGCTACCAGTCCGGCCAGATTCTTCATCCGGGCATCGTCGATATCAAACGTGAACAGCGAGGGTGCCAAAGGGGTGATCGTGTGCCCCAGCCCCTCCAGGCATCTTGCGACTGGACCTGCCTTCAGGCCGCCCGTAGCGATCAGCACTTGGTTAGCAATCGCTTCCTCGCCGTTTCCAAAGCGAAGGTGAAACCCACCGCCATGAAGTGGTTTCAGGTCCTTCAAGCCCGCATTCAGACGGACATCGACGCCTGCCCGGTCAGCTGCATTGAGAAGGGCTCCGATGACCGAAGCGGAATCATCGGAAACAGGGAAGACCCTTCCATCAGGCTCGGCCTTCGTCGGCACCCCGCGATCCTCGAACCAAGCGATGGTATCACGAGGTTGAAACTTGTGAAACGGCCCTCGAAGCTCGCGTCCCCCGCGCGGGTAGGCCTCGATCAACTGTTGTGGATCAAAACAATGGTGGGTGAGATTGCAGCGGCCACCACCTGAGATTTTCACCTTGGACAGAACCTGACGCGACGCCTCAAGTAACCGCACCCGGCGACGAGGCTGAGCCTCTGCACAGGCGATGGCGGCAAAGAAGCCCGCCGCTCCCCCTCCCACAATCACAACATCAACTTTCTCGACCATCCCCTACCGCAGCACACCTTTAATCAGATTGCAGGTTTCGAATTCAAGTGCG
This sequence comes from uncultured Puniceicoccaceae bacterium, assembly GCA_964403935.1. Lineage (GTDB taxonomy): Bacteria > Verrucomicrobiota > Verrucomicrobiia > Opitutales > Oceanipulchritudinaceae > SLLG01. Next base: position 9,131 of record CAYOIB010000073.1, on the reverse strand, counting down.
TTTCCGGGGTTCCGATCTGATGCCCGAGACGACCGTGGCCGATTCCTCCCCGGACCCTCTTTCAGGCCCCTGCTTTGACAGCTCCGACCGAATACATCAACGGCAACGGATCCATCTCCATCGGCCAATACCAATAGCCGTCCTCACGCTGTTCGAGGAAATCAAATGCTTGATACGTGGTAAACGGAAACTCCCGTACGGCTTTGATCTGCAATCCTGCGTCGATGAGGGCCTGCAGCACCTCGGCAACAGGATGCGGCCATTCACAGGTTGTCGTAACGAAAGGCGAATCCGCCGCACCATAACTGCCTGCTTGCGTCTCCCGCACCGGATTTCCTGCATGAAAATATGGGTACGCCACCCGCGGGTTCCCGGCCGATCCGCCCCGATCGGAAAAAACCTGACAGACGGGATGAAACTCCCGCAGATAGAAGTGCCCCCCCGGTGCCAGCATGCTGGCGATCACCTCCGCCCATCGATTCAAATCGGAGATCCACGGCAACACACCGGCGGTTGTGACAACCCGGTCAAAGGTCCCGGGCACCCGATCCGGCACATCCATTACATTCGCTTCAACAAAGACGGCCGGAAGAGCGCACGCTTTCGCCAGTTCCCTCGCCAGTGCGATGGCGCGGGAGCTGAAATCCACCCCGGTGACATCCGCTCCGAGCCGCGCCCACGACAACGTATCCAGACCAAAATGACATTGCAGGTGCAATAAGCGCTTCCCGCCAACGTCTCCCACTGACTCCCTGTCAAAAGTCGGAACTGTCAGCTGGCCGTTCCGAAAAGCCTCCGTCTCATAGAAGGGCGAGTCGAAATGCAGGTCCGCCCACAAATCCCACGCCACCCGATTGGACTCCATGTCTCGATCCATCAAGCGATTCAAACCGATCTTCCCTGACATAGGCAACCCAGGTCTCCGCCAGCCGACCCCGGTCCAACTCCGGTAAGATCCAATAAAAGAACTCACCCTGCCTGCAAGATATCCGATCCTTAGCAAATTGACTTGCAGGACTTGAAGCCGTTTCATTACTCATTAGCACAAACCACCACTATACAAACACCCCATTAGATCCTCTTATGAAAGCACCTATACGAGTCGCCGTAACCGGAGCCGCTGGCCAGATTGGCTACGCCCTTCTTTTCCGAATTGCTTCCGGGGCAATGTTCGGACCCGACCAGCCGGTTGCGCTCAACCTCATCGAGATCGAGCCCGCGCTTCCCGCCCTGCAAGGCGTCTGCATGGAGCTGGATGATTGTGCCTTTCCACTCCTGAAGGATGTTGTTGCCACCAGTGACCTGGCGGTGGGCTTCAAAGACGTCAACTGGGCGCTTCTCGTGGGATCGGTCCCCCGAAAGCAAGGGATGGAGCGGGCGGACCTCCTGAGCATCAACGGGAAGATATTCGTCGGCCAAGGACAGGCCATCGAACAGAATGCAGCACCCAACGTCCGTGTGCTTGTCGTTGGAAACCCGTGCAATACGAACTGCCTGATCGCGATGAACAGCGCGCCGGGGATTCCGCGGGATCGTTGGTTTGCGATGACCCGCCTCGATGAGAACCGCGGCCTGACCCAACTCGCACACAAAGCCCGTGTCGATGTGACCGCCGTCACAAACCTCACGATCTGGGGCAACCACTCGCCCACGATGTTTCCCGATTTCCACAATGCCTCTATCAACGGATCACAGGCGACCGATGCGATCAATGACGAGGACTGGCTCAAGGACACCTTTGTCCCCACAGTTGCTAAGCGGGGTGCAGCCATCATTGCTGCCCGAGGTGCTTCGTCGGCCGCATCGGCCGCGAACGCGATTGTCGATACGGTCGTCAGCCTCGTAACGCCGACCCCCGAGGGTCAGTGGCACAGCGTCTGTGTGTGCAGCAATGGCGAATACGATGTCGATGCCGGCTTGATCTCCAGCTTCCCGGTCAGGAGCGACGGGAAAGACTGGTCGATTGTGGAAGGGATCGAGCTCAACCCCTACAGCCGCGGAAAGATTCAGGAAAGTCTCGACGAGCTCAAGAGTGAACGGGACACCGTGAAGTCACTCGGCATTATCGGGTAAGCCCCATCGAGGAGTCATTTACCTTCTGCGAGCCCGCCCGGTTTGGGGCGGGCTTTTTTGTCTATGCGCCCCCACTGCCATCGGTGGCGAGAACCACCGGGGCGCTGCCCGCGAGCGTGATCTGCCGAGAAATGAAAGCCGCACCAGGGCGAGGGTGGCAAAAGAGGAAATCGGCATGAGCACAGCGGCAAGGAGCGGATGCATGTGTCCCAGCAGCGAGAGGACGACGACCACACCGTTATAGGTGAGCGAAAAAACAAATACAGCCTTGGTGGCACGCCGTCGCTCGGCGCCGATTCGAAAGAGAGCACCTATGGCTCCAAGACTGCGACCGAGGAAGAAGAAGTCTGCCTTCTCCCGAAGGAGTGGACTTTCCGCGACCGGGGTGCCGGTGCAAGCGGCCACATTGAAGGCAAGGCTGTCATTGGCTCCATCCCCAATAAAAAGAGTTTCGCCCGGATTGTGGGCGCGAAGCCACTCGGCTTTCTCATCCGGAGTCAGTTCCCCTAAACCCGATTGAGCAGGCAGGTCGAGGGCGGCGAGCATCGAAGCGACCTTCTCCCGACGATCGCCGCTGAGAATGAAGAGGCTTCGTCCGCTCCTCTGCAAGTAACGAAGATCGGCTTTTGCTCCGGGCCGGGCCGATTCGTTGAAGCGGAAGGCGGCCCGAACCTCTCCATCGCGAGAAAGAACGGTATCACTGCCGACGACCCTGTCCGCGTCCGCAGCCCATTCAGGCCGCCCCAACCGCCATTCGTGCCCATTGAGCTGGATTCGCACGCCCTGCCCCGGCACTTCCATCGGTGTGGCTTTCGATGTCGCCTCCCGCCAAACGGGTTCCCGAAGCAACTGCTCCCGCAGCGACCGACTGACCGGATGAAGGCTGTCCCCCACAAGAGCCCCCAGAGCGCGTTTATCCTCCAGCGTGAGTGCTGTCAGGGCCTCTGCATTGGCAAGGACAGGGTTCTCCAGGGTGAGGGTTCCGGTCTTATCGAAGACAATCTGGCGAAGCCCCTTGAGCCGCGTCCAGAGTGTATCATTCCGGACAAACAACCCCTTCACCCGCAGGCGAACCGTCGCCATCTCGTTTGCCAGAGGCAGAGCCACGCCGAGTGCACAAGGACACGAGACGACGAGGACAGATACCAGGACTTGGCAGGCACGAACCCAGCTCGCCCCGACAATCCCCCAGGAAGCGAAGCCCAGCAGGGCGATGACGAGAACCGCGCCGATGTATCCCTTCAGGATTCGCTCAAGGCCGCTGTACCGAATCCTTTCCGGGGCAGAATCAACCAATCGACCCAGCAGTGACCCGGACCAGCTCTCGCTTGCTTCGCACAAGAGGGTGCCACTTCCGAGATTCGTTGCGCCCGAGGGCAGATGATCACCGAAGCTCACCGTGCGAACCTCCGCCTCGCCGCTGATCCATTCCAAACTAATGGAGGCATGCGATGCCCGCAGGCGGCTGGACACCGGCACGACCCGTCCCGCAGGCACTTCAAAGACATCGCCCGGCAGGAGTGAGCGAATGCTGACCAGGCCCACGGCTTCGCCGGCAGGGCTCTGCCTCCGCTCCACCCGCTCGGCGTGCGGATTTATCCCCAGAAGTTGCCTTCGATTTCGCTCGAGCACCACTTCTTGCATCCAGCGCCCGATCAACATCAAAAACATGAAGACCGACACGAAATCAAAATAGATGAACCGCTCCTGGCCGATCGCCCAACCGACGAGAGAACCCATGTAGGCCGCCGTCACACCCAATGCGATCGGCAAGTCGATGTGCATAATACCACGTCGAGCGCCGGCCCATGCCCGCTGGATGAAATAACTCCCCCCGACGGCGAATGCCAGTGAAGCGAAAAGCAGGGCGAGCAAGCTGAAGATACGGGCAAAAGCAAAATCGGCTTCCATTCCCAGGTAGCCGGGCAAGGTGAACAACATGGTGTTCATCGCAAGGGCACCACAAACGCCCACCCGCGTCAGGAGCTGATCACTTTCCCCACGGGAACGATCCGCCCCGGCCGGACCAAGGATGTAGCCGAATTTCCGCAGTTCGCGAGCGAACTGAAGCAGGTCAAAAGTACCGGACTTCACCTGGAGGCGAACCCGCCCCAACTGGATCTGGATGTCGAGACGCAGCCCTCCCGGTTGCTCGTTGAAGATGCTCTCAATGAGCCAGGCGCAGCCGACACACGACATGCCCTGGATGTCAAAGTTCAAGACAGATACCGGCTCATCAGACCCCGATAAGTTCGTGGCCAGCGTCTCCAACCAAGGGTCGTCGCGCGGCTGCAGAAAATTGGCCTGAACAGGAGGTGACGCCGCCACCCCTTTGAACTCGTAAAACTTCTCCAGACCGCGCTCGTGAATGAGGTCGTGGACAAAGGCACAGCCATTGCAGCAAAAGGCTTCGTCCTCTTCCTGAGAATGAAAAATCGTGCTACAATGCCGACAACGTCTCTCAACCTCCCCTCTCGTCGCGCCCATCGAAGTCACCCCCCTGTGCAAAAGGGGCAAGCCACCTCAAGGCCCGCTCCGACCACCCCGTTGAGGCGCCACGCCACGAGAAGAGCCATTACCAGAGCCGTTCCTCGCTGGAGACGATCCATCCACAGGGGCGACAAGCGGCGCGCCAGGCGAACGTACTGACTCTGGGCAAAGAAAAGAAAGGGCAGTGTCCCCAAACCGAAAGCAATGAGGAACTCGGCACCTTTCAGGGGCGAGCCCATGACCAACGCCAACCCGAAGACGAGATACAGCGGCCCGCAGGGCAGAAACGGCGTGCAGGCACCGAGAATACCGCCGCTCATCCATCCGGGGGCTCGTTGGAAGCGCGCCCCCATTCGAAAGACAAAGCGGGAAAGAAACTTTGGTTTCGGGAGCCAACGGTCTGCCCGCACAGCTATCGCCACGAAGAACACCACAAGCAACCAGGGCAGGTAGAGGAAAACAGAAGCGTTCACCCGATCCAGAACGACTTGCCCCAAGGCACCGAGGGCAGCTCCGATCACACCATAACTGAGAATCCGGACCACGTGATAAGAGACGAGACGAGGGAGCATACTCTCACCACTCCCAGGCTTCGGTTGAAGCATGCAGGCAAACGGGCCACACATCCCCACACAATGAACGCTCGTGATGAGCCCGGCGACGAAAGCCATCGCTGCCGAGTTGATGCTGACCGGATCAATCATAATCACAGGCTCAAAATGCCCATGCGCGCCGCAAGTTGATTCCATGAAGCGAAGAGATTCGCCTGCTTTAGAAGCCAATCAAATCAGGCCGATTAAGGGACCTGTTCTCACACGGTCGATGTCCGCTGCGATGCGCTCAGCCGACGATACCACCCGAGGAGAGGAAGATCCCTTTTAGATTCATCTCGAGCGCCTTCGGGTTTGGGGAAAAGGAAAGGCCCGTCTGTTTCGTGATCTTGCCGGCACGAATCAGCCGATATAAGTCGGCATTGAAGGATTTTGACCCGATATCGGTTGAAGCTTCGATGATCGCGGGAATCTTTTCAAAGGAGCCTTCAGTAATCGCAGTGCGGGCAAGGCCTTCCACAAGAAAAATCTCCACGACCGGGACGCGCCCCAACCCTTCGAGCGCGGGCACCAGCTTTTGTGTGATGGTCGCCCGCAGGGCGCTCCCGACCTGTCGACGCAGGCCCTGGTGCTCATCCGGCGGGTAAAACTCAAAAATGCGCTGCACAGCCTGTTGAGCGTTGGAAGAGTGAAGCGTGCTGAGAACGTAGTGCCCCGTTTCAGCAGCGGAGAGAGCGGTGTTGAACGTCTCCTTGTCCCGCATCTCCCCGATCAGAATCACGTCGGGATCCTGCCGAAGGACAGAGCGCATGCCGGCGGCAAAGTCCAGTGTATCGATCCCGATCTCACGCTGGTTGAAGACACACTTCACATCCGAGAACGTAAACTCGATAGGATCCTCGAGCGTGACCACATGCTTATCGAAGTGGTGGTTGATGAAGTTGAGCATGGCCGCCATCGTCGAACTCTTGCCCGAGCCGGTCGCGCCACAGAGCAAAGTGATGCCGTCCTTGTGCCCCGCCAACTCGCGGAAGACCTCGGGATCGTGGTTGAGATCCTCAAAGGTGGGCGGCCTGTCCTTGACGTGCCGAAAGACGATGCTCGGGGTTCCCCGTTGATGGAAGGCGTTCACCCGGAAACGCCCGACATCCTCAAGCTTGTAACTGAAATCCACCTGATTCTCTTCCTGCCAGCGATCCTGAAACTGCGCAGGGCAGGCGCTCTCCACGAAACGCAGGATCTGCGTGCTTCCCAAGGGATCCATATCGACGGGCTCGAGGTGACCGTGCAGCCGGAGGTAAGCCGGTTTATTTGACTTAACGTGGATATCACTCGCACCATTCTCCACCGCCAGCATGAGAAGGTTGTTAAAGATCTCGATATCTTCTGACATTGATTAAATCAGGGGTTAAGCGGCGTCGCATTTCGCCGTTGAAATGCTGGGCGACGCGCCTACCGTTGCAACCTCAATCCCGATCACCCTCTTTCCATTTGCATATGAATCCGCAGTTTAACGGCGTGTTTACGGCGCTGATCACCCCCTTCCAGGACGGTGCCGTCGACTACGCCCGCCTGGAATCCCTCGTGGAATGCCAGATCACCGCCGGCGTCGATGGTTTGGTGCCCGTTGGAACAACGGGAGAATCACCGACCCTCGACACCGCCGAGCACATCGAGGTCATCAAGGCAGTGGTCAAGGCCGCGGCCGGTCGCGTTCCGGTTATTGCCGGAACGGGGGCGAACTCGACGCAGGAAGCCCTGGGTCTTGTTCGCGATGCAGAAGCAGCGGGCGCGGATGCGTTGCTGCAGGTCGCACCCTATTACAACAAGCCGAGTCAGGAAGGGCTTTTTGCCCATTTCTCGGCCATTGCCGACGCCACGGAAAAGCCGATCGTCCTCTATTCAGTGCCCGGCCGCTGCGGCATCGAGATCTCGGCGGATACCGTCCGCCGCCTCGCCGAAAAGTACCCGCACGTTCGCACCATCAAGGAAGCCAGTGGTGCCGTCGCCCGGGTTGACGCGCTCCGCCACGCCTGCGGCGAGGCGCTCACCATCCTCTGCGGCGACGATGGGCTCACGCTGCCTTTCATCGCCTGCGGTGCCTCCGGCATCATTTCCGTGGCGAGCAATGCCGCACCGGAAATCGTCGTCCAGCTTGTCCGGGCGAGCCTCGCCGGGAAGATGGCAGAAGCGAGAGCGCTTCATTGTCGCTACCACACCCTCTTCACCGAATGCGTCTTTCTGGAAGGGAATCCGGTCACGATCAAGGAAGTGATGAATCTGATGGGTCAGCTCGAGCATCCGGATCTCCGCCTGCCCCTCGTCCGTATGTCAGCGGAAAATCGTGAACGCCTCCAGGTCACCTTGAGCAAGCTCGGGCTCATCTGAAGCGACACCTTCGAAGCACGCCCAACGACGAATCCTCTCCGAATGAAACTTCTTCTCAACGGTGCCCATGGACGCATGGGCCAGACCCTGATCCAGCTGGCCGAAAAGCACGGGTGCGAAATGACCCTCCGGCTCGACGTGGGTGATCCCCAGCCCGAGCTGACGGGCTTGCAGGGTGCCATTGATTTCAGTCACCACACCGCCACCCTCCCCTTGGCCGAACATTGCGCCTCCGCAGGCATTCCGCTCTTGATCGGCACCACCGGCCATACTGAGGAAGAGCAAAAAGGGCTGCGCGCCCTCGGTGCCCGCATCCCGCTCCTCTGGTCGGGCAACTATTCAGTCGGGGTGAATCTTCTCTTTTGGCTGACACGTCACGCCGCCGGAATCCTTGGAAAGGATTATGAGGCCGAGATCCTGGAGCTGCACCACCACCACAAGAAAGACGCACCCAGTGGGACAGCCGTTAACCTGGTCGATGCCATCCGTGAAGCGCGCGCTCTGCCTTCAGAGGTCGTTCGGCAGGGCCGATCCGGTATCACCGGAGAACGCCCACCCGATGAAATTGGCGTCCATGCCATCCGCGGCGGTGAAATCGTGGGCGAACACACAGTCTTCTTTATCAGTCCAAGGGATCGGATCGAGCTGACTCACCGGGCTTCGGACCGCGCGATCTTCGCCGATGGGGCGCTGCGCGGCATTCGCTGGCTTCAGGGGAAAGCACCCGGGATCTACACGATGGAAGACGTTTTGGGCCTGAGGGAATCCGGACAATGATTGTCCAGATCAAAGGAACCCTCCTGGAAGCGGGCCCCCTTGAGGCCGTTATCGATCTCAACGGCATCGCCTACGCTGTTAGCATCCCTGTTACCACCGCCGAACGACTCCCCGGTATCGGCCAGACGGTTCACCTGCACACCCTCGCTGTTTACCGCGAGGATTCGCAAACCCTCTACGGCTTCGGCCGCCGCGAAGAACGAGACTTCTTTCGACTCCTGACCGAGAAAGTCAGCGGCATCGGTCCTAAACTCGCCATCGGCATCATGAGTGGCCTCTCTCTCCCGAGCCTGCGCCAGGCGATCGCATCAGGCGACACCGCCACCCTCTCCCGCTGCCCGGGAATCGGGCGAAAGACGGCCGAGCGCCTCTGCCTTGAGCTCAAGGACAAGGTCGGGCTGCCCGTAATGACCGGAAGCCCAGCGCAAACAGGCACCGCATCTTCGGGCCCACCGCCCACCGATCGCATAGCCGATGCCGTAGCCGCCCTTGTCGCCCTCGGCTACAAGATCGACACCGCGGACCGCGCCGTTCGCAAGGTCGCGGAAGCGGATGGATCCATCCAGACGACCGAGGAGCTGGTGAGGGCTGCCTTGCGCTAAAAGGTTGCGAAATCCTTTCCGGGAGGCGTTCCTGACTCGCCATGAGCGGTCGCCGATAGAGACTCTGAGGCATTGAGGCCAAAAAGCACCTAGGCCTTTCTTACATCCGGACTTGCAGATATTCCATTTTTCCGCTTGCTTTGACACTCATTCAGAACGTTTTCTTCACCCGCATCACGTCGAGAGGTGTTATCCGGGCGATTAGCTCAGTTGGTTAGAGCAGGAGACTTTTAATCTCTTGGTCCAGGGT
>CAYOIB010000072.1:0-14042 GCA_964403935.1 uncultured Puniceicoccaceae bacterium | reverse complement strand
GGCGCGGCTGGCTTGGCTGTAGGGGCAACAATATCTTACCTGGTAGAATATGGTGGCTGGGATGTTGGGGATGGTGGGGGTGTGGGGATTTGCATGGAAAAAGCTTGGCTTCGGGGCGGAGGGCTGTCGGATGGATGGATGGGAAAATTGGCGCTACTTTCAGTGAGTGAGAAGGCTGGGTTGGTCCGCTTTGCGCAGGGCCTGGTGGAGCAACATGGCTATCGGTTGCTATCGACGGGCGGGACGGCGAAGGTTCTGGCGGAGGCGGGTCTTCCGGTGACGGAGGTCAGTGAGCACACTGGGTTTCCGGAGATGATGGAGGGCCGTGTGAAGACGTTGCACCCGACGATCCACGGTGGGTTGCTTTGTCGGCGGGATAAGCCGGATCATCTGGAAGCGGCGCAGGCGCATGGAATCGAATTGATCGATTTGGTGGTGGTGAACCTGTATCCCTTCGAGGAGACGGTGAAGAAGCCAATGGTGACCGCGGCGGAAGCGATTGAGCAGATCGATATTGGCGGTCCGTCGATGTTGCGGAGTGCGGCGAAGAATCATGCTTCGGTCACGGTGGTGGTGGATCCAGGTGATTACGACCGGGTGCTGGAGGCCCTGGATGATCCGGAGCGTCTGCGTCCATTGCGCCAGGAGCTGGCGCGGAAGGTTTTTGCCCGCACGAGCGCGTATGATGCGGCGATTGCGCGTTATCTTTTATCGGAGGAGGAGGCAGAGGGGCTTGATCTATCGGCTTTGGCAGGATTTCCGGCGATATTTGAAACGCAGTCCGAGAAGGCGCAGGATCTGCGGTATGGAGAGAATCCCCACCAGAAGGCGGCTCTTTATGGTCGGTTCTTCGATGTTTTTGAGCAGTTGCAAGGGAAGGAGTTGAGCTTCAATAACATTCTGGATATCTCGGCGGCGACCTACCTGATTGGGGAATTCGAGAAACCGACGGTGGCAATCCTGAAGCACACCAATCCTTGTGGCGTCGCCAGCACGGATAATCTGGTTGAGGCGTGGGAACAGGCTTACGCCACGGATCGGCAAGCACCCTTTGGAGGGATCATTGTGGTGAACAATTCGGTGGACCTCGAGCTGGCCAAGTGCATTGGGGAGATTTTTTGTGAGGTGATCATTGCACCGCACTTCACGGGGGAAGCCCTGGAGCTTTTCGAGAAGAAGAAGAATCTTCGTTTGATGGTGAATCGAGCGGGGGTGGGGGCGGAGTCTTTAAAAGATATACGATCGGCTGTGGGCGGGTATCTGCTGCAGGATCGGGACCAGAAGCGGATCCAGCAGCGGACATGCACGGTTGTGACGGAGCGCGAGCCGACGGCGGAGGAGTGGGCGGCGATGTTGTTTGGCTGGCGGGTGGTGAAGCACGTCAAGTCCAACGCGATTGTCTTTGCTTCGGCTGAGCGCACCCTGGGGATTGGCGCGGGGCAGATGTCGCGGGTGGATTCTTCGCGCATTGCGGTTTGGAAGGCGCAGGAGGCGGGGCTTTCCCTGGCTGGTTCGGCCATCGCGTCGGATGCCTTCTTCCCATTTCCGGACGCCTTGGAAGCGGCGGCAGATGCCGGTGTGACGGCAGCGATTCAGCCCGGAGGTTCCGTGCGGGACAATGCGGTGATCGCGGCAGCGAACGCGCGCGGAATGGCGATGGCTTTCACCGGGGTGCGGCATTTCCGCCATTGATCCGGCGTTGCCGCGTCAGCAAGCAGGTTAGCCTTGCTCCATTGCCTGGAAAATGCGAGCTTTCGCCTTTCCAACCCTGATCCCGTGACCTTTCCCTTACGCTTCACCTCCCGATTTCGACGGAAGAACGCCATCCTGCAGCGGTGCATGGAGGATGAGGCCACCTGCGCGCGTCTCAAGTACCAGCCTTGGTATTTGCACGTGGAGCGCCACGAAGGGGCGCATGTGTGGGTGGATGGGAAAAAGATGATCATGATGAGCAGCAATGATTATCTGGGGCTCAGCGATCATCCTGAAGTGGTGGCGGCGGGGCAAAAGGCGATGGATGTGTGGGGGACTTCGACGACGGGTGCCCGTCTGGCCAATGGTTCGCGCAGCTACCACCGGGAGTTGGAAGAGGCCTTGGCGGCCTTTCTGGGCAAGGAGGACTGCGTTGTCCTCAGTGCCGGGTACCTGGCCTGCATGGCCTCGGTGACGACCTTTGCGACGAAGGGCGATCTGATTCTGGTGGACCGCAACGTGCATTCGTCGTTGTGGGCTGGGATCACTCTTTCGCAGGCCCGGGTGGAGCGCTTCAGCCACAACAAGCCATCGGACTTGCAGGATATCCTGACGACGGAGGATCGCTCCCAACCGAAAATGATCGTGCTTGAGGGGGTTTATTCGATGGAGGGGCATGTTGCCCGGCTGCCGGAGATCGTCGAAGTGGCGCGTGACCATAATATGTTTTTTGTGGTCGATGATGCCCATGGCCTGGGGGTTCTCGGCGATCGTGGACAAGGAACGGTGGGCTACCTGGACTGCACCAAGGAGGTCGATCTGATCTGTGGCAGTCTCTCAAAAGCACTGGCGAGCACGGGAGGTTACATTGCCTCATCGAAAGCGGTCATCGAGTATTTGCGGACGCATTCCAAGCAGACGATTTTCAGCGCAGCGATCAGCCCTTCCCAGTCGGCCTGTGCGCTCGCGGCTCTGGAGGTCATTCAGCGCGAACCGATTCATAGGGAGCGCCTTTGGGAGAACACCCGCTATTACAAGCGCCTGCTCAATCAATTGGGCCTCGATACGTGGGAAAGCGAGACGCCGGCTGTCCCTATTATCATCGGGAACAAAGAGCGGGCTTACAGGGTCTGGAAGAGCCTGCTTGATCAGGGGATTTTCACGGTCATTGCGATCGCACCGGCGGTCCCGCCGGGAAAGGATTTGATTCGAACGGCAATCTCGGCACGACATACGCGGGCAGATATCGAGCAGGTGGCTGAGGCCTTGGCACGGGCGCTCAAGCAGTATTAGGTCTGAGTCCGATGTGTGATCGGAAAGAAGAGACTCCTTGCGGGCGGCTGTTTTTCGATATCACCAAATGCGGTCGTTCGGGCGGGTACACCTCCGGGCTGAAGCGTGTGTCCATGCTCCTGCAAACGGGATTGCATGATCGTTTGGAAAATCGCTTCGTTCCGGTGAGGTGGAGCTCGGTGCGCCGTGGCCTGGTTCATGCAGAGACGGGAGCGCGGGTGGTTCCTGCTGCGGCGGATACCTTTTTGACGAGTGAGGTTTTCGAGCCGACGGAGCGTTGGGGTTTCGCGCGCTGGCTGCGGGTGGCACCGTGCCGCCGAGCGGCGATTTTCCATGACATGATTCCGCTCAAGCACCCGGAATGGACCTGGCGGCGGAGCGTGCGGCGTTTGCCGGGGTATTTGGAGATGTTGGCGAAGTTCGAGTGCGTCCTTGCGGTGTCCCATGCATCCTTGAGTGATTATGAATCGATGGCTGCGCGAGAGCATCTAAAGGCGCAGCGGCGGGCTGTGCTCCCACTTGGGTCCGATGCTTGGGCCAGGCCCACTCTCAAAGGTCCCGCCACACCTCCGGAATTCTTATGTGTGGGGATTATCGAGCCGAGAAAGCGGCAGGATCTGGTGCTGGCTTCGGCGGAACGACTGTGGCGGGCGGGGCACACTTTTCGCCTTCACCTGGTGGGTCGAATCAACCGCGAACATGGGAAAGGCATCGTCCGGAAAATGGAAGCATTGGTGGCGGAAGGGTTTCCTGTTGAGCATCACGGATCGATGGACGACGACGGGCTGCGGGCTCTGTATGAGCGGTGTGCCGCCGCGGTCTTTGCCTCGCAGGCGGAGGGCTTTGGGCTACCGGTCGCTGAAGCGTTATGGCTGGGGCGGCCCGTCATTACATCGCATGTTCCAGCAGTGGAGGCGTTGCCAGTCGGGCCATTCCTAACGGTGCTGGATCCGTTGACGGAAGTTAATTTGGCTGAAGCGATGAAGGCGCTGTTGTATCGACAGGATCAATACCCACCTTTGGCGGTGAGCAGTATCCGGGATGAGCTTCCGACCTGGGCAGGGGCTGCTGAATGGATTCTGCGCGAATTGGATATCGACGACTGCTGAGGTGGCAGTGCCCGGGAACGGATGATCAGGCCCACTCGGGCGGGTTTTGGCATTCGGGCCGGAGGATGCCGATACAAGGAAGGTTCCGGTATTGTTCGGCGAAATCGAGTCCGTAGCCCACGACGAACTCATCCGGGATTCTAAAGCCAACGTAGTCGGGCTTTGATCTCACCTCTCGCCGGCCGATTTTTTCGAGGAGGACGGCGAAACGCAGAGAAGCGGGGCGCAGTTTTCGAATCTCGGCGGTGACACGTTCGAAGGTATGGCCTGTATCCAGAATGTCATCAATGATGAGGACATGTCGGCCCCGCAGATCAAGGCGGAGCATGTCGATGATTTCCGGCTCCTGGACCGGGCTGGTGTGGTTGCGGTAGCTGGATACCCGCATGCAGTCGTAATGAAGGGGGACGGAGATCTCGCGCAGGAGGTCGGCCGCAAAGAGGAGGGCTCCATTGATGACCACGATGATGGTAAGGCTGCCGGATTCGGCGTAATCCCGGTTGATCTGGGCTCCGAGGCTCTGGACGCGTTCGCGGATGCGTTCCTGTGTAACTACGATGTGTGCAAGGTCTTCAATCATCAGCTCATTCGGGACTCAGCCAGGGCGGACTTCATCGTTTGCCGATGCTTGGGGGCGGGTTTCGCTGATGCAATCTTTTGCACCGGTTTATGCTGCGATTGCCGTTGGGGATGTGGAGCATGGCGGAGGTTCAATCGTCGAGTCTGCCCGTAGCGCGACCTTCTGGGGAGGGTGGGGTTGATGAACCCGAAGGGCAGCGGATCTGGATCTGATCAACTGCCCAGCGCGCATGTTCACTTACCACAGGATCAGGATCGTCTGCAGCCTGACGGAGGGCGGGGAGGTCCTGGCGTGTTCCGGTGTTGCCGAGGACGATGGAACAATTGCGCTTCCAGCGGGCCAGGCCAAGGCGGCGGATAGGGGTTCCGGCAAAGGCTTCGCCAAACTCGGTCTCGGTCCAGGCCAGCATGGCGGCGGGATCGGGGTAATCGCGGGCGAGGTAGCGCACTTCGCGGGTTGTCCGGGCCCATTTATTCCAAGGACAAACGTCGAGGCAGTCGTCACAGCCAAAGAGATGATCGCCGATGGAGGTTCGGAATTCGAGGGGGATGGGGCCGGGATGCTCGTTTGTGAGGTAGGCGATGCATCGGCGGGCATCCAGCTGATACGGGGCGGTGATTGCCTGGGTGGGGCAGACATCGATGCACTTGCGGCAGGATCCGCAGCGGTCCTTTGCGGGTTCATCGGGAGGGAGCTCGAGCGTTGTCAGGATGCTTCCGAGAAAGAGCCATTGTCCGTGACTGCGGTTGATCACGATGGTGTTCTTTGCCTGCCAGCCGATGCCTGCGAGACTGGCGAGCGGCTTCTCAAGGACTGGTCCGGTGTCGACATAGGGCCTGTTGACGCCGCCCCAGGCCCGCAAATGGGTGCAGAGAACCTTCAGCTTTTTGAGGACAATCTTATGGTAATCTTTCCCTAGGGCGTACTTGGATATTCTGCCACGTCGAGTGGGCTCGGGTTGAAAGTAATTGTGCCCAACGAGGAGGATCGACCGCGCTTCCGGCAGAACCCGGGTCGGGTCCATCCGCCTTTCGGGATCCCGCGCCAACCACCGCATCTCGCCGTGCTTTCCGCGTTCGATCCATTGGCGAAAGTAGTCTCTTCGAAGGTCTACCGGCACAGACACAACACCGAATGCGTCGAGCTCGAGCCCCTCCGCCGCGGCCGCGAGGAAGGCCTTCTGTTCGGCTGGATCGGCAATGGCGGGTGTCTCATTCACAAGGAGGAGGAAAGCGGGGGCCCCGAGCGCAGGCAAGTTCCTCTAAATACGCATGAGGATTCTTGCTTGTCCGCGCGATGTTCGCCAATCTGATCCGTTATGGCACGTGTGGCACGAACGGTATCCGGCATCCTCCTTCTTCTTGTGGGAAGCGTGGTGCTTCTGTTTGGGCAGGGCCCGGTGGATGAGCTGAAGCGGGGCGGGATAACGGAGACGGCACCCGCGGTGGAAGAAGAACCCGAGGCCGGGGCGGCTGAACAGCTCCCGGAAGATCCAGTGCTGATGGAGAGGGGAACGCCAGCGATTGTCTCCGTCTTCGTGATTCCGATTCACGACGTGATTTCACGGCCGAATCAGTTCATCTTGCGGCGTGGCTACAAGGAGGCGATCGAGCAGGGGATTCAAGCGGTGGTGCTCGATATCGATACGCCTGGAGGCTATGGCGATGTCATGCTCGATATTATGGAACGGACGGCTGCGTTCGAAGGGTCGACCCTGGCTTACGTCAATCCGGAGGCGATTTCGGCGGGTGCGTTCATTGCCTTCGCCGCGGATGAAATTTGGTATGCCCCGCGAGGGGTGATCGGGGCGGCGGAAGCCATTGCATCGACGGGGCAGGACATTCCCGAGGGCATGCGCCGGAAGTATGAAAGCTACGTCCAGGCAAAAATGCGGTCGATTGCCGATGCGCATCCTTACAAGGCTGAAGTGATGCGGGCGATGATGGACCCGACCTTCGTGTTTTCCGTCGACGGGACGGTGCTCAGTCCTGCAGGGAGCTTGCTGACGCTGACAGCGGAAGAAGCGCTTCGACCCTACGGGGACCCGCCAACGGCGCTGTTTGGCGAGGGGATAGCGACCTCAGTGGAGGATTTGCTCAACCAGCGGTTTGGCGAAGGAAACTGGGAGTTGCGGAGCTTCGAAGTGACCTGGTCTGAGCGGTTGGCCGTCTTGATGGATCGAATTTCGCCGATCCTCATTGGCATCGGGTTTCTCGCACTCTTCATCGAGTTCAAGACGCCGGGGTTCGGTATATTTGGGATCACCGGAATCGCGATGATCGTCATCGTTTTTTTAAGCAACTACGTCATTGGTTTGGCTGGGTACGAGGTTCTCATCTTTTTCTTTCTTGGATTGGGGTTTGTGGCCTTGGAGCTGTTTCTCTTCCCGGGCACATTTGTCGCTTTGATTGTTGGGATAGCTTTGATTGTGGGCTCGATCCTCTGGTCGATGGCCGATCTCTGGCCTACGCGTGATGGCGGTATCGATTTTGATCTGGCTGCTTTTATTGATCCAGTTGTCTCGTTTAGTCTAGGGCTGCTCCTAGCAACGATCGGCATTGCCCTGCTGTGGCGGTTGCTGCCCGAAAGCTGGATTCTTCAACGGGTGGCGCTCCAGTCCACCATTGCCGGGCCCAATCCGGTGACAGCTGGCGGGGGGAGGAGCCATTCTTCGCGGCTGCCGGATGTGGGGGCTGAAGGCGTTGTCATTTCGCCGCTGCGCCCTTCCGGCACGATCGAGATTGCGGGGGAGCGCTTTGAAGCAGGATGTCAGTCGGGTGTGCTTGATCGGGGGGAGCGCGTGGTTGTCACCGGTTACCGTAATTTCTACCTTCTGGTGGAGCGTCTTTCAGAAGAATGACTACGATTTTCATTACGCTTATTCTCGCGGTTGTTCTGTTTTTCCTGGAGCTGGTGCTTCCGGGGGGAATTCTGGGAATGGTCGGTGGTACCCTGATGTTGGTGGGTGTCTACTTGGCTTATGATGGCTATGGGCCGTTGGCGGCGTTGTTCGTCTTTTTTGGATGCATCGCGTTTGCGGTCTTCTTTTTCGCCTTGCAGTTCCGGGTCATTCCGAAAACGCGGTTCGGGCGAAAGATTTTCCTGAAGGACAGCATGATCCGGGGGAGCAGCAATGTGAGCCATCACGACGAGTCGATTATTGGCAGCATAGGAGAGGTGGTGACGCAGATGAGCCCCGGCGGAATGGTGCAGGTAAATGGCCGCCGTTTTGAGGGCCGTTCGCAAAGTGGTTACCTTGAGAAAGGCACCGTCGTGGAGGTGGTCGGCCGGGATGTATTCCGGTTGCTCGTCCGGAAAAAAGACAAATAATCCATTGCTTGCACGCACCGGGTCGTTTACCTCACGGTGGACAATTCAATCTGCCCGCCATCACATTTAGTTGCCGTTTATACAAACACCATGAATCCAACCCTCGCTCAAGTATCACCTTTCTGGACCGTTGTCATTGCGATTGCCGCCATTGTTTCGCTGGTTCTGGTGGTTGTCATCATCTCGTTCCTTTCGACCTATGTCCGCGCCCTTGTGTCGGGTGCCCGGGTCAGTTTGCTGAATCTCGTTTTCATGCGATTGCGGGGTGTTCCTTATAAGCTGATCGTGGATGCCCGCATTATGGCGGTGAAAGCCGGTATCGAATTATCAAGCGATCAGATTGAAACGCATTACCTGGCTGGTGGCGATGTGGTGCAGACAGTTTCCGGTCTCATCAACGCGGACAAGGCGGGGATCCATCTGGACTTTGACCGGGCCTGCGCCATTGACCTTGCGACAAAGGGGACCGAGAAATCGATGATCGAGGCGGTGCGGACTTCGATCAACCCCAAGGTCATCGACTGCCCCAATCCGCAGAAGGGCCGGACGACGATTGACGGTGTCGCCAAGGACGGCATTCAGGTGAAGGTGAAGGCGCGTGTGACGGTTCGCTCCAATCTGGACCACTACGTCGGCAGTGCACAGGAGGAGACGATCATCGCTCGTGTGGGCGAAGGAATTGTGACGACGATTGGCTCGGCCGAGAGCTACAAATGGGTTCTTGAGAACCCTGATTCGATATCGCGAACCGTCCTCAACCGGGGCCTGGATACCGGAACGGCCTTTGAAATTTTATCCATCGACATAGCCGACGTGGATGTGGGTGAAAACGTTGGTGCCCAGTTGCAGGAAGCACAGGCCGAGGCGAATAAGAACATGGCGCAGGCGCAGGCTGAAATCCGCCGGGCTGCGGCTGTTGCCCTGGAGCAGGAGATGAAGGCCCGGGTGCAGGAGATGCAGGCCAAGGTGGTCGAGGCGCAAGCACAGGTTCCGCTGGCGATGGCCGAAGCCTTCCGGAAGGGGAACCTTGGCGTGATGGATTACATGCGGCTGAAAAACATTGAGAGCGATACTGAGATGCGCAGCTCGATTGCGGATCCGAGCGGGAGCTCCAAGAACAAGTAACGGCGCAACGGTCGCTGTCGGCCGTCATTTCTCCGCTCTTCCATGCCAAACGAATTCTATTTCCCTTTAGCCCAGAGTGGCGGCTTTGATTGGGAAGGCGTTGTTCCGATCATCATTTTCATCTTCTATGCCTTGAGCCAGTTTTTGGGCTCAGGGAGCAAGAAGAAGGCAGCGAAGGAGAGAAAGCGGGAAGCGGCGCAGCGGCGAAAGCAACCCGCTGGCGAGAGTCAGTCTGAGGCGGCTGAGGCAGCGCGCGCACGCCAGATTCGGGAGGAGATTCAGCGGCGAGTTGCCGAAAGGCAGCAGACGCCGCAACCTGCCGGCCAGGGTCGCCTGCAGGAAAAGAACGATCTTCCCCGCTACGATCCAACGGTTCCGGAGTCGAGTCAGGTTCGACGCCTCCGACGTGCTCAGGCTTCCTCGTCTGTGCGCACAGACGATATCAAGAAGCCGGTTGAGGTGGCACAGAGTCCGGAACCTGTGGCAGCACCGCGTCGGGCTGCGTGGGCCGACCGAAGCGAAGGCAGCTCGATCGAGGAGCGGTTGGTTCAGCAGCGCAAGCGCCTGGAGCTGGCCCGAAGCGAGCGGAACAGCGCCTTGAAGAAGGCCAGCGAAATCACGGCTCAGGCGAATCGCCGCCAAAACACGGTCGAACGCTTTTCCTGGAAGGTGGCGGATATGTCCCCGGCGCGTTTGCGCGGCGACGTCATTGAGGCGTTGTCCGATCCGGCCGGAGCGCAGAAGGCGATCCTTTATCTGGAAATTCTCGGGCCGCCCCTGGCTTACCGGGACCCGCAGGCAACTGGATCCCAGATTCCCTGAGGAAGGCGAGCGCCTGATCTCAAGATCTTGATGGGCTTGCGGAGAGCAACTTCTCCAGTGCTGCGAGGTAGCGGGACCGGGTGCCTTCGATCACTTCAGGAGGCAGTTCAGGCGCCGGCGGTTGCTTGTTCCAATTAAGCGATTCGAGATAGTCCCGCACAAATTGCTTGTCGAAAGCGGGTTGAGGGGCTCCCGGTTGGTATGAGTCCTTAGGCCAGTAGCGCGAGCTGTCGGGGGTGAGGACTTCATCGATCAGGTAAAGGTTCCCGGCATCATCGAGGCCGAATTCAAATTTGGTATCGGCGAGAATCATTCCAGCGGCTTTGGCAGCGCTGGCACCGAGGGCGTAGAGCTGGAGACTGGCAGCATAGACTTCCTCGTAGCGTTTTATCCCGAGGAGGTCTGCGCAAGCTTCCAGGCTGAGGGGCAGGTCATGCCCGCCGTCCATCGCTTTTGTCGTGGGCGTGAAGAGAGGGATGGGAAGCTTCGAGCTCTCCATCAGATCGCCGGGGACTTTCTGGCCGAACACGGCTCGGTGCTTCACGTAGTCGTGCCATGAACTTCCGGACAAGTACCCGCGGACGACCGCTTCGATCGGGAGTGGGTTCAACTTGCGCACGAGCATGCTTCGCGGGATGAGCGCTTCGTGCCCTTGCAGGGCCTTGCGCAGGGCTTCCCCATGGTTGGGGACCAAATGATTGTCGATGAGCGCACTTGTCTCGGAAAACCAATACAAGCTCATCTGTGTGAGGAGGATGCCCTTGCCAGGGACGCCGCGGGGCAGGACGACATCAAAGGCTGAGATGCGGTCCGAGGCTACGATGAGGATCGTCTCACCGAGATCAAAGATGTCACGGACCTTGCCTGTCGCGATGCGAGGGTAGGGCAGCCCTGTTGCATTTTGAAGGGGTTCTTTCGGCAGTGTGGCGACTATTTCGTCAAACGATAGGGGCATGTCCATGGCTTCTGGCGTCCATAAAAACTCAAAAAAGTGAAGGCTTTCAGCTCTTTGCGCAATTTTTTTCGAAAAGGCTTGATGAGCCGGGGAAAGAACCTAGCTTCCACAATCTTTGTTCCGTGTCCCGTTCGTCTAGCCAGGTCTAGGACACCGGGTTTTCATCCCGGCGACAGGGGTTCAAATCCCCTACGGGATGCCATTGAGGATGGCATCCGGCGCGGATCAGAGTCAGACAGATCGGGAGGTCCGCTGTCATGAGCTGAAGCGGAACTCGGTGATGTCACCATCTTTGAAGACGTATTCCTTCCCTTCAATGCGGACGCGCCCGGCCTCGCGGGCAGCGGCTTTGGAGCCATATTGCATGAGATCATCATAGGCCACGACCTCGGCTTTGATAAACCCCTTTTCAAAGTCGGTATGGATGACGCCGGCGCATTCAGGGGCTTTCATGCCCTTGCGAAATGTCCAGGCGCGCACTTCTTTTTCGCCCATGGTGAAGTAGCTCGCGAGGCCGAGAAGATCGTAGGTCGCTTGAATGAGCTGGGAGACTCCGGAATCGGTTACCCCCATTTCCCCGAGGAAGGCTGTGGCTTCATCCGGCGTCATTTCGCTCACGTCCTCTTCCAGCTTTGAGCAAATAACCGCGATCCCGGCGTCATGCTGCTCCCGTACATGCTTCTGCACGCGGCTGACGAGCGGGTTTGCGCCGGGGTTCAGGATATCGTCTTCCGAGACGTTGCAGGCAAAGATAACGGGTTTCAGGCTCAACAAGTGAAAGCTGTTCAACCGCGCGCGCTCCTCATCCTGAATGGGAAGGAGAGAGGCGGGGCGCCCTTCGTTGAGGTGGGGGATGAGGCGCTCGAGCAAGGCAACATTGGCGATGGCGTCCTTGTCTTGTCCGCGCGCCTTTTTGAGTTGGCGTTCGTGCTGGGTCTCGGCGGATTGAAGATCGGCGAGAATCAATTCCGTCATGATCACATCGATATCACGGAGGGGGTCGATTGAGCCCATGCTGTGGATGATATCGTCATTCTCGAAGCAGCGGACAACCTGAATGACGGCGTCGACTTCCCGGATATTGGCGAGGAATTTGTTCCCCAGGCCTTCGCCCTGACTCGCTCCAGCGACCAATCCGGCGATATCGACAAATTCGACGGCTGCAGGAATGAGCGTCTGCGGCTTGGCGATCGCTGCGATGCGGGCCAGCCGTGGATCGGGCACCTGCACGATACCGACGTTTGGCTCGATCGTGCAAAAGGGGTAATTGGCCGCCTCTGCCTTGCGTGTTCGTGTGACGGCGTTGAAGAGCGTGCTCTTGCCGACGTTGGGGAGTCCTACGATGCCTGCCTGCATGATATTGGATAAATCGATCAGGCTGGCAGTGGCAAGGGAGGCGGGTCAATGCAAAGCGCTTCCCGAATGTTTGCGCAAAAGGCCGAAAAATGCGTGGTCGAGACTTGACGCTTCTTAACTCCTTGCAAGGAATGAGCTCACCCCGCCCTCCCTGAACCCCCTCTACCCCTTGACACGACGTCCTTTCCCAGTCCGGTTTCGACGAAGTTACTTCTTCGTCTTGCGAGCATCCTGTGGCCGAAGCCCTTTGAAGCCATCTGCTGATTGATGTCTGCTTCCCTTCAGGAGCCTCTGGCAACGAGCCAGTCGGGCATCACCTTTCGATCGGTTGGTGCAGCCCTTCTTGGTCTTGTTCTTCAAGCGTGTCTCATCCAGGTCGCGGGTGGGATCCTGGGGTATGACCGACTGTTTGGTGCGGAGGCGATCGCAATGCCCGCGCTGATGATCGGCATCGGGCTTATTGGGTTGTCGGCTCTCGGGTATTTCTTTGGGCGTGCTGGCTTTTTCTCACGGGCGGAGTTGATCTGCGTTTTCTACGTGCTGCTTTTGGCGGCTCCCCTGATGGTTCATGGTTTCTGGCGCCCGATGATCAGCGTTGTCTCGGCGGTGCCCCGGGCTCAGTCTTGGGCGGAGTACGACGCTTTGAACCCTCGTGCTTGGCCGAAGGGAGATAATCTCATGGAGGGTGTCTTCGAGGCGGAGGGCCTCGAAGCGAGTTCAACGAAAGGGCAGGTTTCGGCCGCCACCATTACGGTCCGGTCGCAGGATGATCCACGTCCGGCTGTGCGCTTACGCAATGAAGGGGCGACCGATGAATCGAGTGTGAGGTTCTTTCTCCCGCTGGGGGAGAAGGGGGTTTCCGCGGGCATGCCCTATCTTCTTACGGTGCTCGCCCGGGCGGAGGAACTTGAGCCTGCCGCGTGGTATTACAGCAGGGTTTATTACGACGACCGTGAGCTGCCCGATCTGGAGCCTTTTGTCTCCAGGCAGACGGCATTGAAGACCGTGACCCAGCCGGAAGGTTTTGTGCGGCTGGGAAGCTACGGCTTGGAGCTGCCGCTCGACCTGGAGTCGGGGATAACGGTTGAGCTGGGTCTTCGAGGTCCGGGGGAGGTCGTCTTTGCGGAACCCCTGCTGGCCGACGTCGCATCCATCGAGTTCGCATTCTCCGGAAAGCGGTTAATCGATAGGGCCGACTACGAGGCGATTCCCGAGCACTTGCGGGGTGGCTTGATTGTTCGCCCGGATCGTATGCTCAGCTTGGACGGGCTTCGTTTTATTGCGATCGGATTTATTTCTTTGGATGACTGGCTGATGCCGGTCCTGGTCTGGTCGAGTATCATCGCCCTTCTTCTGTTGGGGACCTTTGCTCTCGTCGTCATCATGCGGAGGCAATGGGTTCAGAATGAGCGTTTCCCGATGCCGATGGCTGAGATCCCGATAGGCCTTCTGAGCGTGAATCGCGAAAGCTCGATCTGGCGTGACCGGATGTTTCTCACGGGTCTTATCGTAACCTTGATCTGGAGCGGATTCCGGGGGTGGAACGCCTTCAATCCGGCTATTCCATCCCTTGAGATCTACATTTCCCTGAAGACCTATCTCCCTGACGCCAGCTGGGGAGCCACCTGGGATCAGGTGGTCTTCCGAGTCCTGCCGCTCGTGCTTGGGATCGGGCTCTTGATGGAGTTGAATATCCTGATCAGCCTCGTCATTGGGTATCTGCTGTTCCGGATGCAGTATTGGTTTGGTGAGAGCACGGGCTTGTCCGTCGACAGGAATT
>CAYOIB010000071.1:0-14315 GCA_964403935.1 uncultured Puniceicoccaceae bacterium | reverse complement strand
GGATCAGGGGAGGTAGCGGGCGTAGTCTTCGACGGTGCCTGGATGGACTTCGACCCAATGGTCGGGGGAGACTTCGCGGAATATGCCGGGCGTCTGTTTTTGTTCCTTGGTTGTGGGAATCCAGGAGCGGTAGGCGAAGGGGCAGCCTGACGGCGGGTCGATGGGTGAGGGGACGTCTCCCTGGAGGAGGATGCGTTGGGGGCGTTTTCCGGGCTCGGGGTGTGGGATAGCAGAAATGAGGGCTTTGGTGTAGGCGTGGAGCGGGTTGTTGAAGAGTTCGTCGGCGGGGGCGAGTTCAACGATCTTTCCGAGGTACATGACAGCGATGCGGTCGGAGACGTGTTTGACGACGCCGAGATCGTGCGCGATGAAGAGGTAGGAGAGCCCGAGGTCGCGTTGGAGGTCGAGGAGGAGGTTGAGGATGGCGCTCTGGACGGAAACATCGAGTGCGGAGACCGGCTCATCGCACACAACGAGCCGGGGGTTGAGTGCGATGGCCCGGGCGATACCGATTCGTTGCCGCTGGCCGCCTGAAAATTCAAACGGGAAGCGATTGGCGGCATCGGGGGTGAGGCCGACGCGTTCGAGGAGCTCTGCCACATTGCGTTGCCGGTCCGATGCCTTTCCGATTTTATGAAT
Organism: uncultured Puniceicoccaceae bacterium; assembly: GCA_964403935.1. Lineage (GTDB taxonomy): Bacteria > Verrucomicrobiota > Verrucomicrobiia > Opitutales > Oceanipulchritudinaceae > SLLG01. The sequence continues at coordinate 13,676 of CAYOIB010000071.1, read as the reverse complement.
GATGAAGGGTTCCTCAAGGATGTTGCCGATGGTGTGCCGGGCATTGAGGGATTCCGCGGGATCCTGGAAGATCATCTGGATGTCCCTCCGGTAAGGCTTGAGGGCGCGGCGGCTGAGCTTGGTGATGTCGGTATCGTTGTAGCGGATGGTGCCAGCGGTGGGCGAATTCAGGCGAACGACACACTTGCCAAGGGTGGATTTACCGCATCCCGATTCACCGACGAGCCCAAGGGTCTCGCCGGGGCGGATGCGCAGGGAGACACCGTCGACGGCTTTGCAGACCTTTTGGGTGCGCATGAAGACGCCCCCGCGGACTGGAAAATGCATTTTGAGGTTCTCAATTTCGAGAAGGTGGGCTCGGTCAGTAACCATTTTGGAGAAAGGGCGGTTGAAGCTCAGGCGTCGAAGGTTCGGACGGCGGGAGCGTCTTCGACCCAATGCTCGGGCCCGACCTGTGCCAGTGCCGGGCGAACGGTTTTGAAATCCTGGCTGGCCATATACTCTTGGGCAAGCGGATGCGGTGAACGCGAAGCGAACCGGGCACCAAGAGGCATGTCATGGAGACTGGGAACCATTCCCGGGATCGTCTTCAGCCGGGTTTTGCGCGGCGTTTCCGGGCGGGGGATCGATTCGAGAAGTCCGACGGTATAGAGGTGCTGCGGGTTGTGGAAAATATCGTTTACGGTCCCGCGCTCGGCGACGCGTCCGGCATACATCACCACGACATCATCGCAAGTTTCCGCGATCACTCCCAAGTCGTGTGTGATCAGGACGACGGACATCTGCATCTCTTCCTGAAGCTCTTTGATGAGTTCGAGGATCTGCGCCTGAATGGTCACGTCGAGGGCAGTCGTCGGTTCGTCGGCAATGAGGACGCTGGGCTTGAGGGCAATGGCCATGGCAATGACAATGCGTTGGCGCATGCCGCCGGAGAGTTGGTGTGGGAACTCGCCGACACGGAGTTCAGGGGCGGGGATTCCCACCTTTCGGAGCATTTCGATCGAGCGCTCCCAGGCTTCCTTTTTTGAAATCCTGAGATGCTGGAGAAAGACCTCACTGAGCTGACGTCCGATACGGTGGACTGGGTTGAGGGCGGTCATGGGTTCCTGGAAGACCATACCGATCCGAGCCCCCCGGATCTTGCGCATCTGGCCAGGTGTCAGCTTCAGGAGATCGGTGCCTTCGAGAAGCACCTCGCCGCCTTGGATCTGACCCGAAGGCCGTGGGAGAAGGCGCATGATCGACATCGCGGTGACACTCTTCCCACAGCCGGATTCCCCAACAATCCCGAGCGTCTTGCCTCGTTTTACGTTGAAGCTGACGCCGTCGACGGCGTCAACGCGACCGGCATCGGTGTCGAAGCTGGTTTTGAGGTCTTTTACTTCAAGAATACTGGACATGTTGTTTGTGAGGCGAATGCGGAGGAGCTTCAGTTCTCATCCGGATTGACGCGCCATTGGTCAAAGGTGCGGACGCGTTTGGGAAATTGGGCAGGCACCTTGTTCCGTTCGTCGGCGACCCATGGCAAGAAGCGAGCCAGGCGGCCGCCGGTTTTCATGGCCATTTGGGTTTCGCTGCGTATGTCTTCGTCGATCCAGTGGAGGTAGAACTCTCCGGTGTCGCGCGCGAACCGGGCGTTAAAATCATCGGGCCACCGGACCCAGCGCCAGTGGGCGAGGCGGAGTTGGGGGGCGACAAATCCCGGAACAAAGGAGGCGTGCTCATGGAGGATTTCTGCCATCCGGTGGGTGAGATCGCGCATCTCATCGATGGAGTCTGATTCGTCGTAGCGTTCGATCAGCTGGTCGAGCTCCCATAGCGCGACCGCCTCCATGTTGTTGGTCTGGGTGCGGAGTTTTCGCTCTGGATTGGGTGTGCCATCCGGCAGGAAGGCGTCCAAATAGGCATTGGACGAATGGTAGGTTTCCCAGAAGCGGGGGTAGCGCTCGACGGAAACATTCAGTCCAGAAAAGGCGATCTCGTGGTTTTTTTCCTGCACCTTCAGCCAGTTGGCGGAGGCATCCAGAATCTCCGATTGAAGCTCCAGGCCAGCCTTGCGGGCTTCTTCGCGAAGAATGGAGAGGATCCCGCGAAACACCTGCTGGCCGGTGGTGATGGTGAAGGAAAGACGCTGTCCACGATCATTGACGAGAATGCCATCAGGACCCCGGCGGGTGAAGCCAGCCTTGGCAAAGTACTCCATGGCCCGTCCGGGGTCGAAGGGGCGGGCGCGAATATCGGGGTGCGTCATGTCGTCGTAACCATCCGCCACAGTGTTCATCCGGTCGTAGTCGCCGCGGAAGAATTGGTCGAGGACAAGCTGCCAGTTGGTGGCGTAGTGGATGCCTTTGCGGATGTCCTTGTCACTGAGGAGAGGCATGCTGGTGTTGATCCAGAGGCCCCAGGTTGGTCGGGGAACGTCGTTGTAAAAGGTGCTTTTGTGAATGAATCCCCGCTCAACGAGTGGGTGGTCGTCGGGGAGCATATCATAGTTGTACTCGGTGAGATTCATGCCGAACATGTCGAGTTGCCCGAGCAGAAAGGCTTCGAAGGCCTTGGGGGTGTCCCGGATGACCCGAAGCCGTATTTCGTCCGGGTTGAAGCGGTTTCGCCAGAATTTCAGGTCTTGGGCCCACCAGTCCTTTAGCCTCGTCAGCCGGATGCGATCGCGGTTGAAACGCATGCGCTCGACCTCCTCGTCCGTGATGACATAGGCTCCGGTCGTGGGCATGAAGCGCCACTGGTAGCGTTGAGCGAAGTCGTCTCCCAATTCGCGGAAGAAGTGGGCGGGCAAGGGCCGGAGGGTAAGGATGCGCCGTTCCAGATCCGGGCGCGCCTCCTTCATCGTAATGGAGAGGGTGTGGCTATCGTAGCGGGTGACGTTGGTGTAGTTATTTCCGACGCCATACCAGTTGTTGTACCAAGGATCGTTGATGTACTTTGACTGGTAGAAAAAGAACATGAACACGATGTCGTCGGCTGTCACCGAGACGCCGTCGCTCCAGCGGGCATCGGGGTTGAGGCGGACGTAAACCGTGCGGTTTTCGTAATCAAGCGCCCATTCGCGGGCGATGCCGGGATAGGATTGATGCTCGCCCTCAACATTTGGGTGCAGATGCGCCAGACCGACAAGAACGTCGTCCAGGAGAAACCGGCGAAAGGAGTTGTTTGCTTCCGGGCCGACAATGCGAAAGGTGCGCGGGAAGTCCTGCATGGCGCTGTATTGGATCCCGCCTTTCCTGGCTTCGGGGGAGCCCAGATCGGGCAAGTGCATGTTATCGACCCATTCAAGATGCTCAGGAATGTCATCGGGCGTGCGGAAGCGGTAGAACTCGGCGTGTTCCTCAAAGTAGGCCTGCATCTCGGGAAAGACGTCGGGTGCAGGGGTGTCCGCGGCGTCAGCAGAGCTGTCCCGGCAGCAGCCTGTGAAGGCGAATGCCGCCACCAGAAGAGTGAGGAAGACGGGCTTGTGATACGGAAAAATCATTCGTAAACAGTGAACTTCTTGGGATCAAAGGCCTCGCGGATCGCCTCGCCAATGAAGGTGATCAGGATAAGGACAATCGTGATGCCGAAGAATGCTGACAGGGTGATCCAGGGTGCGATCTTCAGGCGCTCGGTGCCTTGTCGGAGCATCTCGCCCCAACTCGGGGTCGGTTCAGGCAGCCCATAGCCAAGGAAGTCCAGCGCAGTGAGAGATGTGATCGCGCTGATCATGAGAAACGGCATGAAGGTGACCAGCGTTGCGATGATGTTGGGAAGGATATGATGAAAGATGATCCGGGGTGTCGATGCCCCGAGGATTTGGGCAGCGGCGACGTATTCGCGGGCCTTCTCTTTGAAGGTGCCGGTTCGCATATAGTATGTCATCCCGGTCCAGGAGAAGGCGACGAGGATCACCAGCAGCATCAGGAGGTTTGGCCGGAAGACGGACGAAATAAAGATGACGGTGTAGAGGAAGGGAATGTTGGCCCAAATCTCGATGAACCGCTGGGTAATCAGGTCAAACCACCCGCCGAAGTACCCCATGGCACACCCGATGACAATTCCCAGCAGGTAGACGCCCCCGACGAAGCCGAATGCAAAGATCATGGCGTTGCGAAAACCATAGATCAAGCGCGCGAGGACGTCGCGGTTTTGAATATCGGTGCCGAGGTAGTGGCCCCGTTCGAAGTCAGGTGATCGGGGCCGAATGAACTCACCCGGGTAAACATTTTCGTTCGGGCCCCAGTGGATGATCGGCATAAGGACAAATCCGCCACCTTCTTCCTGTAGGCGCTGCTTTAGTTCACGGTAGTCTGTCTCATGGGAGTAGTCGAAACCGAATTCGGTGCCGGGAATCTGACGGGTATACGTGGGGAATCTTAGTTCTCCCCCATGGTAGACGACGAGCGCCCGGTTGTTGACAAAGAGTTCGGCGAAGGCGGCCAGGAGAAGAAGCAGGCCCAGAAGGACAAAGGAATAATAGCCCCGGCGGAGGGACCGGAAGCGTTTGATCTTCTTAATCGTTAACGGGTTCAGGCGCATGGCATCAGTTGAAGCGAATCCGGGGATCCACCAGGGCGACGAGGATGTCAGAGACGATGTTTCCGAGCATGATCGCAAAGGAAGTGATCACGAGGATGCCCATGACGGTGAAGTAGTCGCGGTCGACAATGGCCCGGAACCCGAGAAGCCCGAAGCCATCGATGTCAAAGATGACTTCGATCAGGAAGGACCCCGTGAGAAAGAAAAGCAGGTTTTGTCCAAAGGTCGTTGCAATTGGGATGATCGAATTGCGGAAAGCGTGGTTGAGCACGGCGGCATCGAACTTGACCCCTTTGGCCACCGCTGTGCGCATGTAGTCGGCCGCGAGGTTGTCCATCAAGTTGTTTTTCATGAGGAGGGTGAGGAAGGCGAACGAGCCGATGAGGTAACAGAGGAGGGGCAGAGTCGTGTGGTGCAGCAGGTCCACGACTTTTCCGCCAAACGACAATTCGGAAAAGTTTTCGCCCACGAATCCACCCAATGGAAACCATTGCAGTTGGGCCCCGAAAATCAGGATAAGGATGCTGCCGAAGACATAGTTCGGAATCGCATAGCCCGAAAAAACCAGAATGGACGACCAGTTGTCCAACCAGGTGCGGTGGCGGATCGCCTTCACCATCCCCAGGGGGATACAAATCCCATAGGTGAAGAGGAACGTCATGATCCCGAAGTAGATTGAGATCGGGAGTTTTGAAGTAATGACGCACAACACCGGCTCGTTGTAGATAAAGCTGCGCCCAAAATCGCCCCGCAAGACGTTGCCCAGCCAGCTGAGGTAGGCGATGTGGAACGGCTGGTCGAAGCCGTAGTAAGCCTTCATCTGCTCAATCTGCTCCTCCGATAGCGCCCGACCTGCGGTCGCGTCGCCCCGACTTTCCGCGCCCGCCATCTGCATCTCGGCCACATAACGTTCGACCGGGCCCCCGGGAACCACCCACGCAAGGGCGAATACAATAAGGGTGACACCTATCAGGGTCGGCGGGATCAGAAGGAATCGCCGGAAAAAATACGCTCTCATTTATTCGTGTAACCGATGGTCGTTCCAGAAACAAAGTGTCCGCTCCACACGCCCGAGACCGAACCCGCGCTTCGTCGGAGCCCTAATCTTGGCCAAGAGCACCGGATTTCAATCCCAATCGCCTTTTCGAGGCAGAACCGGCCCTGGAGCCCATTGGTCGGCCATATCTTACCAGGTAAGATCTACTTGACGGCCGGGGAGCGCTGGGAGCGTGCCTCACTGTTCAGCGCGTGCGGCGCGGTGGTCGAGCTCAGTGATCGGAGGCCATATCCTACCAGGTAAGATCTACTTGACGCTTTGATTGCCTGGAGGCGTGCACCTTTCAGTATGGGCAGTGCCCTTTTGCGTCTGCGGATTGGTTTTGAGGTGGAGGCTGTCGCGATGAGACGAGGAGCGGCGACTTTGGGGCGGTGGTTATTTTTTATTGAGGAACTCCACCGCGGCGTGCCTTTCCTGTTCCTTGAGGCCATTGACACCGGGAAACTCAATATGCCCGCCTGCGAGCACAAAGAGGGAGCGCAGGTGTTCGGAAAGGGCGTTGTAAACGCCGAACTGTCCTGGAGGCGCCACTGCCGGATCGAAGAGGGCGCAGGCGCAGAGGGTAGGGACTGTGATGTGCCGGGCGGCGACGGCGGCGTCGTAGTAGGGAAGGGTTCGCTCGACGATTTCGGGATGTTTTTTAGCGTACTGTTGGACACCGAGGCCACTGCCGCCCGTTGGAAGTTGTAGCCGAAGTCCCTGGCAGCCGAAAGTGGGCACGCCAAACTGGGCGCGTTGGAAACGCTTTTCCCATGCGAGCGCCAAGGCTCCCAATCCGCCGCCAAAGCTGCCCCCTGCGTATGCTATGTGATCGGCGGCCTCGGGAAACAGGTTGGCGAGCACGGAGACGGCGTGCCAGAGGTCTTCGACGCAGGACCCGATCAGGTAGGTGGAGGGATCATCGATGCCATGGACCACATGGTTCATCGCATCGGAGGGCAGCGAAGGGTGGGCACTGCGGTGAAAGCCCCGTGCGCAAGGAAAGAGAATGGCGGCATCTGAAAAAGGCCACTCAAGCTCGGGAGCTTCGCGCCCCCCGTAACCGTGTCCCATGACAAAAGCCCGTTTGACCTCACCCTGGGTGGGCAAGAGGAGCCAGCCCCCGACGATGAAGCCATCGTGGGCACTGTATGTCACGTCCATCACCCTCCAGCGGTTGTTGGAATCGGCCGCCTTCATCTCGACTGTCGGGGTGTGGTTGCGCGCGCGTTCGTAGCGCTCTTTCCAGAAGTCGGCAAAGCCCTCAACTTCGGGCGGCACCGGAACAGCGAGCAGCTCTTTCAGTCCATACCCGTAGGTTGGATCATAGGGAAAATCGTGGGAGATCTGGTATTCATTGATGGTCACCTGGGGCATAGACGGTGAACCATTTTCAAAGAAATGAGCGGAGTCGACACTGATTCGCTGCACTGTGGGGGAGATGCAACGCCAGCTGCTTATCACGTGAGGGTCGGGAGAAAGGAGGTTTGAGGCGGGAGAAAAGGAGGGCTCGCTTCACACTGGAATCACGAGCTGGCTGAGCTTGGGTCAGGCGTTCGCCTCGGTGCCGTTCGGTCGTCGCTCTGATCAGGGGCAATATTAGTGGTTATTGAGGCGACCGAGGGTGTTGTTCAGGCTGCGGCAAAGTTTCTCTGCTGCCAGGTCGATGGCCTGCTCCAGGGTTTCCGCATCGGCGGTGGCGGCGAGGGGCTGATGGTTCTTGATGCGGGCTTCCATGGTGCAGCGTTTGTCCCGGCCCCCTTTCTGAGCGTTCTCATCGCTGAGATGAACCTCGACGCGGGTGATGTGGTCGGTGAAGTGGCCGAGGGTATCGGCGACAACGCCTTCTATGTGGCGAGCGAGGGCTTCGCTGCCACTGATGTTATCATCGGTATTGGTTTGGACGATCATAAGGCTTCTTCCTTGAGCGTGTTGGTCGGATTGAGGGGCTCTGGCAGAGCTTATGGTTAGGGACAAGTCACTTGCGTTTTCCCTGCCCAAAGCGATCTCACGCCCGGTGTCTCCAGAGCATTTGCGACCGGTGTTGGAACCGACAGTCTTTCACTCCAAAGGAGAAATGACAACTGGGTGTGGTCAGTTGAAGGCGAAAGATTTTCCGCTTTCCAGTCCAAGGTGAGAAGGAAACTATTATCCTGTGGGGGAAGTTGAGGGGCGGAGCTGCATCAGAAATCCGCTCGCGGGGAGTGTGGGGAAGCGGTTCAACGGAATCTTCAGATCCTGTTCAGGAACATCGTAGCTGGTTTCGCTCATGAGGAGTCGGACTGATTCTTTCATCAGTTCAAGGGCGATACGTTCACCGGGGCAGCGATGGGTTGTATGTGCGTCGCCAGCTCCCTGGGGGATGAGGCTGTAGGCGTTGCCCTTCCATTCGCGGAAGTGTTCGGGCTGGAAGGAGCCGGGGGACGTCCAGAGCACGGGGTCGTGATTGGTCCCGTAGAGATCCAGGATAACCCATTGACCTTCCTTGAATCGTAAGCCGCGCCATTCGAAGGGACGGAGGGCTTTTCCCGCGATGACCGGAAAGAAAGGATAATAGCGACGCACCTCCTGGGCGAAGTGTTCGAGAGCGTCCTCTTCAAGCGCTTCGACATAGGCGCGCGCTTCCGGATGTTCGTGGAGAGCGAGGGCGGCAAAAGTGATGAAACGAGCTACAGCGACCGTTGGGCGAAGAACGTTGAGCAACTCGACTGCGGCAGTTCTGGTGCTGAGGAGCTGCCCGGATTCGTCGCGGTGGTGAGCCATCGCATGAAGCGTGCTGCCGGGGGTTGCTTCAATGCGACCCTCCCGGACGTGCTTGATTTTGTCGCGCGCCCAGCGTTCCGTGCGCGAGCGAAGGATCAACCCCTTCCAGTTTCTCGGGCCGGCGGTCCCGGCACCGTCGATCATGGCTGCAAACTCCCGCGTTCGCTCACGCGCCTCTTCTTCATTGAGCGGCAGCCCGGACCATTGGCAGACCGAACGGCAGAGCAGCTTTTGGGCTTCGGCATGCAGCGGCACGGTTCCCATCCTTTGCCAGCGTGGAACTGCTTTACGCCAGGATTCAGTGAACAGAGTCCGTAAGCGGTTGATGCCTTCTGGCGACATGAGGGACATGAACATCGCCTTACGGTGCGCATGAGCTGCCCCGTCAAGTGTCTGCACGCTCCCCCGATCCTGCAACAGCATGACTGTCGTCGGCGGGATGGCTCCTCGACGGGTGAAACGTTCTGGGGTATAAAACATGCGCGCGGCGTCTTCGCCCCGAACACACCACACGCTCCGAAGCATCAACCGTGTGGCAAAGATGTCGGAGTGCAGGCGATCACATCGGTTTGAGACGAAGCGATAGCCTTCGCGAAAAAAAGATCGGGTGTTATCGATAGCGGGATCACGTGGGGGTGAGGGAGAGCTGGGCATGCCTCACTTTAAGGGAACTCCCGAAAATCCCCAGTCCCGGAGGCTGAAAATCGGAACGGTGCAGAAGGGGGCGGCTAACGGAGTCGCCCCGGATCAGGGCCGCTGGTGTGATTCAAGGGGTCCAAGGTGCGCGTAGAGGGAGCCGCCGAGGCGGGAAAGCGGATCGAGGCGGGCAGGGTCAATAATGAGGCGCCCATTCTCGGTGGAGGCGGCCGCTGGATCGACCCAGGCCTGCGTGACCTCAGCCAAGAGCAGGCTTGTGGCGCTGTTCCCGAGGGAGACGAACTTTTCGCGTCGGCAGAGGAGAGCGACGCGGGCGTCGCGGACTCGTGGGAGGGGCCAGCCATCGACCGCTTGGAGGGCGACTTCTGCGTGTTCGACCTCGGAAACCTCCGGGGGCAAGGTGGCGGAGGACTGAACCATCGCGGGGCCATTGTCGACAGAGGGCAGGTGAACGACGAAGTCGGGCCGCGCCCCGATGTTGCGGTGCGTATCCTTTTGGGAGCCATCCGGGCGGCGTCCGATACCGATGGCAATGTAGGGGGGCTCTCCACCCACTGCATTGAAGAAGGAGAACGGGGCGAGATTGTAGGAGCGGTTTGAATTTGAGCTCAGGACCCACGCGATCGGCCGGGGCACGACCAACTGGATGATGGCGAAGTAGGCTTGTCCGGCAGCGAGCTTGGAAAAATCTATGATCATAAGTGTGATTCAATTACAGGTATTGGTTTTCAGAACCATCGGGCGGAAGGCATCTTGCAAGCTGCAATCGCGGGGTTTCAACATCGGAAACGGTCGGCCGCGGGGGTTGCATTCAGGCAGCTTCGAGGTAATAGAAGACGTCTACCGTCAACTTTTTGTCGCATGATTATCTCCAAAGCACCCCGTCTGACAGATTCGCAATTAGCCAAGATCGAATTCATCGTGGGTGAGTTTGGCTGCCGGATTCAAGTGATCCATGGAGCCAATCGTGACATCTATGCCATTATCGGCGACGAGCGCAGCGAAACGATGGTGAACCGCCTGCTCGGCCTTTCCTATGTCGATCGGGTGGATCGGATGGAGTCGGTCTACAAGTTCATGGATCGCCGCTCGGATCTTGCTCAGCATCAGATTGAGATCGGGGGCGTGTCCATCGGCCAGGCACCTCTCTTCATTGCTGGCGTGTGTACCATTGATCCGGCAAACAGCGCGGCCTTTTTCGAGACGGCTGCGGCGGTGAAAGAAGCGGGGGCTCACGGGATCCGGGGTGGTGTCTGGAAACCACGAACGTCGCCCCATAGTTTTCAGGGGACAACGAAGTCGCTGGAGTTCTTGATTGAGGCCCGGGAGCGGACCGGCTTGCCCGTCATCACCGAGGTGATGGATGAGAACCAGCTGAAGCTCGCGGTCGAGGCCGGGGTCGACATGTTGCAGATCGGGACTCGAAATGCGTTGAATTATACGCTTTTGGCGAAGGTGGGGCAAGAAACGGCCAGCTCAGGGATTCCGGTACTGTTGAAGCGTGGGCGGCACATGGGGCCGGTGGATGAATTCATCGCAGCAGCAGAATACATTGTCGCAAACGGAAATCCCAACGTCGTCCTATGCCCGCGCGGAACCATGCCGACGCTCGATGGTTACCGAAACCATCCGGATGAAGCGATCACGCCCCTCCTGAAGGAGAAAACCTGGGCACCTGTTGTCTTTGATCCCTCCCATTCGGTTGGCCGGGCCCAGTATGTGCCGGCGGCGGCTCTGGCAGCCATGGCTTACGGGGCGGATGGCCTCATCATTGAAACACACGTTCACCCGCTGTCCGGTATCGGCGACGATCCGAAGCAAAGCATCAAGCCTGATGTTTTGGCGGCGGTGATCCGGGACGCCACCGCGGTCTGGGGCTTGGGCTGTCGCTGGCGATCGCACCGCCCAGATGAGCGACCCGGTTCGGCCCTGACCTGATCGTGGCGGCTGATTGTTCAAGGGGGTGTGGGCGGCAGCGAATCGGGAAAGGGGATCTCTGCTTATAACCGGGGCTACAAAATCACCCTTTGTGATAGTTTCCCGTTGCCAGTCGGGGTGCCTGCTGGATTTGTAGAGGCCCGTAGGTTGGTGACCCGCACAAATGGTTTTATTTGCCGGGGTCCCTGCCTCAAAAGGAACATGATCAAGCACATTTTTATAACGGGCGGCGTGGTATCTTCGCTGGGGAAGGGTCTTACGGCAGGAGCGCTCGGGGCGCTGCTGGAACAGCGGGGGCTCCGGGTCAAACTACAGAAGTTTGATCCCTACCTGAATGTCGACCCAGGCACAATGAACCCGTTTCAACACGGGGAGGTCTACGTCTTGGACGATGGGTCCGAGACCGACCTGGACCTTGGCCATTACGAGCGGTTTACGAGTGGCGCGTTGAGCCGGCACAACAACCTCACGTCGGGTCAGATTTACGACACGATTATCCGCAAGGAGCGGCGGGGCGATTTCCTGGGGCAGACGATCCAGGTTATTCCCCACGTGACAAACGAGATCAAGAGCCGGTTTGAGGCACAGGCGGAAGACGTCGACATCATCATCACGGAGATTGGCGGGACAGTGGGCGACATCGAAGGGTTGCCCTTCCTTGAGGCGATGCGGCAGTTCTCCCTCGAGCGTGGCCGGGAAAATGTGATCTTTGTGCACGTCACGCTGGTGCCTTATTTGGCCGCGGCAGGCGAATTGAAGACAAAGCCATCTCAACAATCGGTGGCGAAGCTACGCGAGATTGGGATTATGCCGGACATCTTGGTCTGCCGTACGGAGAAGCCACTGCCGCGTGAGTTGCGTCAGAAGTTGAGTTTGTTTTGTAACGTTCCGGTGCGGGGCGTCATTGAGGAACGCGATGTGGAGACATCTATCTATGAAGTGCCGTTGATGCTCCAGAACGAAGGGCTGGACGAGCTGGTCCTGGAACAGTTGCAGATTGATCGATCCCAGGGAGAAGATGGTTGGGGCGAGGTTGTCCGGATCCTGAAATATCCCAAGCACAAGGTGGATATTGCCGTTGTCGGGAAATATATCGAGCTACAAGACGCTTATAAAAGTGTTTACGAAAGCCTGACCCACGGTGGCATCGCGAATGATTGTGCCGTGAACGTTCACCGGGTTGATTCTGAAAAGCTGGAAGAGCAAGGGAGCATTGATCAACTGTTGCAGTATGACGGCATTCTCGTTCCGGGGGGCTTTGGCTCGCGCGGAATTCTTGGAAAAATCGAAACGGCGCGGATCGCCCGGGAGGCGAAGATTCCCTACTATGGGCTCTGTCTTGGCATGCAGATCGCGGTGATCGAATTTGCGAGGAATGTTGCCGGACTGGAAGGGGCCAACAGCACTGAATTTGATGCATCGACGAAGTTCCCCGTCATCGACCTGATGCCGGACCAGCGGGATCTTGCGGACAAAGGCGCTACGATGAGATTGGGCGCATATGATTGCACCCTTCCGGAAGGCACTCACGCCTTCGAGGCCTATGGGCAGGGGGCGATCAGTGAGCGGCACCGGCACCGCTACGAGTTTAACAACGCCTACCGCGACACGCTGGTGAAGGCGGGGCTGCGTATTGGGGGTGTCAATCCGCAACGGGATTTGGTTGAAATTATCGAAGTGCCCGATCACCCGTGGTTCGTGGCGGTGCAGTTTCATCCGGAGTTCAAGAGCAAGCCACGGAAGGCGCATCCGCTTTTTGCGGCTTTCATCAAGGCTGCTCTGAAGCGACGTAAGGAAAGTTGATCCGGCGGTATGAAGCTGGCCATCATCGTTCCCGCCCGCCTGGGTTCCACGCGTTTTCAGGAGAAGCTGCTTCACCCTGTTGCAGGAAAGCCGGTGCTCTTGTGGACGGCTGAACGCATCCGATCCGAGGCTCCGGAGTACCCCCTTTATTTTGCCGTCGATGACGTACGCCTTGTTGAGGTTCTGGCACCTCAGGGCTTTCGGACGGTTTTGACATCGACGGATCATCCCAGTGGAACCGATCGGATTGCCGAAGCAAATCGCACCATCGGCGCGGAGATCGTTCTGAACGTTCAGGGGGATGAACCTCTGGTGCGCGGTGAGCAGATCCGGGCACTGGCGGCATTGATGACGGACGGGGTGGCGATGGGAACCCTGGCGCAGCCTTTCCGGAATGATGCAGCCTTTCGCGATCCCAACCGTGTGAAGGTCGTGCTCGATCAGCAGGGATACGCCCTCTACTTCTCGCGATCACCCCTTCCTTATTTTCGGGACTCGGGAGGGCAATTCCAAGGGGCGGAATCTGTCATGAACCCTTTGTTGCATCTGGGCCTCTACGCCTACCGCGCTGATCTTTTGGAATCTTTTTCGACCTGGGCTCCAACGCCTTTGGAACAGGCAGAGCGGCTTGAAATGCTCCGGGTCATGGAGCATGGGCATCGGATCGCAGTCGGTGTGACGGACTATCCCATGATCGCGATTGATACGGCTGAAGATGTGGCAGAGTTCGAACGCCACCTGAAGGCCTTGGGTTCTCCCTCGCAAGGCTCGGGGAGCCCCTAGCCGGTGGCAGGGCACCGTGTGGCTTCAACCGATCGTTTCCCATCTGTCGGCTGCCGCCCCGTTATATTTTTGAAGCCAAAAAAAGCCCCCCTGCTTTTCAGCAAGGGGGCTTGGTTGTTTGTAAGTGTTTTGTCGCTACAAGCGTCGGCTTGCTTTACTTGCCGGCAGC
>CAYOIB010000070.1:0-14629 GCA_964403935.1 uncultured Puniceicoccaceae bacterium | reverse complement strand
GGTTCGACTCCCTCCTCTCCTTTTGCGCCTGGAGCGCAACAATTTTGCTATGCAATATGGCGGAGAGAGAGGGATTCGAACCCTCGGTACCCTTTAGAGGTACGACGCTTTAGCAAAGCGTTGCTTTCGACCACTCAGCCATCTCTCCGGGAGTCGAAAATCTAAAGTCTTAGGAATCGATCGAAGGTATGAGGAAGGCAACCTTTTTTTCCGATCCTTTGGGGAATGCGTTAGGATTCGGGAGTGGATTTGGAGATTGTTATGCTTGAGGGAATCTGCTCGCTTTAAGGGATGAACCGCATTTCCAAGGCGTTTGCGCGTGGACGCGCTGAAAACCGTGCTCTTTTCATTGCCTACATCTGCGCGGGTGATCCCGATCCCGAGGTTTCATTGGATGTGTGCCGCACGCTTCTGGCCAACGGGGTTGAGCTTCTCGAGCTGGGGGTCCCGTTTTCGGATCCGCTGGCGGATGGTCTGACGAACCAGCTGGCCGCTCAACGTGCGTTGAATGCCGGAACGACGCAGGATGATGTCTTCGCCATGGTGGCCACCTTGCGGGAGGAAGCGGTCGAGACACCGATTATTTTCTACACCTATTACAATCTCGTCTTCAATATCGGGGTCGATACTTACGTGAAGCGGGCCAAAGAGGCGGGAGTCGATGGCCTGCTTGTTCTGGACCTGCCGCCGGAAGAGGCCTCGGAAGTCTTGTCGGCCTGTGAACGGCATGGGTTGCAAACCGTTTTTATTGTTGCTCCGACCACGCCCGATGACCGCATTCCGATCATTGCGGAGGCGACCACGGGCTTCATCTACTATGTTTCGCAGGAAGGGGTCACGGGCGAGCGCCAGGAACTGGCGACGAATCTTGGTCATGCGATGCAACGGATTCGCGCGCACACGGATCTTCCCGTCGGTATTGGTTTTGGGATCTCAAATCCGGAACAAGCGCGCGAAGTGGCGTCCATTGCCGACGGGGTCATTGTGGGGAGCGCGCTGGTCAACTGCATCGGGCGCAACCCTGGCGACCCGGCGGCAGCCGTGAAGGCGATAGGAGAAAAGGCCGCCAGTCTTTCGGCCCCCCTCCGGGAACCCGTCAAGGCTGGATAAAAACGAAAGCTGGCCGCAAAGGACCCATGAGTACACCCAGGCAAAAGAGGCGTTGGTTTCACCGTCTCGGGGCGTGGCCTCTTGTGGTGGGACTGCTTTCGATCGTTTCTTTCGAGGCCCCGGGTGCGACCCTCCAAACGGACCCCTCGAGCTGGACCTTGCGGGTGGATTACGAAAACGATCTTTTCTTCAGTGGTCGTGATGAGGATTATACCAGTGGCTTGAGGGTCGCCTGGATCTCTCCACAGATTTCCGAGGCCGAGGGCACCGGAAGCCTTCCGGGTCGGCTCTATCGGCTTTTTGATTGGATGCCCTTGGTGAATAAGCCCAGCGACCGGCGAAACGTCGCCATTGCAGTTGGGCACAACCTCTACACGCCGGGAGACCTCGAGGAGGAAGGCCTGATCGAACATGATCGACCCTACGCAGGCTGGGCTTACCTCAGTCTGGCCCTGCATAACAAGAAAGGGGCGCGGCTCGATACCCTGGAGATGAGCCTGGGGGTGGTCGGTCCCTGGGCCTTGGGAGAAGAACTCCAGAATTTCGTTCACCGCTACCGGAAGGATGCACCCGAAGCCCGGGGCTGGGATAACCAGATCAAGAATGAGCCGGCAATCAACTTCATCGGGGAGCGCAAAATCCGGCATGATCTGATTGGCCGGGAAGAAGGCTGGAGGGCAGACATCATTGGCCATCTCGGGGGCAGTCTTGGAAACGTCTTTACCTATGCAAACACCGGTGCCGCTATCCGCGCCGGATGGAACCTGCCCGCCGACTTCGGAGCCAGCGTTATCCGGCTCGCCGGCGATACCAATGCCCCCGCCCCCCGTGAGATCGCCCGCATGAGTCAGGCCGCCTACTGGGGAATCCATGGCTTTGGTGGTTTTGATGCACGTCTTGTTCTCCGCGACATCACCCTGGATGGAAATACCTTCCGGACAAGCCACAGCGTCGATCGCCGCCCCCTCGTGGCCGACGTCTACGCGGGTATTGGCATTGTCGCAGGGCGCTGGAAGGCCTCCTATGCTCAGACCCTGCGCACACGGACTTTTGAAGGCGGACGCCACCAGGTCTTCGGCTCCGTCAGCTTGGCCCGCACCTTCTAAGGGAGCCGGGCTCACCCCTCTCTTATTTCACATCCCGCAGCGAATTCTTGCGGAGCGACCTCCGCGCCGCCATTGATTCATTCCATGTCCGAACCAACCCGCTGCCCCTGGTGTCTCAACCAATTCGACGCCTATGTGCGATACCATGATGAAGAATGGGGCGTGCCCGCCCACGACGACCGCGTGCACTTCGAGTTCCTGATTCTGGAAGGAGCCCAAGCCGGACTGAGCTGGGCCACAATCCTCAAGAAACGGGCCGGCTATCGCAAAGCCTTCGCCAATTTTGATCCAGTGACCGTCGCTGCCTACGACGAAGTCCAGGTTGAAGCCCTGATGCAGGATGCTTCCATTATCCGGAATCGCGCCAAGATTCGCGCAGCGGTCAAGAATGCCCAAGGATTTCTTCGCATTCAGAAAGAGCACGGCAGCTTCTCCCACTACATTTGGAGCTTTGTCGGTGGGAGGCCCCTTGTTCGGGGGGCCGCAACCTTGGCGGATGTCCCGGCATCCTCACCGGAATCCGATGCTTTGAGCAAAGACCTGAAAAAGCGGGGGTTCGCCTTCGTCGGAAGCACCACCCTCTACGCTCACATGCAGGCTTGCGGGCTCGTGAATGATCACTTGATCAACTGCCACCGATTTGAAGCCGTGCAGCAGATCGCTGCCTCTTGACTTCCCGAAGCTGGGGTGTGTGATCCCTCTACAATGCCGGAAGCCGCCTCTGTTCGTTCGATGTTCGCGGGGATTTCCCGCCGCTACGATCTCGCCAACCACGTCCTCAGTGGCGGATTGGACTTCTACTGGCGACGGCGCCTCGCAGCTCAAGTCGCCCGCACCCGACCCTCCAAAGTGATCGACCTCGCCACAGGCAGCGGCGACGTCGCCCTGACCCTGAAGAAGCACCTTGGGCCCTCCATCGTCGTGGAGGGCTATGACTTCTGTGAACCCATGCTTGAGAAAGCCCGGGCCAAAGCCGCTCGCTCCTCCCAAACGGCCAGGGTGCCCTTTGCCGTGGCGGACTGCCTCGATCTACCCTTGCCCGATGGCTACGCCGACGTTGTCACCATCGCCTTTGGTCTTCGAAACCTTGAGAACCGGCTCGCCGGGCTCCAGGAAATGAAGCGGGTCCTGCGACCGGATGGGCACCTCTTCGTGCTCGAGTTCACCCAACCCGCACCCTGGTTTCGACCCATTTATTTAATCTACCTGAAATACCTTCTTCCCCTCCTGGCGCGTATCGTATGCGGCAATCGAACCGCTTATGATTATCTGGCGGGAAGCATTGAAGCCTTTCCGTCAAAAGAATCCCTGACCCGCGAGATCCGGGAGGCGGGCTTCAGGCAGATCCGGGCCACCACCCTTTCAGCCTCCATTGTTGCCATTCATCACGCCCAGATGACAGACAGCGCAGATGCCTCAGATGAAGCATGCGGAGATTGCCCATAAAAAACTCAAGATAGCCCCGCACAAAAGAATATTTAACGCCTACTAAACTGCGTAAAACTACTTATTTTTTCTTGCAATCAATACCAGAATGGCGATTCTGACCCCCTCCTATGAAATGTCGTGTCGCTCAAATTATCGCCTTCCTTACCTTGCTCACGGGCTCTTACGCCCAGCTGATCTTCGATCCTGAGCTTCTCTATCTGCGGGACATTGATTACGGAAATCCTGACTGGCAGGGCCAAATGCCGGTGGGGGCCTACACATTCGAGGCCATCCGGACCGATCCCCTGCCGGGCAACGATGTTCCCACACGTGTGAACCTCGACGGCTCTCTCATTTTCTATGGCGATGGCATGGCCATCCTGAACCTTATCCAGAGTTCGGATAACACCCCGGAGACAACCGGGCGCCTGCATGAGATTTCGCTCTACAAGCCCGCTGCCGCTGGAAGCGGACGGGTGAATCTGGAGACGCCACTCTCTTTTCAGATGTATTTTGACGGGGCCGCGCAAGCTCCGAGGAATTGGAGCATCTCCCAACCTTCGCAAATGAACCTCAACCCTAGCAAACAGCTGGTGGGACCTGCCACAGACTATATCGGCCTCACCACACCTCCAGGAGGAGGCCCCAACGCCGGTCCACATGCGCCCAACGATGTCGTCCAGACATTCGTCTTCTGGTTTGATGTGGATGCAAAAGACTTTGGCGACAGCCTTTACGACGTATCTTCAGGCAACACCGGCGGTGAATTGATCTTCAAGTGGCAGGGATTGAAAAACTATAGCGGCGGCGGTGATAGCGAAAAAGCCATTGCCCGCCTCAAGCCCTATGACGGGGGCGTCGTTCCGGTGCCGGAAGCATCCACCTTTCTGGCTCTGAGCCTACTCATGATCTTTGCGGGAGGGCACTGCTGGCGGTCATCCTTGCAGCGGACCCGCGCCTAAGTTCCGAATTTCAGATTTTCTCAAGAGCCGGCTTCAGCCGGCTCTTTTTTTTGGACGTGTGCGGTAAGCCACCGTTTTGGCACAACAAAGGCGGGGGAAGGGGGGGAAGAAGGCACCACATTCCTTTGCCTTGGGCTGTATACGGAAAATACTTAAGAGCGGTTGCGATGCTGCCGAAACTGACTATGCTTAACATCGCAATGAAATGTCGCTTATCTCAACTCGTCGCACTCTTCTCGCTGACCGCTGCCGCCTCGGCCCAGCTGTCGCACAATAACGAATTGGCCTTCTACACCCTAGTGGACCCCGGGGACCGGGTTTCGCAAGCCATGGCCCCACAAACCGCTCTTCGTTTTGGGGATGTGGCTCCGGCAGGCTCGGGAAGCTCGTCGGCACCGGTGGTGGAAGGCGTTCTGACTGTTTCCACAGCAGAGATCCTGACCCTCGTCTACTGGGCTGCGCCGGACGCTTCGGGAGGCTTTGCCAATCTGGCCAGCGTCGGAGAGGGCAACCAACCCGTCAGCATTGCCTATGGCTGGAATGAAGTGGTGAACGGCCTGGGTCGGACCAACTTCTCCATGACGGATGACCGGACGACGAGCTACCAGGCCATTGCCCGTCTTCAGTCGTATGGCGGAGTGGTTCCAGTTCCAGAGCCTTCCACTTACTTGGCCCTGGGGATGCTCTTTCTCTTCGCGGGTGGGCATCTCTGGAAATCACGGCGGGAGCGGAAGACAAAGCAGGTGCAGGCAGCCTGAGTGTGGAATCTCAGGACTCATGATGCTGGCTCCGACGGGGCCAGCATCATCGCTCACCGCAGCCCCGGCGGGACTGGGAAACACCTGGAGCCGCGATGAGGAGCCAAAGTCAGGATCCCGCCTGAGGGGTCCAGGAATCCCGCAAGGTCACGCTGCGGTTGTAGACCGGGCGACCTGCCGAGCCCGCCTTTGCGTCGAGGATAAAGTACCCCTTGCGCTCAAACTGGATGGGCTCAGCGGATGGGCGATCGCTCAGAGCAACTTCACCGAAGGCGCTGACTGTTCTAACCGAATCCGGATTTAACATGTCGAGAAACGACATTCCCTCGGGCACGTCATCTGGATTCGGCTGAAGAAAGAGAGGTTCAAAGAGTCGAACTTCAATCGGGAGGTTCTCGCTCGCGCTCACCCAGTGAATCGTTCCCTTAACCTTGCGATTGTCCGGGGTCGATGCGCCGCGGGATTCAGGATCGAAGGTTGCGTGCAGCTCCACCACGTTTCCATCTGCATCCTTGATGACCTCGGTGCACGTGATGTAACAGGCATAGCGAAGGCGAACCTCCCGGCCAGGGGCCAGCCGGAAGAACTTCTTGGGCGGTTCTTCCATGAAATCTTCCCGCTCAATGTAGATCTCCCGCGTCAATGGAACCCGCCGCTCACCCCGATCAGGATCCGCAGGATGATTGGGACCCGTGAAATACTCCGTTTCCCCGGGGAAATTGGTGATCACGACCTTGAGGGGATCCAGAACCGCCATGCGGCGGATAGCCCGCTCCTCGAGATCACGGCGCAGGCAAAACTCGAAGAGCGGCAGCTCAATGACGTTATTGCGCTTGGCCACCCCAACCCGCTCGCAGAACTCGCGAATGGCTTCGGGGGTGTACCCGCGCCGCCGTAAGCCGCTCAGGGTAGGCATTCGCGGATCATCCCACCCCTCCACGTGGCCCTCTTTCACGAGCTGAAGAAGTTTCCGTTTCGAAAGAACCGTGTGCGAGATATTCAAGCGGGCAAACTCGATCTGCTGCGGGTGATGCGGCACAGGGAGGTGCTCCAGGAACCAATCGTAAAGCGGTCGATGGTCTTCGAACTCGAGCGTGCAAATACTGTGTGTGATCCCTTCGATGGCATCGCTCTGACCATGCGCAAAGTCGTACATTGGATAGAGGCACCAAGCGTCGCCCGTGCGGTGATGGTGCGCATGCTGGATACGATAGAGCACAGGATCGCGCATGTTCAGATTTGGATGCGCCATATCGATCCGGGCGCGCAGCACCTTCGCCCCATTTTCAAACTCTCCGGCCCGCATCCGCTGAAACAGGTCGAGGCTCTCCTCGATCGATCGGTTGCGAAACGGGCTCTCCTTACCCGGAGCGGTCAGCGTTCCCCGATGCTCCCGGATTTCCTCGGCCGATAACTCGCAAACGAAGGCATGTCCTGCCTTGATCAGGTGGATGGCCCATTCGAACAGCTGCTCGAAATAGTCGCTGGCAAAATACAAATGCTCGCCCCAGTCACCACCGAGCCAACGCACGTCTTCCATAATGGATTCGACGTATTCCGTTTCTTCCTTTGTCGGATTGGTGTCGTCAAACCGCAGATGGAAGCGCCCGTTATAAGCTTGGGCGATGCCCGTGTTGAGGCAGATCGACTTGGCGTGCCCTATGTGCAGGTAGCCGTTCGGCTCCGGGGGAAAGCGGGTTACAACGGTTGAAATCCGATCCGATTTCAAATCCGCATCAATGCGCTCGTAGATAAAGTTCTTCGCCTTGGGTTCAGCCATGATCCGCACACTCTTGAGCGGTCATTACGAAGAAGGCAACTGCATCGAGTACTCAATCCGGCGGGCATCCCGCCACAACCCTTCGAGGTTATAGAAGCGGCGCATCTCATCGGTGAAAACGTGAATGATGAAATCGTAGGCATCGATCACCATCCATCCACTGCGGACGCCCCGGGTGGAGGAGGCATACTCCCGACCCTGCTCGGAGAGCGCGGTCTCCACCGCCTTCACCAGCGCGCGCAAATGCGGCTCACTGGTGCCCGTTGCCAGGATAAAGTCGTCTGCAATCGACCCTTCGGCACCGAAATGCAATACCAGGATATCCTTGGCTTTCTTGTCGTCCAGAGCTTCGCAACAAGCCCGAAGGGGGTCGGCCATCGAGACTTCAGGGGCGGAGTTTTCCGTCTTGTTCTTTATAGAGGCTATTTTGCTCAATCCATTGAATAACAGGGTCCGGAAGAAAAAAGTCAACTGGCTTGCCGGTTCTAATGCGCTCCCGGATCTCCGTCGACCCGACCTCAATTCGGCGCGTCAGTAAGTAGCGGAGACGAAAGTGATCGACAGTGAATTCGTTTGGCTGAACATTCATCCCCGGGCGCCGAAGCACCACGAAGTCAACACGTTCTGCAAGCTCAGATGCCCGGTGCCATTTATCCAGGATCGCCAGTTGATCCTCTCCAATCAACCAGATGAAGCGAGCCTTCGGGTGTGCTTTCCGGAGGGCCTCCACCGTATCGATAGCATAACTTGGCGGCGGCCGCTCGACATCGACCAACGAAATCCCAAAACCCTCCCTGCCGGCCACGGCACGTTGAAGCATCGTCACGCGATCGGCTGAGGACGCCCCTGGCACCGCTGTCTTCAAAGGGTTCCGTGCGGCCGGAACAAACAGGATCTGTGTCAGGCAAAGGGCTTCAAGAACGTCCCTTGCCAGCATCAGGTGCCCGACATGCACCGGATCAAAAGACCCACCAAAGATGCCGATTGTTTCTTTCATCATGAAGCTCCGTCGCGTGGATTATCGGTATTGAATGCGGCTCGTTCAAAATCTGGTTTCATCGCTACATCCCCTCCTCAAGGGCTTATCCTGCACCGCCAAAGATCGCTCTCCAAGACGCTGAGCCTGACAGCCATCCGCTCCGATTCAACCTCTCGATCACGCCTTTCATCTTCTTTCAAGCTCCGGCCAACAAGCAGAACATACTGAATTGCTGCGCTTTCCAATGCTCAAGCGTACCCAATTTTCAGGGACGGAATCAGCCGACAAAAAAGTCCCGACAGGCACTGGGCCGGTCGGGACTTGAAAAACAATACGAAGACGTGATCAGTCGCCGATCTGGAACCGGGAGAAGCGCCGGATGACGATATTCTCACCCAGGGCGGCAATTTTTTCCTTCACGAGGTCTGCGATCGTCTGATCCGGATTCTTCACAAAGGACTGCTCCAGCAAGACCATCTCCTGATAAACTTTCTCGATCTTGCCATCGACAATCTTCTGGACGATCTGAGCAGGCTTGTCACCCGCTTGACCGGCCGCGATCTCGCGTTCCTTCTCCAGGAGGTCAGCCGGGACCTCTTCCCGCGAAACACATACAGGGCTGGCAGCGGCGATATGCATCGCAATGTCGCGAACCAGCTTCTTGAAGTCCTCCGTCTTGGCGACGAAGTCCGATTCGCAGTTCACTTCAAGAAGGACACCTACTTTTCCACCCATGTGGATGTAGGCATCGACCAGACCATCGCCGGCAGCGCGGTCCGCCTTCTTGTCAGCACTGGCAATCCCCTTCTTCCGGAGAATCGTGACAGCATCATCTTCGTTACCCTTCGCTTCAACGAGGGCTTTCTTACAGTCCATCAGCCCGGCACCTGTTTTGGCACGCAAAGCTTGGACCATCTGTGCGGTAATATCGCTCATAATGAAATCCTAATGTCGACTCAATCGTCGGAGCTAAAAGTCTCTGGGACCGTGGCTTCTTCACCGCTCCCGCGGGTGGGAAACGTAACCGGAACCTGCTCATCCGTGACGGGAGCACTGACCACCGGCGTGATCGTGCGAAACGCAGCACTGCTGTCCTGGGTGGAACGGCGGGCCAAACCTGCCTGAACGGCGTCCAAGACCACTTCCACAACAATGCGAATGGCCTTGATGGAGTCGTCGTTGCCAGGGATCGGATAGTCGATCAATGACGGGTCACTGTTGGTATCGACCAAAGCAATGAGCGGGATGTTCAGGCGACGCGCCTCTTCCACCGCAATCTCCTCGTTCTTTGTATCGACCACAAAAATGGCGGAAGGCATCCCTTCAAGGTCAACAATGCCTTCAAAATTCCGGCGCATCCGTGACATTTCACGGCGGATCGCAGCAACTTCCTTGTTGTGCATCTTCTCAAACTCGCCACTGGCTTCCATCCTCAGATAGCGGCGGTACTTGTCGATGGAGCGTTTGATCGTGACCCAGTTCGTGAGTGTGCCCCCGAGCCAACGCTCAGATGCATAGGGCATGTTGCAGCTGGTGGCAGCTTCGCGGAGAATCTCTTTGGCCTGCTTTTTCGTGCCGACAAACAGGAGGTTCTTTCCAGAAGCGACGAGCTCCTCGATAAACCCGGAAGCCTTCTCGAGTTGGCTGTAAGTCTTCTCCAGATCAATGACACTGATGCCATTCCGGTTGTCGAAAACGTACTTTTTGGACTTCGGGTTGAAGCGGCGGACCTGGTGACCAAAGTGCACACCGGCGTCGAGGAGGTCTTTGATAGTAATATTCATAACTTAAGTGCGCGGATCCCGGGCGATTTCACCCGTGACAAGCCGACGCGCGCATGTCGACTTTCAATGGTTCTTGTTAATGTGTGTGGTGATCAAACAGCGATTCCACCACCCGTCACTGGGCAAAATCTGGAATCGCGAAAAACGGTAAGGCCTAAACATCCCTGCGACTGACGCAAGCGGAATGTTGCGGTGGATGGCCTTACTGCCTTCCGTTTGGTGGCGGATCGACTCATTTGAGCTTCCGTAAGGCGCGAAGGTGGGTTCGCACCCGCTTGAATATGGGGCCCGCCGGAGGCCAGGCGGCGGGATCGCCGTAGCGGAGACAAAGCAGGTCCTTCCGGATTGTCTGCACCTCGGGCTGATCGGCAGCTGGATGGGCCGCAGATGCTTCCTGAAGTCGTCGAAGCCAACGGCCCGCTTCGGTCCGCGTCCTGGAGGTTCCGGAGAGAAATCGATAGCGCCCGGAGCTGAGAAACCTCCAGAGGATCCGCAGAGCGACCCAAACCCCTATGGCAACGAGCAGATTCCTCAAAAGGAAGGTGATATGCTCCCGATCCCAAGGTTCCGCGAACCAGGCGCGCAACCGCTCAAGAGAACCCTGCAGGAAAGCGATCGCTGATCCGGTCAGATGACGCAGGTGCCCCCCCAGCCCGGAAACCAGTTCATGCTGTTGTTCGCGGTCAAAGCTAACGACCCGGCGGTACCACAGGATTCTCAGGCTGTCCATATAAGCAGACCAGGTCCGGTCGATCCCCGCGTTGGCGCGATCGCCCGATCCATCCGACGCCCCCTGCCCTTGCCGTCCCGAACCCGGCGTGGGATCGACCTGCACCCATCCCCGTTCCGGATCGAAAATCTCTGTCCAAGCATGGGCATGACGATTGCGCACCATGAAATAGTTTTCATAACCGTTCCAGTCTCCCCCGTGAAAGCCGACCACCACTCGTGCTGGATGGCCGGCCTGCCGGGCGAGGAGCGTGAAGGCCCCGGCAAACAATTCGCAATGACCCGGCTCGGTCGAATCCATCCACCGCGTCAACAGGTCGCCTTCGCCTTGCGGCACGCGCGTCTGAAGACTGTAGCCCCGATTGCGCTGCAGGTAGTGGACCGCGCGCTCGATGAAGACATCCACCGGCAAGAGCTCCCTCGTTCCGGCAGCGATGTCCCGCAGGGCACGCTCAAGCGACTGCTGGGTGGCTGGATCTCCGGGGACGACACGGGTTGTCTCCGGGTAGGTTGATCCGGTCCCGCCCGATTCTAGCCGGAGGATCGGGGTGCGGCTTTCGTCCACCAAGACCGCGTCTGATTTCAGGACAAAAGGACGCGGACGTGGGTCGACGCTCGTCATCTGGTAAAAGAAGACATTCGCCGAGGCATCTTCCAGCATGATGGATCCAGCCTGATCGCTCACGCTGACCACCTGCCGGTTCTGAAATCGCATGACGTTGAAAGCCCCCGGAAGAGGAAGGTAGCGACTGATGCCCCCCTCGAAATAGACAGTCCACGCATCCCCTGCACCCTGGTGCCGCAGCGCGGCTGGAGCCATCGTCATGCTCGAAGACTCACGTCGGCCCCCGGCACGGAGGCTGTCGGAAACCCCGAAGCCGTCGCCACGGTACTCATCCAACACCATCATTCGCCAATAGGGCGCAACCGGCGGGGAAACGCTTCCAACGTCCGCCCGAAAGGCGAGCGAGTCATCGTTGATGATACTTACGATATCCCCGTAGCGAATATCTTCACTGAATCCCGACAGCGTGCTGCGCGCCTGCATGCGCAGAAACGGGAGGGCTTGCCCTAATTCAAAGCGTGGCAGGGCGACAAAGAGGAGCGTGGTCGAAGCGACCATCCCGATGAACAAGAGGCCGCTGAAGACCATCAGACGCCCATCAAACAAACCACGTATCTTCAGGAGAAAACCCTGCCAACGAAAACCCTTCCAAGGATCATCTGGAACCTCCTCTTCCTCCCCGAAACTCTCTGCAAGGGTGATCACAAACAAGTAGAGCATCACCATGGGGGTATAAACCATAACCTGCGCGGCGAACGACAGCTCCAGGCTGAGAACACCCGTGACAACAACCAAAAGCAGGGTGAGAACGACCAACTGCAGGTCTTCGCGCCGGGTGCGTGGCTGCAGCGTGCGCAGCAAGGTCAACAGGATCACCATCCGGATCAACGGAGGAATCAGATCTCCTCCGGCGAGGATGAAATCACTCACCACGAAAATCACGATGAGGGGCGTCTGTATCCTCCAAAACCACTTGGGCAACGCTCCGGCGAGGGGTGGCCACAGAACGGCGGCAATCATCAGCAGCGTGGCCCCCTGCACCATCCAGTGGAGTCCCAGATCCAGAGCAAAGACATTCCATAGGGAAAGGATCCCGAGCAACCCCCCGAGAATCCACTTCACCCGATAGAGATCGGCGTAATCAAGACTGACCAAGCGGGTTCCCATCAGACAAACAAACAACAGAACTGCGGCCCTCAGGCACGAAGGACAAGACCGACAACCTCCTGGACCCCTCCGCTATCGGCCGAATACTCTGCGGCGTCAATAAGGCGATACGGTCGAAAACACGGTGCAATTCGGCGAGGTTATGAATGTTCACGATCCGTTCCCCCGGAAAGGCAACCCCCGCCAACCTCCCCTCGACATACATCTCCTCGATCACAGTTGCCGCAAAAGCACAAAAGCGCTCAAACTGGGCCGATTCATGCCACTGATCCCGCGCACCTCCCAGCGAGACCGCATAGGCCTGTTGTGTCTCCTCAAAATCTTCCCGCACGATGAGCCGTTGCTGACGAGCCGTCGCCTTCCAGTGGATCTGTCGGAACGAATCCCCATATTGGTAGTCCCGCAAGCGCCGCAATTCAGCCCCCCACCCCGGCCGCTGAGCCACGCGCCCCAGAGGGCGGGCTGCAGGCGCTCGATTCGGGGAGAGGTGGACATTTAACTTCTCTGGCCAGACAAGAACTTTGTGTTCGACCGTGTACTCGATCGACTTCTGCAAAAACCCAAAAGGGAATTTCGATACCAACCGCTGCAAAATCAGCACCTCTTCTCCACGCTGGGCCGGGATCCACCGCCAGTCGAGTCGGCACGTTTGACCGGCGGCCAGGCCCCGACGAATAACCAGACGCTGCCGAGCCTCTCCATCCTTCGCGCAAAGTTCGAAGGCGATGCTATAGATCGGGAGCCAGCGGTTTGCATTGAACGCTTCGATCACGACGGAGGTTGCCTCCCCCACCCGGAACGGCCCAACCGCGTCCATTCTCCAGCGACAACCCTTGAAATTCAGCCAGGAAAGAACCCCGCTCAGAAGCAGACTGGAAAGAAGAAGCGCCAGTGCGATGTAGAGAATGTTCTGGGACGTGTTGAAAGCCGCCGTCCCGATGCCGAGGGCGAGAAGGATCAAGACCGCTCCGGGACGCGTCGGCACCGTTCGGTGACCGCGCGGGGGTTTGAAGAGCTGAAAGAAGAGACGAACAAGGTTCCTTATTGGCTTCTTCCGCTCAAGGAATCCTGGATCGATCCAGTCACTCGAAGAGGATCCTTCGGAATCTGTTCTGCCGTTGAGCCCTTTCGCCATAACGACGTCAAACAGGCTGCGAAATCCGGTCGACGATTTTTCTCAGGATGGCCTCCACCGCATTGCGTTCCTCGATGGCGTCGCTCGTAGGCCGGCGAAGCACCAGCCGGTGCGACAGGGTTGGGACCGTCATTTCCACAACATCCTCCGGCGTAACGAAGGCCCGTCCACGCAAGAGAGCGCGTGCCTGCGAGGCGGTCTTCAAGGCCAGGCTCGCCCGAGCAGAAGCTCCCGCCCTGAATTCGGCTTCCGTCCGGGTCGCCGTTACAATCTTCAGCAAATACTCCAGGACCGAACCTTCGACATACACCGTCGAGACAAAGGCCTGAAACCGCACCAAATCTTCCGCCGTCAAGACTGGTGAAAGCCCAATCTCATCGTAGCGAAGAACGCCGTTTCGGAGCATCTCCATCTCGTCCTGAAATTCTGGATAGCCCATGTACAGGCGCATAAGGAAGCGGTCCATCTGACTCTCCGGCAGTGGGAAGGTGCTTTCAAAATCCACCGGGTTCTGAGTCGCCACGACCATGAAAGGCGACCCCAGCGAGTGCGTCTCACCATCCTGCGACACCTTTCCACGATCCATGGCCTCGAGCAGGGCACTCTGGGTTTTGGGCGTGGCCCGGTTTATTTCGTCGGCCAGGACAATGTTGCTGAAGATCGGACCGGGCTTGAATGAAAATGCACGATCCCGCTCATTGTAGATGGAGACACCCAGGACATCTGACGGAAGCAAATCGCTGGTAAACTGGATGCGGTGGAACCCACAATCAAGCGAGCGGGCAAGGCAGTATGCCAAGGTCGTTTTGCCCAGACCGGGAAGGTCTTCAATGAGCACATGACCCGAGGCAAGCAGACAAACCATGACATTTTCAATCGTGTCATCTTTGCCTTTAATCACCTGCCTGATATTGGCCATGAGGCCCGCCATTGCATCACGGATGCGCGGAGCAGAGGTCGTTTCTTCTATCATCTCTATCCTTTTTAGAACTAAAGCCCTCCCCACCGAAGTCGACCGCTATCAGCCCATACGCGACTAAAAGATAATGCGGACAGGTGTGGGACCTTCCTCCGGGCGCACATTGAGTAGCCGGGGGAGGTTGCCCTCCCCAAGCTCTCACACCAC
>CAYOIB010000069.1:9446-14670 GCA_964403935.1 uncultured Puniceicoccaceae bacterium | reverse complement strand
AGGATAAGCTGGAGGACCTTTTCATCGCCTTTAAGCAGATGGATTCTTCGACGACCCGTGAGTATGGAGGAACGGGGCTCGGGCTGACGATTTCCCGCAAGCTGGCCGAACGGATGGGGGGGGGCATCCGGGTGGAAAGCGAAGTGGGGGTTGGCTCTACTTTTCACCTGAATGTGATCTTCAAGAAGAATACGCTGGTGGAGGCACGTCAGCGAGCGAGCGAACTGGACGAAGAACTCAATCCGGATTTCGGACGGGAGCATCCTCTGCGAATCCTTCTCGCGGAAGACGATCCAGTGAATACCCGTCTCGCGACCGAGCTCCTGCACCGCCTCGGTTATGATCCTGTATGTGTGACCGATGGTGAAGCGGCCTTGAGCACGATTCGGGAGCAGGACTACGACCTTGTCATCATGGATGTGCAGATGCGCCGCGTTGATGGGCTTGAAGTGACTCGGCGGGTGCGGGCCGGGGAGGCTGGTGAAAGTCGGCGCAAGCTTTTCATCCTCGCTCTGACGGCTCTGGCAATGGCGGAAGATCGCGAACGTTGCATGCGGGCTGGTTTTTCCGCCTACCTCGCGAAGCCAATCTCGGTGGTCCAATTCAAGCAGGTTCTTCAGAAAGTGAGCGCCGGCCTGGCTTCGGATCCGGAGCTTCCACCTGCCTCGTCATGACTTTGCGGCCTGTGATGCCCCGCTTGCATATCATTCTCTTCACGCCTGAGATCCCGCAGAACACAGGCAATATCGGACGGCTCTGTGCCTTTGGTGATCTGAGGCTGCACCTGATCGAACCCCTCGGCTTCACGATTACGGACAAGCACCTGAAGCGCAGCGGCATGGATTACTGGAAGTCGCTGGATCTCCACATTCATGCGGACTGGAAGGCGTTTCTGTGCAGCCCGAGTGCGCCGGATCCTCAAAGGCTCTGGTTGTTGACGACCCATGGAAAGCGGGACCATTGGTTTTGCCCCTTCCAGCGCGGCGATGGGCTGGTCTTCGGAAGCGAAGGAAAGGGGGCTCCGGACTGGTTGCACGCGGCTGTCGGTCCTGATCGGCGAATCCGGATACCGTCTTTCAGTGAGGCGCCCCTGCGCTCGCTCAATCTTTCCACGGCGGCGGGAATTGTGGCTTACGAGGCCCTTCGTCAAGTCGAACACGTTGAATGAGAGCGGTTTGGCTTGCGCGCACGCGAATTGGGGTTGAAGGGTAGGCATGCAGATGCCGGAAAAGCGGGAGGCGTATCACTCCAATTCGCCGCCAAAAGGGTGGTTGGGGAAGGCTTTCCCCAGTCTCGCCTTCTACCGCCGGGTGGTTCCGGTGGTCTTCCGGGCAAGTTCCTGCGCGAAACGCGGGCGTTATAGCGACGCACGCTGGGCTTGGGACAGCATGCAGATTGTGCATGCACTGCAGGTCTGCGGTGTTCCCATGGCGGTTGAGAATATTGGCGTCTTCTCGCGGTTGGAGGGGCCCTGCATCATCGTGGGCAACCACATGAGCACGGCGGAGACCTTCATGTTGGCGGCCTTCATTGCGCCGCATCGGGAGGTGACCTTCGTGGTGAAGCGGCAGTTGGTGGACTACCCGGTCTTCAAGCATATCATGCGGGCGCGAAATCCGGTTGTGGTCGGGCGACAGAACCCTCGCGATGATCTCCGGGTTGTCATGACGGAGGGCGCTGCCCGTCTGAAGGCGGGGGTTTCCGTGATTGTCTTTCCTCAGCGGACGCGGACGCGGACCTTTGATCCGGCGGATTTCAATACCATCGGGGTGAAGCTTGCCCGCCGCGGCGGGGTTCCGGTGGTGCCCTTGGCGTTGAAGACGGATGCGTGGACAAACGGCCGCTTGATCAAGGACTTTGGCCCCTTAAGGCCTGATCGGCCTCTTCATCTGGCTTTTGGTGAGCCGCTATCAACGGATGTTTCCGATCGGGAGACAAATGATGCGGTGATCGAATTCATTCGATCCAAACTAAAAGCCTGGGGCGGCGATGTCCGCCAACCCCAGGCTCCCTGAATTCCAAAGACTTTCCCGCTTAACGGTAGTCGGAAAGGAAATCGGCCTCGGCATCGAAGAGCTCGAGGGTCATCTTCTTGATTTCCGCTGGGGAACAGATGGCGGCGCTGAGTGGATCGAGGAGGAGGGCTTGGATGGCGAGCTCCTTGCTGCGTTCGATAGCAGCCTGAGCGCCCAGATCAAAGACGTTCATGTTGCTTCGGCAGAGGGCGGCCATCTGGGGCGGGAGGTCCCCGTAGCGGGTGGGGTTGATGCCGTTGCGGTCGATCATGCATGCAACTTCGACACAGCCATCGGCGGGGAGGTTGCCGATGAGCGAACCGCCGTTGCTGGCCCGGTTGTAGACATTGCCGTGAATGCGGAAGGGGCTATCCGTTTCGCGAGCTTCGATAATCCAGCTGGCATACTCCCATGAGCGCTGCCACTCCATCGGCTTTTCGCCTTTGATCATGGCTTCGCGATCGGCATCGGCATTCTGGCGCCATGTTGGCCAGTTATTGGCATAGAAGCTGGATTCACCTTCGTAGTCAGAACGCATGTAAAACTCCCGGAGGTCGGCTCGCTTCCGGTAATAGGGGAGGTATTCCGAGAGGTGCCCGGAACTTTCGGTGATGAAGGCCCCAAAGTGCACGCACATGTCTTTGCGGACGATATCCCTGCCACCTGGAGGGCCCTTTGCGATTTCTTCCTCAAATTGCTTGTAGAGCTTGGGGTAGAGGTTTTTCCCCTTGTGTTCCAGTCGGGTGAACCAGGCGAGGTGATTGATTCCCGCGCAGGCCCAGTCCAGTTCGTCGTAAGTCACGTCCGCATATTTTGCCAAGAGCTGACTGGTGCCCTGAACCGAGTGGCATAGCCCGACAACCGGGATCGAGGAGGTCCGGAAGGCCGCCAGACACAGCATGTTCATGGGGTTGGTGTAGTTGAGCATGATTGCCTTGGGGCAGAGCTCTTCCGCGTCCCGCAGAATATCCAAAAATACCGGGATCGTCCGCAGCCCCTTGAAGAGCCCGCCGGGTCCGATCGTATCGCCGATGCACTGGTCGATCCCGTACTTTAACGGAATGTCGTTATCATGGCGAACACACTCCAGACCGCTCACCTCCACACAGCAGACCAGATAATCGGAATCTTTCATGACCTCACGCCTATCGGCCGAGGCACGCAGTTTCCACTTATCGGCTTTCCCGTGCAGCTGGAGAAGCTTCTCGATGAGCGACTTCATCTGCCCGAGGCGTTTGGTGTCGATGTCCACCAGGGTGATCTCGCCTCCCTGTTCCCCCGGAATGAGGAGGACGTCGTTGAGGAGGCGCGGGGTGAACCCGCTGCCGGCTCCTAGCATCGTTATCTTGACAGGGCGCTGAAAGGACCGGCCCAGGCTTCGGCTGGAGGCATCCTGCGTGTGCGAGGCGTGCCCAGCGGTCTTCTTCTCTTCGTTTATGGGTGTGTCTTTTTCTTTCATCAGTTGGATGGTGTGGAGGTGATATTCTCAGGTATTGAACGGCGACAGGCTACGCTTGCGCAAGTGGCAAAGCATGACATAGATTGGTGTTTTGTGATCCATGAGCGAATTTCCCTCTTCTCTTTTTCGTCTTCTCGCAGCGGCCCGGGAATGCAAACACTCTGCTCGATACAACTGGGACAACCGCCTGAGGCCTGAAGCTTCTTGTGTGCTTCAACTGACGCTTGAAGGATGCTGCCGTTTCGAACTGGCGGGGGAGGCGTACCGGGTGGATCCGGGGCAAGCTTTCCTCTTTGTGACACCCGAGGACTCTTCCTATCGCTACATCCCGCAGGGCGATGAAGTGTATGCGTTGGCTTTTGTCGCTTTTACCGGAGCAAGCGCCCGCTCCACTTGGCTGGATCTCAGACGTCGAACCGGTCCGGTTGTAAACTTGTCCCGAGGAGGGGATACGGAGACCCGACTCCTCGATCTGGCGGATCGCTTCTCCCGCAACCGCTTCGCGGATCCTTTCGAGGCCTCCACGGCAGTTTACGCCATGATTACTTCGTTGGCGAGGGAAACGCAGAACCCGATCGAAGGGAGCGACCCCATCGAACGCGCCCGGCGCATTCTCATCAATCGCCACCGCACGGACCTCAATATCAAGATGCTGGCGCACGAGATGGGCCTCAGTCGAGAGCACCTCACCCGGATTTTCCGCGAGCGGTTTCAAACGACCCCGGCAGCCTTCCTTCGCCAGCTTCGCCTCGAGACTGCTCGGGAACTCCTCCGGCGCAGTTCCCTGCCGCTCGACGAGGTCGCCCGCCTGGCCGGATTACGCGACGCCAATATCCTTTGCCGCCTGGTGCGGAAAGAGAACGGCTGCACCCCCTCCGACCTGCGCCGCAGCCCCCGAGCCTAGATTCCAGGGTGGCGGCGATGAGTCGGTGATCAGGTAATCCGATACAGATCGGGAAAGGCCTTTCGGAAAGCCTCTCTCCCGAGCTCACCGGCTCCTGAAACCCAAATTTCGCAGCGATCCCTTGCAAGCCACCGTCCCATTGGCCTCTCGGATCGAGGATTTGACATGATGAATTTGTGGAAATCCCTGCAATGCGAATTTCTGTTCCTCTGTGCGTTGTCGACGATGGCGATTTTTCTCCGGGAGGATATTCGCCGGGCCCATCAGGCAATGGATCGATAGGCAGGTGCCAAGCGCGGCCGAAAAGGTTCCCTGATTTCGAAACGGCCCATCGCCGATATCATGATCGGAGCCTTTGCCTGTCGCTTTCAGGGCCTTATCGTCCGCATCGATGCGACTTCCAGCCATGGCTTTCAGAATTGGAGATCCTCGACCCCGTGGGAATCGGTGAACCTTTCAACAGGTCAGGCGGCCCGGTGAGAGCCGGAGAGTTTCCCGATTCGCTTCTCAGAGGATGAGGCGGTATATGGCTTGCAGCTTGTAATTGAAGTTCGGGAAGTCGCTTGAGATCCGAGAAAGTCTTTTGGGAAAACCCTTGTCTCCCAGTCAGCCAATCGCCGGTCACAGAATTTTCTCTTCTCAGCGCTCAGTGATCCTTCACGTCGGCAAGCAGGCTCACCAGCCAGGCGGATATTCCAAACCGGCGACCCTGCTGACCGGTCCTGGATGTCCAGAATATATTACCTGGTAGTTTATCGCCTTCGGGGATTTTTCCATCGGTCCATTGCAAGCCCCGAGCAGCCATTGGCTCACCGTCTCACCGGCTGACCGAATTTTGGTGGGGAT
>CAYOIB010000069.1:0-9346 GCA_964403935.1 uncultured Puniceicoccaceae bacterium | reverse complement strand
CCCCGAGCAGCCATTGGCTCACCGTCTCACCGGCTGACCGAATTTTGGTGGGGATAGGCTGGCATCGTGGGATATAAGTGCTTGGGTGAGAGGATGGAGACTGAGCGAGGGGAAGGGTGGGGCGGGTTGGGGTCCTGGATTCTGGCGGCGCGGCCGAAGACGCTGCCAGCGGCGGTGGTGCCGGTGGGGATCGGGACGGCGTTGGCTTGGAAATTGGGGGTTTCGCAGTGGGAGGTGGCTGGGATCTGTCTGGTGTTTGCGTTGCTGATCCAGGTGGGGACGAACTTTGCGAACGACTATTTTGATTTTGTGAAAGGGGCGGACACGCTGGAGCGGCTGGGACCCACACGTGCGGTGGCGGCGGGTTGGGTTCGGCCGGAACAGATGCGCGGTGCGATGGCGGGCGTTTTTTTGTCGGCGCTGGGGGTGGGTTTGTTGCTTCTGCCTTACGGTGGTGTGGCGCTCTTGCCGGTGGGTCTGGCCTGCATTGTCTTCGGCGTGGCTTACACAGGGGGGCCTTATCCGTTGGCCTACAAAGGACTTGGGGAAGTCTTTGTCCTGGTTTTCTTCGGGTTGGTGGCGACAGCCGGGACCTTTTACGTGCAGGCTGGCGGGTTTCCGGAGTTGGTGGGGGTGAAGACTCTGCCACTCGCCCTCGTGGCTGGACTCGTTCCGGGTGCCTTGGCTGTCAATCTATTGGTGGTCAATAATATGCGGGATCGATCAAGCGACGCCAAGGCAGGAAAGCGAACTCTGGCGGTGGTCTTTGGACGGCGCTTTGCCGAGATCGAGTTTGCGGTGGGCGGGGTGATCGCCTTTGCGGCCACGGGGGTTCTCGCCTGGAAATTGCAATCCTGTTGGCTGCTGTTGCCGATAGGACTGGGGCCGTGGTTCGTTGTCCAGGTTCGGCACATCCACCGGGCAAGCGAGCGGGAGCAATGGCAGGTCGCGCTCCAGGGAGCGGCAGCTTACCTTCTGCTTTCCGGGGCCCTTCTGATTCTGGGCGTGGTGGCCGCTGGCTGAGTTGGGCCAGCGGTCGCTTTTGTTGTCGCTCGCGCTTAAGCGAGGGCGTCGATCCGGCGCTTCAGGTCTTCCTTTTGGACGAGGCCCACGACCTGATCTTTCAGTTCGCCGCCCTTGAAAAAGAGGATGGTTGGGATGGCGCGAACATTGTACTTTTGAGCGAGGCTCTGGTTTTCATCGACGTTCACCTTGGTGATGCGGACGCTCTCGCCCATATCGGAGGCGAGTTGCTCAAGAATGGGAGCCACCGTCCGGCAGGGCCCGCACCAAGGAGCCCAGAAGTCGACAACGACAGGTGAGTCGCCCTGGGTGATTGTTTCATCGAAGGTTGTTTCTGTGAGATCTGTAATTCCTGCAGACATTATCGTCGGTATTGATTGTGAGTAAAAAAGTATGAAGCGCTGAGGCGCCTTTTCATTCCGGGCGATGTTTGTGAATCAGTTCGGCAATTTCTTGAGGGTCGCTTTCTTCGAGCTCGCGGCCTTTGCGGCGAAGGTCCTCGAAGGTCTTGATCAAGGTCTCCGTCATTTTTTCATGGGTACTCGAAGAACCGCCCACGACGGAGAATTTCTCGGCGCGGGTGATTCGTTTGTGGCCATCCTCATTATCCAGTCCAACTCCGAGGAGGTGGGCCTGAGCGGGCCGCTCTTGTTCGTTCGGACGCATACTTGGGAAGCAGTGTTCGGCCCCGTGGGAGATTTTTCAAGCCCAGTTGCCAGCATTCGCTCCATGACCAAATTCAGAAATTCAGGGGTCGACGTTTTTCTTCTCGCGGGGGGATGTGGAACCAGACATATTGACAGGTTTTCCTCTTTCCAATCGGAGGCTGTACCATGCATAACGAGCACATTCGAAACATCGCCATCATCGCCCACGTCGATCATGGCAAGACCACTTTGGTGGATAAACTGCTGCGCCTTAGCGGCACCTTCCGGGATAACCAGACGGTGGATGACCGGGTGATGGATTCGATGGATCTTGAGCGGGAGAAGGGAATCACGATTCGGGCAAAGAACACGGCGGTGCGTTGGAAGGATCATCTGATCAACATTGTCGATACGCCTGGGCACGCGGATTTCGGAGGCGAGGTCGAGCGTGTGATGAAGATGGTGGACGGGGTTTTACTTCTGGTCGATGCGCTGGATGGTCCGCAGGCGCAGACCCGCTTTGTGCTGAAGAAGGCGCTCTTCAACGGGCTGCGTCCGATCATTGTCATCAACAAGGTCGACCGTGAGTCCGCCGATCCGAAGCGGGTGCACGACAAGGTGCTGGAGCTTTTGCTGGAGTTGGATGCGACGGAGGAGCAGTTCAATGCGCCCTTCATCTACGCCAGCGCGAAGACCGGGTGGGCGGACAAGACCCTTGAGGGTCCCCGGGAGAATATGGATGCGCTTTTTGCGACGATCCTGGAGCGGATTGAGGCACCGGTGATTGAAGAAGGAAGTTTCCGCATGCTCGTGAGCAACATCGAGTGGAATGATTTCGTGGGCCGGATCGCTGTTGGGCGGATTCTCAGCGGGTCGGTGACGATGGGGGATACGGTTCATGCCCTTCGCAAGGACGGGAGTTCGCAGAAGCTTCGGATCACCAAGGTATTTACCTATGCGGGTGTGAGCACGAATGAGTCCACGGTGGGGGAAGCGGGCGATATCGTGGGGTTGGCTGGCTTTGAGGAGATCGATATTGGGGAGACGGTGGCAGCGGATCCGAAAGCCGAGCGGTTGCCCTCAGTGGAGATCGATCCGCCGACCATTCAGATGGAGTTTGCGGTGAATGATGGCCCCCTTGCCGGGCGGGATGGAAAGCTCGTGACTTCCCGTCAGATCCGGGAGCGCCTGATGCGCGAGATGAAAACGAATGTGTCCATCCGGGTGGCGGATACGGGCGAGGGAACGCGCTTCAAGGTGACAGCCCGGGGGGCGATGCAGATTGCAATCCTGGTTGAGCAGATGCGGCGCGAAGGCTATGAAGTGCTTGTTTCGCGTCCGACGGTGATCGAGTTGGAGCAGGATGGCGTTCGTTGCGAACCGTTTGAGAACCTCTGGGTTGAGGTGCTGGAGGAATATCTGGGCGGCGTGATGGAGAATCTGGCACGTCGGCGTGGGCAGATCACCAATATCTTGCATCACCGTGGAAGTGTCACCGTCGAAGCAAATATCCCGACCCGGGGGCTGATCGGCTTCGAAACAGACTTGCTCAATATGACGAGCGGCCATGGGGTGATGAGTCACCTTTTTGAGGCCTACAAGCCGTGGGCCGGCGAGATTGCGGCGCGCCAGTCCGGAACACTGGTCTCGATGGAACAGGGGAAGGTCATGGCATTCGCTCTGGATACGCTCCAGGAGCGCGGAAAGCTCTTTGTTGCAGCGGGTGACGAAGTTTATGGCGGGCAGATTGTCGGGGAGAACCCGCGTCGCCATGACATGCCGGTGAACCCGACGAAGGCGAAGCACCTGGTGAATTTCCGATCTTCGGGTGATGGCAAGGGCATCATCCTTGCGCCGCCGGTGAAGTTCAGCCTGGAGCGGGCGATCGAGTATATTGAGGCGGATGAGTATGTCGAAGCGACGCCGCATCACCTTCGATTGCGCAAGCGCATTCTCGACGCGAACGAGCGCCGGAAGCACGAAAAGCGCGCTGTTTCGTGAGACTGCCAGAGCTCGACCCACGCCATCCATTCGATCCCGCTCGCTTTCCCTTCTTCTACGCTTGGGTGATTGTCGCCTGCGCTACGCTGGGGATGATCGCCAGCATCCCGGGGCAGACGATGGGGGTGAGGGTCTTCACGGACATCTTCATTGAAGAGAGGGGGCTCACCCGGCTGCAACTGGCCGGCAGCTACCTGATCGGAACGGTGTTGAGTGGCCTCCTCCTGCCGTATGGGGGGCGCTTGTTCGATCGGGTGGGCACCAGGTGGTTTTGTATTTC
Organism: uncultured Puniceicoccaceae bacterium; assembly: GCA_964403935.1. Classification (GTDB taxonomy): domain Bacteria; phylum Verrucomicrobiota; class Verrucomicrobiia; order Opitutales; family Oceanipulchritudinaceae; genus SLLG01. The sequence continues at coordinate 5,395 of CAYOIB010000069.1, read as the reverse complement.
TGTCTTCGGTGTCTTTGGTTTCGTGCTGTTCTTCATGGCGGGCGTAGATTCCGCCATTATTGCAGGCAGTGTCGTCTCCCTCATTTTGGCGCTGGCGGCACTTCGAGCCAATAACCTGCAACGCGATCTTTGAGAATGAGATTTTATCTTGCCACGAACAATACGCACAAGCTGGTGGAGTTCCAGCGCCTGTTCGGTCAGGGAACAGGGGCTGAGCTCTACGCTGCGGACGCCCTGGGCGGCATGCCCTTTGTCGATGAGGTGGGCGATACCTTTCGGGAAAACGCATTGCTCAAGGCGAAGGCGCTGGTGCCGCGACTGAAGGCAGGAGACTGGGCGCTTGCGGATGACAGCGGCCTGGCTGTGGATGCCTTGGGCGGAGCACCGGGAGTGTATTCAGCGCGTTACGCTGGAGCGAACGCGGTCGATTCTGAGAATGTGGATCGCCTCTTGGCGGAGCTATCGGGGGTTCCGGATGCGCTGCGCGGGGCACAATTTGTCTGCGTCCTGTGCCTGGTGAATACCGCGGGGGAGGAGCGTTATTTTGAGGGCACCTGCGCGGGCTGGATTCTGCATGCCGCTGAAGGAGCGAGCGGGTTTGGCTATGATCCCGTCTTCCGTCCGGAAGGCTATGAGCGCTCGTTTGCTGTTCTGGGTGAGCCTGTGAAAAATGCTGTTTCCCACCGGGCGCGCGCGGCGGTGGCGCTCAGGAATTGGTTGCTGGCGCCGGACTTGAGTTGATCGCGGCAAGTTGGTTGCAAACCTCCGAAATCAGAAACTCCGGTGTGGATGCACCTGCGCTCACCCCGACGGTGTGGAATTGCCTCATCTCTTCGACGTCGATCTCGCGAGCCGTTTCGATGTGGTACGTGGGGCGTCCGGTTCGGCGAGCGAGCATGGCGAGCTTCCGTGTATTGGCGGAGTGGTGACCGCCGATGATGACAAAGGCTTGAACATCCTGCTCATAGAGCACAGCGATATCGCCCTGCCGATCCTTTGTGGCACCGCAGATGGTGTCCACGATGACGGCCTCGGGGAAGCGCAGCTTCAGGTGGTCGGCCAGGTCGCCAAAATCATCGGTGAACATTGTCGTTTGGGAAACCATGACCACCTTGTCTCCAAGGTCCGGTAGCTGATCAATGTCCTCCTTGCTTTCGATCACGCGGCCACGTCCTTCGGTGTAGCCCATGAGCCCGATTGCTTCGGGGTGACGTGCATCGCCGTAGATGACCGTATGATAGCCCTTCTTGGCGTGGAGCCGGATCTTGCCTGCGACGATGCCGACATCGGGGCAGGTGGCATCCCGGAACTCAATGCCGATGCTCTTCAGGTAGGCGCGTCGCTCGGGGCTGATGCCGTGTGCGCGCACGACGAGGACGGAATTGGAATCGTCTTCCTTGTTCAGGGACAAGGCCGAGCTGCTCTCGTAATCGCCCACTTCACGGATCCCCTCGCTCTGCAGCTTTTCCATCATCTGGCTGTTGTGAATGAGGGGCCCGTCTGTGTAGATCGGGTGTTTGCCCTTGCTGGCATAGTCACGCGCGATGTTGATCGCCCGTTCCACACCCCAGCAGAAGCCTGCGCTTTGTGCCCGAATGACTTTCATGACCCCTGATAGTGGGAGGAATTGAAGCCCCGTCAATGGGACAGCACAGGGTCGGGGGCGTTTGGGGAATTTACCAAAAATGGGTTCGATTCGACTTGAAGTTTCCAGATTTAATAGGGAATAAACCTGGTGCGTTACAAACAACCAGCTTTCCATGAAATTAAAACTCTCCCTTCTTCTCTCTCTGCTCACGGTGTCTGTTTCCGGCCTTCAGGCTGGGGGATGGCTTCCTTGGCAGAAGACCTTTCTATACGAGCGCATCGGGGAAAGAACCCGTGTGCAGCTGCCTGAGCAGACGCGCAGGGTGATGGCTCAGACGCGCTTCGAGGGGTTTGAAGCCTCGGAGCGGGAGAAGGCTTTCATGGTGGCCTTTGAGCCTTCTCCGGTGCATGGTCACAACCCACGCGACTACCCGCTGGAGTACAGCAAGGTTCTGAACCTGGTTGCCCGGCAGTATGCCTACTGGCTGATGGTTGCCCGTGAGACCGACGGATATTCGGCCCCGGTGACCGAAGTCTTACTGTCTTACTGGGAAGACCAATGGCGGGGGGAGTGGGCCATTGACGGGGCAAACCCCAACTACCTGCTCGCCGTCATGGGGATCGACCTCTGGGGTGGGGAACACATCCCCGTGCAGAAGGATACCGCGCCCTACTACTGGGACGAGGCAACCCAGAAGTGGAAGATGGATGAGGTTTGGAATGAAGAGTTGGGCCAATGGGAATTCGAGCCGGTGGATGTCGCCGTCGAGATCTTCCATTTCGGCCAAGGCCTCCCTGTCTACCAAGTCAATGCCACCGGCAGCCTTGCCCTGCGCGGCGATGAGCCGGTGGAGGCCGCCCACCGCCTCGACAGCTTCATCTACAACCGCTCTACCGATCCCTTGGCCGTAGGGATCGGCCAGATCTTCGGCAACAAGCGCAAGGCGACGCACCACAAGGTCTACGGCGTCGGGCATGTGCCCGGCGGCACCCTCACCCGCGCCTACAGCGGAGACCTGGCCCGCACCGAGACCAAAGAGATCCCCGGCGTCTATGTCGTGCTCTCCATCAACAGCTTCGTCAATCCAGACGAGGACTTCTGGAGAGAGGGAGTCGTTGAGGCCGTGACACAGGCCGAGAGCCCGATGGCGCTGGCACGGCACTTTGAGCACCTGCGCCGCTTCCCTTGGCCACAGGCGAGGATCGAGAGCGGCACCCGCGAAGCGGGCACCCTCGTGAGCGACTGGTTTGGCCGCTTCCACACCGGAGGGATCGCGGCCGCACCGTGGATCTGGCACGACCAGCTCGGAGCCCTCTGGACTCAGGCCGACGAGTTCGGACACAACGTGCATGAGCCCCCCGAGTATGTCGCCGGAAGCCCCGGCCAGATGCGCTACTTCCTCGAAGAGGGCATCGAGTATGAGCCTGCCAGCGGCAGCACCAGCGAAGCCCCCCCAGACATGGGGTGGAGGCTCCGGGCTGGCTCCCAAGCGACAAGATCGAACCCGGAGAGTCCGACAGCAACCGTCCCGGAGGCTGGCTCGTCTGGAACCGGCTCGACCCGGAAGACCCCCTCTACGGCAAGGCTTCCGGTCCGGGGCGCATCTACAAGTTCTTCTGGACGACCCACTTCTACAAGGACTTTGCCAACTACCACTACCCCTCTTGGTGGTGGGGCGGGGCCACCCAACGCCTTTCGCCCACCCGGTTCATGACCTTCGAGGCCAATACCACCAGCGATGGCTTCACCGCCTACAGCCCCGACATCGGCTGGTTTCGCAGTGAGGAAGGCCTCTGGCCCTGGCTCTACAGCCTCAGCGATCAGTCTTGGTACTGGTTTGGCTGGGGTAATGGGGAAACCTTCTTCCTCTATGCCTCCGAAACCGACCAGTGGGTGAAGGCCGGAGTCTGACCGGCAGAGCGCAACACACCCTTCAAAACAGGAGGCGGGACCCCTTAAAGGTCCCGCCTCTTTCTTTTCCAAATCATTTGCCCGATGCTAGACCTTGAGCGTTTCGATCAGTGCGGCCCCACGCTCCGCGCTCCCATCGCAGTCATGCGCAAACACCAGCGCCCATTCTTCGTCTTCGGCATGGGTGAAGTAGCGCAGAGAGTCACTGCCACCGTGCTTGTGAAACCCGCCGCCCTCACAGATCCGGCTGACATCACCTTCCCCGATCTTCACCTCAGCGGCAGTCATTGGGATCGGCAGTATGGAGCTTGCCGGAAGACCTGCCTCAAAAGCCCACGCAAGAAGGTCTCTGGCATCCTCGGAGAGCTTCTCTTGCCGTCGGCTGAGGGGCTCGCCACTCGGCCCGGCTAAATCACGGCGGGGTGTGTCGTCCTCGGATGCCATCACAACTGAATGCCCTCCGACTTATCCTCGGCTTCGAGGATTTTCCCGAGAAGAAATGCCCTCCCTGATTCAATCGCCTCGTCTTCCGTCTCGAAGAATCCCGGCAAACTCCAGTCGCTGGCCTTTGCGATATAAGCCGGGGCCAGGGTGGCCGGATTGATCGTCACCTCCGCTTTGACCCCTTTATCAAGGAGCCATTTGGCCCGCTCTGCCACGGCTTTGAGCGCGTTGTATTCTTGTTCGAGTGTTTTCATTTTATTCGATTCAGATGGCACTCCCTACTGCTGGGCCTTCAGCCTCGCCCAAATGACCCGCTGCTCCCGGCCCAGCTTGAGCAGGTCATCGGGAAAGTCCAGATCCGTGGTGATCCAGTCCTGTGCGCCGACCACGCGGTGCCGCACCGAGACAAGCTCCCGCAGACCTTCCACGAGTTCGCGCCACTTGTCCTGCTGGAGAGCTGCCAAGCGACCGGCGCGGGGAACCTCGCCCCTCAACTGATTATGCTCTGCCGCAAGGTCCCCAGGACCCAGCGGGGGTGGGGCCGTGAGGAACTCACTTCGGGGCACGACCACGTAGTTGTTCGTCGTGATCGATCCGGAAGCGACAAAGAAGAACGCATTGAAATTATTAACCGTCATGTCCAGGCCCGGAAAGCTATACGATCCGGTGGGCCGCGTGAACTCGGCCTGCGCCTCGATTTCGACACGCCCCTCCGACGCCGTGAAATACGAGTTGCCAAAGTGGCTCAAGCCACCGGCATCCACCGGCGAAGCATAAAGGATATACGTCCCCGCCACAAGCGGCGTAAACGTCAAGGGCACCGTATAGGTCAACGTCCCCGGCTGCCTCATGCTTTCATCCACCACGGTCAAAGCAGTGACATTGGGAGACTCCCCAGGGACACTGACCAACCAGTCCACCCGAGCAAGATTTGCGTCGGGATCGTGAACAATCACCTCAATGCGACCGGACACCCCAACCGTCATCTCATACGGGTAATTGAACCCCGTCACCTGCGGAGCCTGATTGATGATGAAATAGTCGTAGGTCATCCCATGGCCGCTGAACTCATTCGAGAGCCCCGCAGCATCCGTCGCCCCCGTGGTCACCAGATACGGCCCAAGACCAAGCTGGCTCGGAAGCGGCGTCCACGAATGCGAAACCACCATAGGGCCCCCTCCAGAAACCGACGCATAACCCGTATAAAGGTGATGGCCGTTCCCATAGATCGCAAACCACACTTCCTCCAAGTCATTATCCTCGTCCGAGACCAACACAGAGATCGGAACCGGTTCACCCGCGTTGACGCTCGTAACACTGATGTTCGATAAAATCGGCGGGGAGGTCGCCTTTATTTACCAGGTAAGATATTTATTGACGAGGGATGGCAGGCGGAGGGATCAGGGGAGGTAGCGGGCGTAGTCTTCGACGGTGCCTGGATGGACTTCGACC
>CAYOIB010000068.1:0-14714 GCA_964403935.1 uncultured Puniceicoccaceae bacterium | reverse complement strand
TGTAGGAACGTAGCGGCGCATTGGCGGCGAGGGCGTCGAACTCGGCCACGAGCAGCCAGCCGTCGTAGAGGAACAGGGTGGATGACTCGGGCACGAAAGCGGACGTTCCCGCATCCCAGAGGAAGACATCTTTGCGCGTTCTGCGATGCATGAAATCGTAGGCGAACTCTAGGCGCTGGTTGGGCGCTCCGGCCATCACGGCTGCGGGGAGGGTCTGCATGGCAGTAAGTCGGTTCTCGGCGTCCCATTGGTAGCTCCACCGTCCGTCCTGCGTCAAGTTCCCATCTTCATCGTGAGTGAAGATCTCCGGCGATTGGGGGAGGAAAAACGAACCTTCCTCCCGGTGCAGCAGGTCGGAACCGTCGGGAGCCCCGCCTGGGATGGCAGCAAGAATATTCACCGTTGCCCAAACGGGCGCTGATGTATTGTCAGCCCCGACTTCTCCGAAGAATAACGAGTCATGGCGTTGAGCCGCTTCCAGGTTGATCCATACACCCGCCCCGGATGCGGCCTCACCATGTAGAGCGAAGAAAGCGGGAACCGTGCGTTCGGTGTACTGGTTGAGCTTGTCTTCATCCGGACTGTAGGTGGAAACACGTCCGTGGGCCGTAGCACTCTCGCGATTGCCGATGGTGTCGAAATCGTATTCCCACTGATGTCCAGGCAACGGCGCATCCTCGGGGTCATGTTGGCTCGCCGAGACAAGCTGCCCCAGATCATCATACCCGTAACTCCAGTAGGCATCGCTCTCACGTGTCTGTTGTTCCCGCTGGTTCGCGGCATTGTAGGTGAAACCGGAGCGCAACAAGACATCCACGCCTTTGGTCAGCGCCCGGTCGGTGGTGCGCCCGAGGAAATCCACCGTGCGGGTTGTGGTCAAGGTATCCCCTGAACCCCGGCTTTGACTCAGGCTTTCCCACTGCGGAGAATCTGCCAGATAGGTGTAGGCGTGTGCGGTTGCCGCCGCGACTCCCCGTTGAGCGGTCAGGACATCCCACCGGGAACCTTGTTTGAACGTCCGCGCCAAACTATAAGCCGCCGCGGAGACATCCAGGGACTCGGCGCGCAGAAGCGAATCGTAGCCGCGCTCCACCGACAGCCCGGAGAAGGTCCCGGACGTCCATGTTTCGTCGGTCGGAAGGCCTGTGAGGCCTTCGTAGTCAAATTCACGTGGGCCGGTGGCGTCTGTAAGCTCGCGCATCCGGCCGAGCCGATCATAGACCAGCGAAGATACCGAGGCTGTGGCGTCGCTGTGCGTGATGGACTCGGGCTCGCCCGCAGGATTGTAGGTGTATGTTGTACTACCCCGCGAGCGTTGGTGCGCTGTTGGAGGCGGCCGGATGGGTAGTAGGTGTAGGCGGGGCCGGTATCGTCGGCGTAACCCTTCGCAGAAAGCCAACCGCGCTGACATAGAGGGATCCTGGCTCGGCGCTCCTGCGGGTAAGCTCGTGCGAGCGGGTGAACTTGAGCACAAAAAAGCCCCGCCGGAGAGGCGGGGCTTTGAGGGTAAAACCAAGGAAGAGGCTGAATGCCTCTTGAAGTTATTCTTCGCTCTGAGCGTCAGGCCTTGTCGGACCCGCATCGGAGGCTGGGGCGGTGGGGCGGACGGGCGCTTCAGATTGCTGTTGCTGCTGCATCTGTTGCTGCATTTGCATTTGCTGGCGCATCTGTTGTTCCTGGAGTTTGGCGATCAAGGCCTGCCCCCGCTCGATCAGTTGAGGGGTGTCCGGGTCGATCTTTTCCATCTCTTCGAGGAGCTGGCTCTGGAAGGCGTCACGGGCGTCTCTGACCGCGGTGTCCTGAAAAGCTGCCTGACGAGCCGGTCCGATCTGGTGCTCGAGGGCCTGATACTCCTGAATCCGTTGCTGGACTTCCTCGGAAGGAGGTGCGGTGGGGTTTTGAAGTTCGGGGTGTTCGATCAGTTCCTGCTGGAGATCAGCATGTTCCTTGAGGACCGCTTCGAGTTCAGGGTTTCCTTCAATGATCAGGTCGTTAACCTGTTTCTCAAGGGCCTTCTGCGCATTCTTCACCTCCTCGACCTCGAGCGCCTTTTCCTGGGCTGAGGACAGGCGGGAATCAATTTCCTGAAGAGCGGCATGGATGTTCTCCATGGGCTCTTGAGTGGCTGCTGCCGGAGGGGCTTCCGCCGGTGCTTCGATCGCTTCCTGTGCGATGGCGTGGGCTCCAAAGGAGAGGATGAGCGCCGGAACCGTAAGAGTTCGGCGCAGGTGGTACTTCAGCTTTTGGTTTGTGTACATGAGAAATAATAGACTTCGGGAGTTGGTGGGGTGTTCAAGGTATCACCCTTCCGGGCAATCGCATGTATTGCGTTTCGGCTGGCCAGTGAACGCCGATTGAGCGCAAACGCAAGCAAGGATACTTAACGCTTCATCGCGCGCTCGATCTCGCGCTGGGCTTCGCGCGCCTTTAAATCGTCTCGTTTGTCGTAGGCGCGTTTGCCTCGGCAGAGGCCGATTTCAACTTTCACCAAGCCTTTCTTGAAGTACATTCTCAGCGGAATGAGGGTGGTGCCGCCAGCCTTCAGGGCCTGCTCCCACTTGCGAATCTCCTTCTGCTTCATGAGGAGCTTCCGGGGGCGCAGGGGGTTGTGATTGGCGTTGGTGCCAAAGGCGTATTCGCTGATGTGGGCGTGGTACATGACCGGCTCGCCCTTATCCATCCGGACGAAGCTGTCTGTAATCTGAACCTGGCCCTGCCGGATCGCCTTTACCTCGGTCCCTCGGAGCATGATTCCGCATTCCAGGGATTCATCGACAAAATACTCCTTGTGGACGCGGTTGTTCCGAATCTCCTTATAGCGGTCGGACTGGTTCGTTTTTGCCATGGAAGTGGGTGCCAGCCCCACGGGCACGCGAGTGTTCTGCCCTCGACATGCCGCTCAAGAAGCGTGAAGCCCGCTCCGTCTACTGTTCTTCCGTAGCCGGATCAAACAGTTCGTAGGTGATCTTGCCTTCGATAATCTCGCGCAGGGCAATGTCCTCGGGGCTCAGGCGTTCGAGGGATTCCACGAGCGGCTTTTGGCCATACTTCAATTGCTTCACCCGCCGCGAAACCACGTTGATGAGGATATTGGGATCCGGGATCACTTTCTGGGCGTCTTTGATGTAATCGTCTCTCACGGTAGGTTCTGCAGATTCTTGAAGTTGCGAAACACTCCAGAAAGAACGGCTTGCAGGGAAATAGCAAGCTTTGGGGCAGAGATTCGCCTGCCGCCCAATCCAGTGGTCGATCCTTCAATCCCCGAGGTGTTGCCGGGCGGTGAGATAGATCTGTTCGAGGGCGCGGTAATCGGCTTCCCGGGAGTCGGACACGATCACATGATCGAAGGCCTCGCTCTGCCGGATCTCAGCTTGAGCGGCTTCAAGGCGGCGGGCAATGGACTCAGGGGTGTCGCTTCCGCGGCCCTTCAAGCGCTGGTGAAGCTGTTCGATGGAGGCGGGTCGAATGAAAACGGAGGCGAGGCGGCCCTGCAAGAGTGGGTCTTCCACGGCAGTCTGACGAAAGGTGTGGGCACCTTGCACATCAATGTTGAGGAGGAGGTCGCGGTTTGCCTGGAGGCCTTCGCGCACGCCGGCTTTCCCTGTGCCGTAAAGGTTTCCATGAACCTCTGCCCACTCGTAAAAGGCATCAGTGCGGATCCCATCCTCAAACGCTTCACGGGTGAGGAAATGGTAATCGATTCCGTCTTCTTCGTTTTTTCGGGGCGCGCGCGTCGTGGTGGTGACGACCCTCATGATTTGCTCCCGGTAGTGCTGGGTAAGCTGATCGCACAGGGTTGTCTTCCCGGATCCGGCGGGGCCGCTGATGATAAGGACGATGGACTTCGAAAGCTCCGCGCACATGAGTCGGGATTCAATGTTCTGAGCCTGGGGTGTCACGTCCGAAATCCCTTGGCGACTCAAGGGCGGAGATGAAATCCGATGAGCGGAACGATTTTTCGCCCCTGCGGTGGGATAGGGGAGGGGTTCAATCGAGCTCGATCAGGATCTCGCGAGGGCTGGAACCGTTCTCCGGACCGACCATGCCTTGATCTTCCAGAAGTTCCATGATGCGAGCGGCCCGATTGTACCCAATTTTCAACCGGCGCTGAAGCATGGAGGTGGAGGCCCGGCGGGAGGTTCGGATGACCTCGATGGCATCCGGCACCAGCTCGTCGTCCCAATCCCCCTGCGCCGCTCCAGACTCATCTCCATCAGTTCCCTCTTCAACCGAGCGTTGGAATTGCTCGTCGAAGATGGGTTCTCCGTTGTGCTCCGAGATATACTCGACGATTCCACTGATCTCATCGTCGCCTACGAAGGCACCTTGGGAGCGGACGAGGTCGGCCGAGCCCGGCGGGAGAAAAAGCATATCCCCCTTGCCAATAAGCTGATCGGCACCTCCGGTATCGAGAATCGTTCGGGAGTCCACCTTTGAGGCCACCTTGAAGGAGATCCGGCTTGGCAGGTTGGCTTTGATCACACCGGTGATGACGTTCACCGACGGGCGCTGGGTTGCCAGGATCAGGTGGATCCCGGCGGCGCGGGCAAGCTGGGCCAGTCGGGCAATGCCCGTTTCAATATCGGCAGGGGCCACCATCATAAGGTCCGCCAGCTCATCGACAATGCAGACGATGTAAGGCAGTTTTGACGGCAATTCGAGAGAGGGATCACGCGGAACTTCAATAGCGGCCGCGGCTGCAGCGCGTTCCTCCGGGGAGAGGGAGGCATCGATCTCGGCTGCCCGCGCCTCCGCCTCGTCGGCATCCTTGCGGTTCTTCGCCATCTTCGCGTTGTATCCCGCGATATTTCTGACGCCGACCTGGGCAAAGGTCTGGTAGCGCTGCTCCATTTGGTTGAGCAGATACTTGAGGGCATTTGGGACCTTCTTGGGGTCGGTCACAACCGGGATCAGCATGTGGGGCAGGCTGTTGTAAACCTGCATTTCCACGATCTTCGGGTCCACCATGACAAAGCGGACATCTTCCGGGCCGGAGTGATAGAGGAGCGAGGTAATGATCGCGTTGATACAGACCGTTTTCCCTGAGCCCGTGGAACCGGCGATGAGCAGGTGTGGCATCTTCGTGAGGTCCGCGATCATGGGTTTACCGGAGACTTCCTTGCCCAGAGCAATGGGAATCTCGGCCTTCGTGTCGACCCAGTCCTCCGATTCGAGGATGTCACGGATGAAGACGGCCTGCGGCTTGTGATTGGGGACTTCAATCCCGACACAGCCTTTCCCGGGCACCGGAGCAAGGATCCGGACCGACAGAGCTTTGAGCCCCAGCGCGATGTTTTTGTCCAGGCTGACAATTTTTTCCACCCGCACGCCGGGTGCGGGATAGACATCGTAGCGAGTGATGACCGGTCCTGCATGGACTTCTCCCATTGTCACCTTGACGCCGAACTCGCTCAAGGTGCGCAAGAGGAGCTCCGCCGTCTGCTGATGCATCTCCGTCGTATCCTCCTCCATTGGGGGCTGAGGTTCCGCCAGAAGCTTCAGCGGGGGAAAGGCGAAGTCGCCCTTTCGGACAGGGTGGGAAATCTGGGCTTTTCGGGTGGGCTCGCTCGCGATGATGCGAAGGCTGCCGGTGTTGCCAACGGGGGCCTTTTCGAGGGCGAGGCTTTTTGCGGCTGCCGGGCTATTGAGGGCAGACTTATCGGTACTGTCGCCGTCGTCGACAAGTGGGTCCTGGACCGATCGCTCCGGGCGCGATGCGCGGGGGGTTACCTGGGTGCGCGAGGTGGTTTTTGTCTTTTCGTCGGGGGGTCCCTCCACGATGGGATCAAACGGGGGTGGCTCAGCGCCCTTTGATTCTGCCCGCTTCGCCGGTCTTATTTTGAAGAGCGACCAGAACGAACCCCGCTTGGGCGCTGGGTGCTTGCCCTCGGCGATGGCATTTTCCTTGGCTTGGCGTTCCGCCGCGTCCCGCTTCATGCGCTCGGCCTTCTTCGCGTTGGCCGCCAGCTTTGCCTTGGAGGTGCGGTTGATCTTCTCAATGCGATCCTTCTCCTCGCGGCGTTTCGCCCATTCCTGACGGCGTTGGGCCAGTCGCCTCGCTGTGCTGTCGAGCTGGATCCGGAAATCGGTGAACAGGTTATCGTGGAGGAGGAAGACGCCCGCGAAAACGGTCAGAACCCCGAAGATGATCAGGCTTCCGACCATTCCAAGATAGGTTGCCATCGCGCGCTCGTAGACCGTGTACCCGACCCAGCCTCCGAGCCCGAAGGGGAAGCGATTTGCCTCCGATACAGGTGGTCCTCCCCCGATTGCCTCGAGCTGGAACATGCTGGCAAAGACGGCGAAACTCAGCATCAGGAGCGCCACACAGAACACCTTCATGAGGCGAAGCTTGTGTCCGTGGGCGAGGAAAAGCATGTAGGCCAGCCACACCGAGAAGAACGGGATGGAATAGGCGGCGGCACCGATGGACAGGATGGCGTAATAAGCCCCTTCCATCCCCCATTGGCCGATGGCGGGCCGTTCGGTGATTTCGGTCGTGAAGCGCGGGTTTTGGTCCGGGCTGTAGTCACCGAGGGCAACGGCGGAAAGAATAGCCACAATAAGGGCCATCGCGCCGAGCCATGGACGGGCCCGAACCCCTCTGGGCCGGAAGGTAGCGGGCGGGGACTTGGATTCCTTTGTTACCTTACCCATTTTTGTATATTGCTGAGAATGAAAGACCTGTGGTTTATTGACAAGGACTGAATGGGATTTGACTGCATTTTAGCGTATGATAAACAGGTTGATATGAACCACATTCTGTTCAAACCACTTTACCAGGAGCGTGTCTGGGGCGGCCGGGCTTTTGACTGCCATTTCGGCCGAAAGCTTCCGGAAGATCGCCGGATTGGAGAGAGTTGGGAAATCGTGGACCGAACGGAAGCAAATTCAGTGGCGGTCTCGCGGCCTTTTGCGGGACAGACGCTGCGTGAGATCCTGGAGCAGCATGCCGGTTCGATCATGGGTCCTGGTTGGGAGCCAACCCGCCCCTTTCCGATTCTGGTAAAGTGGCTGGATTGCCAGGAGCGGCTCAGTCTGCAGGTGCATCCACCGGCTTCAAAGGCGAAGGCTCTCGGTGGTGAGCCCAAAACAGAGAATTGGTTCATTGCTGCGGCGAGCGAGGATGCTGCCGTCCTCGCGGGACTGAAGCCGGGGGTGACGCGGGAATCCTTCGAGAAGGCGCTGCGGGAGGAGCAGCTGGAGGCGTTGGTCTGCCGCCTCCCCTGTCGCAGTGGCGATTCCCTTTTTGTTCCAAGTGGACGCTTGCATGCTATCGACGCTGGCAATCTGATTCTGGAGATCCAGCAGAATTCCGATACGACCTATCGGGTTTATGATTGGGGCCGTGAGGGTCTTGATGGCAAGCCGCGTCAATTGCACATCGAGGCGTCGCTGGAATCGATTGACTTCGGGGATGTGGCCCCGGAGCTGATCCACTCGGAGGGGTCTCGCCAGACGCTGGTGGAGGCCGAGGAGTTTACCTTGCGCCGCCTGACCTTGGCCAAGGGGGAGTCGCTGGAATTTGTGGCTCACCGGCAACCCAGAATTCTGAGCCTTATCAGCGGTGCGCTGAAAGACAGTGTCCGGAAGGATGTTTTGCAGGCGGGCGACAATGCCCTTCTTCCCTACGCCGGAGCGTTTGCCTACACGGCTGAAGAAAACACGACGCTTCTTGTGACGGAGGCGTTTGCCTGAGGCGGGTGCTTTGCTTACCTGGTTGAATGAATTGTCTTTTCAAGCTGTTCCTCCTCCTCTTCGCCTTCGCCGTGGCGATGGTGTTCCTCGTTGTGGGAGGTGTCTGGTTGATCGGCAATTATGCGCCCTCCCAGATGGAGAAATTGATCGAGCAACGAACCGACTTTGATCTGGATCTGGGGCGGACGCGCCTGAGCCCGGTGCAGGGGGTTGTGGAGGTGTCGAACGCGCGTCTTGGCAACCCGCCTGAGTTCCCTTCGCCGGATTTTCTTGATGTTGAGCACCTGCGCGTGGGCTTCGATGCCCAAAGTCTGAAGACTGATGAACTTCGCTTTGAGGAGGTAACGCTCGTCATTCGGCGCCTCGGCTACGTGGTCCGGGAGGATGGGCGAAGCAACATGGCGGTGTTTGCCGAGCGGCTTGCGGGGGAGGGAGCCGAACGGAAGGTCTCTGACGGGTTTTCGCGTCGTCCCTACCGGATCGAGCGTGTCTTCATCCGGCTGGACGAATTATTCGTGGATGCCCCTCAGGCGGAGGTGGAGGCAGAGGGCCTTCCAAGGCCTCGCAGGAGCGAGATCAATTACCGAATTGAAGCAACGGATGTCACTGATCTGGAGGGTCTTCTCGAGCCCCTTATGGCGCAACTCCGTGAAGCCGGGGTGGACCCGCTCTCACTGGGGTTTTTGGATCTGATTCCATTTGAAGGGCTCCCGTCGATCTTGCAGGGCATGGGGCAGTCCATGGACGAAGCGATCGAGGCCCTCTTCCGCCGTAAAGCACCGGAGCGCCGCCAGCCAAGGGCAATTCCGGCTGAGTGACGCAGGCTTCTTCTGGCTACGGTCTTGCCTTCGCCGGCGAATCGTCTTTTGTTCGGCGGTTTTTCAGGTGATTGGGGGCTAGAGTCCCCAGAGGAAGAATGCCATGAGCGAAGACGTTAATAAAGAAGTCGAGAACACAACCCAAACGACACCCATCGTCGAGGACGCCGAGCCTGTGGAGCGGCCCTCCGATTCCAATGGTGCGGCCGATCAGGGGACGGAAGGTCTTCTGGAAAAGTTGGGCGAAGTCACCGCGGAAGCCGATGCCATGCGGGAGAAATACCTGCGGGTAATGGCTGAAATGGAGAACCTGCGCCGCCGGACACTGCGCGACAAGGAAGAGGCGCGTCGCTTTGCCGCCCTTCCTCTGGTTGAAGATCTCCTGCCGATCATTGATAACTTCAAGCTGGGGCTTTCGGCAGCGCACGGACACGAAGGAGGGAAAGCCTTTGCCGAGGGCTTTGAAATGATTCTTGGGCAGCTCAAGGGTGCCCTCAATCAACACGGGGTTGTCGAGATCGCACCCGAAGGGGAAGCCTTTGATCCGAATAACCACGAGGCCATTGCCCAACAGCCCGATCCATCTGTAGAGGAGGGTAAGGTGATTTCGGTCCAGCGCATCGGGTATCGTTTGCACGACCGTCTGCTTCGGCCCGCATCGGTTGTCGTGTCCAGCGGCCCGGCAGCATCTTCCACTTCTTCAGAGGCCTGATTGATGACGAAGGCGGACTACTACTCGCTCCTGGGCGTGTCCCGTGAAGCGACACCCGAAGAACTCAAGAAGGCATACCGAAAGAAAGCGGTCGAATTCCACCCCGACAAGCACAAGGGCGACAAGGGGATGGAAGCCAAGTTCAAGGAGATATCCGAAGCTTACGAAGTCCTGAAAGATCCCGAGAAGCGAGCTGCTTACGATCGTTACGGTCATGCCGCCTTTGAAAGCGGGCGGGCGCGTTCGGGCGGGGCTGGCGGGTTTGGTGGATTTCATGATCCATTCGACCTCTTTCGCGAAGTCTTCGGCGGCGGCGGTGGTGGTGGCGGCGGATTTGAGGACTTTTTTGGCGGTGGGGGCGGCGGCTCCCGCCAGGGGGAGGACCTTCGCTATGATCTCGAAATCTCGCTCGTCGACGCTTTTCGGGGGACGGAAAAGTCCATCCGCTATCGGGCCCCCGTTGCCTGCAAGACGTGCAGTGGTTCTGGAGCGGAGCCCGGGGCAAGCATAACCACGTGCAGCACCTGCGGTGGGGCCGGCCGTGTGGTCACCTCGCGCGGGTTTTTCCAGGTGCAACAAGCGTGTCCGGCCTGTGGCGGGCAGGGGCGTGTCCCGGAAAAACTTTGTTCCACCTGTAGCGGGGAGGGCCGGGTAACGGAGCACCGCGAGATTAAGGTCCGGATTCCGGCAGGTATTGAAACGGGCCAGAAGCTGCGGTCAGCCGGCAACGGAGCGGCCGGTCCGCAGGGTACGCCCGCGGGAGACCTCCTCATCGTCATCCATGTGCGGGCGCACGATCTTTTCGACCGTCAGGGGGATGATCTTTATTGCGACATTCCGATCAAATTTACGCTGGCGGCTTTGGGAGGATCGATCGAAGTGCCGACGTTGTCCAATACCTCCGGGTTGGTGAATCTGAAGATCCCGGCCGGGACGCAGGACGGAACTGTCTTCAAGCTGCGGGACCGCGGGATGCCTCACTTGCGCGGAGGCGGCAACGGCAACCAGTTCGTTCGGGTACACATCGAGGTCCCGCGCAAGTTGACAAGCGATCAAAAAAAGCATCTTGAAGCCTTCGCCCTTGCCAGCGGCGATTCGGACGAGCCCGTGAGCAAGAGCTTCTGGGATAAGGCCAAGCGGATTTTTGAGTAGCGTTTTATTCGAGAAATGATTCCGGATTACCTTCTGTCATGAAGATTGCCATACTCGGGTCTGGTCGCGGCTCCAATGCTGAAGCCATTTTGTGCGCCTGGCAGGCCGGGCAATTGGGGGCAGCGACGCCTGTGATCATTTTGTCGGACAAGCCCGAAGCTCCGATTCTGGGGTTGGGCGAGCGCTTTGGGGTGCCTTCGCGCTTTGTCGATCCAGGACCTTTCCGCACGAAGCTCGATCCCGCCGCCGAGGGGCGCTTCATCGAAGCGATTCAGGCATCAGGAGCGGAATGGGTCATTCTGGCGGGCTTCATGCGGGTTCTGAAGCAGGATTTCCTGAGGACCTTTTCGGAAAGAATAATCAATTTGCATCCGAGTTTGTTGCCCAGCTTCAAGGGACTGAACGCCATCGGGCAAGCCTGGGCTTCCGGCGTCCGGGTGACGGGTTGCACCGTTCATCTGGTTACGCCCGATCTCGACGATGGCCCGATCCTCGACCAGTCAGCCGTCCGGATCGATTCGGAGGATTCGCTGGAAGATCTGGCGGCGAAGGTACATGCAGCGGAGCACGCCTTGCTTCCGAGCGTCATCCAGCGGATGGCCGACGAAGGCTTAAGGCCACTGGAGCGACAACTATGATTGAAGGACGCATTGGGGTGACAAAGGAATTGGCTGAGCAGCTTGAGGCCCATTTCTGCGAGGATTACCAGGAGCACTGGATGCTCTATGAGGACGAGGACCGGGGCACCCATGAGCTGCGCGGTTACTTCGCAAATCTTGAGGAAGCGAATACCCTTCATGAAGGCCTCAAGGCGCATTTCCCGGATTTGGAGCTGTGGGCCGAGGTGCTTCCAATGAAGGATGCTGACTGGAAGGAGGCGTATAAGCATCATTTCCGCCCGTGGTCCGATCGGGGGCTTCACTGGGTACCCGTATGGGAGAGGGATTCGTATGAGCTTCCGGCAGGCGATTGCCTAATTCCTCTGGATCCAGGCATGGCCTTCGGCACCGGTAACCACGAGACCACCCGATTGTGTGTTCGGCGCCTCCTGGATGTGCGTGATCTTCGTCAGACGGAATTGAAAAGCGGGCTTTCGGTGATCGATGCCGGCTGTGGTTCGGGCATCCTGGCTCTGTCTGCACGCAAGCTGGGCTTTTCGCCGGTTGAGGGGTTTGATATCGATCCGGACTCGGTCCGAATCAGCCTCGATAATGCGCGGCTTTGTGAGCTTGAGGGTGAGGTCGATTTCCGCTGGGCCGACTTGCTTGAAGGCTTGGAGGGCAAGGAAGTGGATGTCCTCATGGCCAATATTCTGGCAAACGTCCTTCAGGAGCACGCGGATCTGTTGCTGGGTGCGGTCCGCTCCGGGGGGTGGTTGATCTTGAGCGGGATTCTCACACGTGAGGCGGAGGAGGTGGCGCGGCATTTTGTGGACCGGGCCCGCGTCGTCTGGGGCGTATCCATTCCAACGGATTCGCGCAGAGATGGGGACTGGTCGGATGTGCTTCTGGTTCGGCCATAAGTTTTTTGGTCTCTTGGCTGGGATTGACGCCCCCTTCGGGATTTCTAGCGTACGCTGAATGCAGGGACTTCTTCGTTGGGCGCAGGTGCTGGGGCTGGGGCTTGCGCTGGCAGCGCCGGGACGGGCGCAACCAGTCGGCGAGCCGCTTCCAGTGACCCTGGTTGAGGGCGTGAGCCGGCCGCGTGCGGAGGCTGAGGCCAACTGGCTCATCGTTTCGGCAGAAAGCGCCTTGCGACAGGGGTTTCCTGAACTTGCCCTCCGTTTTTTTGAAGATGCGGTGGAGGCAGGGTTGGCTGAAGGGGAAGCATGGGCCGTGACCTTGCCTCGCGCCAGCGCGCTGATCGGGACCGGGGAGTATCGCGAGGCGGAGGAGATTCTCTCCCTTTACCCGAATCCCGAGGATCCGGAGTGGCGCTTGCGCCAGGCATATGTCGATTACTTTCAGGACCGGCAAGCTGTTGCAAAGGAGCGCCTCGAGGGGATTGCGCCCTCGGCGCTTCCCGAGGTGGATCAGGCCTGGTACTTTCTTCTTCACGGGTTTGTTCTCTCGGAAGCGGGTGATTCAAGCTCGGCCAATACCTCTTTCCGGGAGGCGGAGCGACTGGCCCCAACGGCAACCCTGCGCGCTCAGTTCGAGGTTTTGCGCATCCGTCGAGAGTTGATGGAATCCCCCCCGCGTGAGGAAACTCTGTCAGAACTGCGCACGACGGAACGCTCCATGCGGGGCCAGCGTGGCGGCTTTGAAGCGGCGCGCCTCCTTGCGGTGGCGCTGGTAGGGCTCGAGCGGCAGGCGGAAGCCGTCGAGATTCTTGAGCAGCAACTGCGCGCTCCGGGGTTGACCGAATCCGGGCTGAGGCCACATTTCCTGCTCCTGATGGGGGTTGTCTCGGGTGATGACAGCGGTCGAGGACGCCTGGCCTTGCGCCAGCTTGTCGCGACCGATACCGACCCGAAGATGCGCCAGACCGCCCTCTATCTCCTGGCGCGTCGCCCATTGAGAGGCCAGACGGAAGCAGATTTTGACCAGTTTCTGGGGGAGCTCTTGTCGGTCGGCGAGGGTCATTACCTGCGTGACCAGGTTCTGGGGATTCGGGCGCTGCGGTGGGTGGTGTCCGGCGACTTGGCGGCGGCTGAAGCGGATGCTCAACAATTGCTGGAAGAGTTTCCGGGTTCGCCTCTGGTCGATGACATCAATCGACTTCTGGCCTACCTGAATTGGCACCGGGATCCACCTCGTTATCGCACCGCGGCTGATTTCCTCAACCGGGCGCGAGCGCGGACAGAAGTGGCAGAGGATCGTGCCCGCCTTGGTCTGCTGATGGGCGACTGCTACTTCCGGAACCGCGACTTCACAGCCGCGGCGGATGTCTACGGAGATATCTTTAATGAGCTGCCCCACGAGCAGCGCGCAATCGCCGTGCTTCCGTGGATGGTGGCAGAGATCCGGGCGGGTCGTTTGGGCCGGGCGGAAGACATTCTCGACCGGCCGGATGTCGTGGCCTCTCTCGATTTGGCGGAGCGGTGGCGGGCCGAATGGAATTTAATCGATGCGATGCGGCGGGAAAATCAGCTCCAGGAAGCGTTTTCTCGGGTGCGTGAGTTGATCTCCAGGGAGGGCGAGGCCGTTTCGCCCCAGTTGCAGGTCCGGTTTCGCTGGCTGGAGGCCCGGCTCTCACTTGATGCGGGGCGTGCGGCCGAGACTCCGGCTCTGGCGGATGCTCTCATTGCAGATTTAGAGAAGGCTCCGGAGGATGTCCGCAACGTCATTCCCGAAGAGACCGAAGATCCAATGATCCCGCTGCATGAGGGCGCGGTTCCGATCGCCAGCCATGTGTTGCTCATAAAAGGAGAAGCTCTTTACGAGCTGGGTCAAATGAGTGCGGGAGCCGCCGTCTTCTCCGAACTTCGCGAGCGGTATCCAGGGTCTGGACCCGCCATTTTGTCTTACCTGATCTCAGCGCGTGATCTCGGGGGAGAGGGCAGTCTCAGCGCGGCGCAGCAAACCCTTCGGCAGTTGGCAGACCAGTTCAGCAACAGCGACTACGCTCCAATCGCCTTGTGGGAAACCGCAATCTATGCGGAACGCCGGGGAACAAACAGCACCTTCAGGGAGGCGATCACAATACTTGAGGATCTTGTGCAGCGTTACCCGGAGCACCCGCTGACTTTCTTCGCCCGCCTCAAGCAAGCTGATCTTTCCCGCAAGCTCAACGACTTCGGGAGTGCGTTGATGCTCTATGAGCGGATGCTGCGGCTCTATCCGGATCATCCGGAACGCTATCGGGTCGACCTGAGCCGGGCGGATTGCCTTCTCGCTCGCGGGAGTGTGGACGCCAGCAGCGTTGATGATGCGGCTCTCATTTACGAGCGGATCTTTGATCTATCGAGTGCTCCTGATGACGCTCGGGTGGAGGCGGGGGTCAAGCTGAGTGCGGCGCAGCGACTGCGCGGCGATGAGGATCAGGCGGCGCAAACCCTCTGGATGGTGCGCATAAGATTTGATCCGGCCACGCGCGAAACCGTTCAACTCGAAGATCAGGGGCGCTATTGGCTGGCCCGGGGAACCCTGGAGCTCGCAGACGCCGTCGAAAAAACCGGAAACCTGCGCGGGGCCCGTGCGTTATACACCGCCATCATTGAAGGCGGGTTTCCGGGCCAAGCGCTCGCACGGGAACGTCTGGATCGACTTCAGTAGATCAAGGTGGGGCTGGGCGCGACAGGCCTCAGGGTGGGGGTCTTGACTTGAGAAAATCAGGCGCGCATGGTGGGTGGTTTTCATGAGTGAAGATGTTCCGCAACCAACGGATTTCGA
>CAYOIB010000067.1:0-14788 GCA_964403935.1 uncultured Puniceicoccaceae bacterium | reverse complement strand
CAGACAATGGTCACACCAGCCACTCCTCCAAGAGCCTGAAAACTGACAGGGCCTTTTCATCGAATCTCCTGAAAACGAGGTTTGGAAACAAGTGGCCGAATCACGCCAATCCTTACCGTATGCCGACCCATACAGGGTAAACGGTTTCTTCCCTGTCCGGTGCCTTCGTGACCAGATCGATACGGTCCATCTGACGCCTCCCATCCTCCGGAGGTGTAATCTCCAAGGCGTACTCTCCCGGGTTGTCTCCGGGAATCAGCTTATGGCTGAAGGCGCTGTTACCTGATTTCACTTCGACAAGCTCGAGACCCGACTCAGCATGCAAAGTAACTCTGACTGTCCGCGGCTCCATCGATTCTCCCTGCCGCCAATAAAGAATCCGCGGGGTGAGTTCGACCAATACCGGAATCATCACTTCCAAGCTCAAGTTGATCGGGATCGTGCGGTTGCTCGTCAGGACGCTGACGTTGACGTTCTGGAGTCCGGTGCGCGCCCCATAGGTGAATTTGAGTTCAATCTCTCCTGATTCCCCCGGTTGGTAGATCCGCTTCTCCAGCTGGGCAACAGTACATCCACATGAGGGCCGCACCTCCAGAATCTGAACGGGCGTGTTTCCCGTATTCTGAAAAGGAAAGGTCGCGACGGCGTGATCCTCATCCACGGTAGCGGTGTGCTGGTATAGGGTGGACTCCCAAGTGAGGGCGGCATCAGATAGAGTCAGGCCACAGAGACAAAAAAACAGGATGAGGAATCGCTCTTTCATGAAGCTACGGTGGCGTTCCTTCGAAAGTGAGTCAAAGGCAGATTTCCGAGTTCACACTTACCCGAGCCTTTCTTGTTACCGCACTGAATGATACGATCGGATAGAGGCAGGGCTGGCGTTGACGCTTGCAAATAACAATCCATATTGAAGCGTTGCTTTCATGGCCAGCTCTTCCTTTATCCCCCTCCTCTCCCCTGAACGCCTCAGCGACCTGACCCACCCCGAGGTCACGAATCGCCATCGTCTGCCCGCACGCGCAGCATGGACCCATGACACGGGTCTGCCCTCGCCGTCTGAGGACGTGCGCGTCACCTCCCTCAACGGAAAGTGGAGCTTCCAGTATTTCACGGACCCCCGCGCCATCTCTTCAGAAGTCCTGAAGGTTTCGACGCGCCCGGTTCAAGCCATCTCTGTTCCCGGTCACTGGCAATTACAAGGATACGGGCACCCTCACTATACCAATATCAATTATCCATTCCCGGTTGATCCTCCCTACGTTCCCTCGGAAAACCCTACAGGGGTCCACACCCGCACCTTCACTTGGAAACCTCCGTTCGATGAAGGCCGGTCCGTTCTTCGCTTTGAAGGGGTCGACAGCGCTTTTCATCTATGGGTCAACGGCAAATTCATCGGCTTCAGCAAGGGCAGCCGGCTTCCCGCTGAATTTGATGTGACCGCCTCGCTCCGTTCGGGGCGCAACTCCGTATGCGTTGTGGTTTACCAATGGTCCGATGGCAGCTATCTGGAAGACCAGGACATGTGGTGGCTGAGCGGGATCTTCCGCGACGTAACACTACTTGATGAGCCCGCCCTGCGCATAGAGGATGTCCAAATCCTGGCAGACTTCGAACCGAGCACCAGCGAAGGCAGGCTTCGTGGAACAATCCACATCGCCGCGCCCAATCGCACCCGCACGGCCTTGCTCCGCTGGGATTTGAATCGACTGGGTGGGGAGCGGCTCATCGATGGCGAAGTGAAAGTTGAATTCACCTCCGAAAAAGCCCATGCCATACAGTTTGAAGCCACGCTTCCTGAGGCACGCCCGTGGAGCGCCGAACAACCAAACCTGTATATCCTTGACCTGACCCTCTGTTCCGCAGCGGGACGGACGGCCCATGCCCGCACGATGCGAATCGGGTTTCGTCGCTTTGAACGTTCAGGCGACCGTCTTCTGCTCAACGGCCATCCGATCCGCTTCAAAGGCGTGAATCGCCATGACTTTCATCCAGACACCGGCCATTTCGTACCTCTGGATGAAATGAGACGGGATCTGATTCTCATGAAGCGGCACAACATAAATGCCGTCAGGACCGCGCACTATCCGAATCATCCCTCCTTTCTGGACCTGTGCGACGAGCTTGGCATCTATGTCATCGATGAAACCGACCTGGAGACGCATGGCCTCGAGCCCGCTGGTCTTCAGGAATCCGGAGGAAGAAGTGAACTGGCCGACAGCACCCTGTGGACGGCTGCCTACGTCGATCGGATCGACCGGCTCGTGCGGCGCGACTACAACCATGCCAGTGTTCTCTTTTGGTCGTTAGGAAATGAAAGCGGGTTCGGTCGTAACCATCGGGCGATGGCGAAGCATGCGCGCAAGCTGGATTCGTCGCGACTTATTCACTACGAAGGGGATTGGAAGCTGGAGATCGTGGACGTCCACAGCCGGATGTATACTTCGCTTCCAGAAGTCATTGGTTATGCCACAGGCAACGTCGGTGAGCCCTCGCCAAGGAGACCCGCCACCGCCGAAGCCATCGCAGCCTTCCCCTTTCTCTACTGCGAATATGCCCATGCCATGGGAAACGGACCGGGAGGCTTGAGAGATTTCTGGGAGGTGTTTTTCGCCCACGACAAGCTTCACGGCGGGTTTGTATGGGACTTCCGGGATCAGGGCCTTCGCCGAACGGAACCTGACGGGAGCGAATGGTATGCCTATGGCGGGGACTACGGCGATGTGCCAAACGACCGTCAGTTCAACATCAACGGCCTCGTCTTCCCTGACCGCCGCCCGAGTCCGGGCATGATCGAATACAAGAAGGTCCTCGAACCGGTTCATGTCTCCTGGGAAGATTTTCAATCCGGCCAGATTATCCTGACCAACCGCGCCGATGTGCTGGCCCTGGATTTTCTGGCGGCCATCTGGACGCTCGAGATTGATGGGGTCGAACACCGGCGTGAGGTGACTGAAGTTCCGCCGATCGCGGCGCGTGCCTCGGGACCTATGAGCGTCCCCGAAGGCTTTCGAGCGGCGCGGGGCGCGACTGGGCTGATCACGGTGACGGTGTCCTTCCGCCTTAAAGCCGATACCGAATGGGCGCTCGCGGGGCATGAGGTGGCTTGGTCCCAACATGTTCTCACCGACAAGCCCCATGCGTCTTCAGCGCGCAAGATCGAAACCGGCCGCTTGCGGGTCCAGGAGTCTGCGCATGGTTGGCTGGTGCGCGGCCCGCGGACGGAAGTGGTCGTCGAGCGTTCGACGGGATGCCTCCGGGATGCTGCGGCTGATGGCGTCCCACGCTTTCTCAAGGGTCCACAACTCGTCCTATGGCGGGCGCCGACGGATAACGATCTTGCTGCCCACAAGGACTGGTACGCATCCCATTTGCATCTCCTCCAAACCCGTCTCTCCGATATATCCATAGACGGGGACGGCACCACCCTCATCATCCGGACGCGGCAGGTCATCGGACCGGCGTCAAAAAGCCTTCGCCTGATCACTGAGATGGAGACCCATCTTGAAGCCGATCGAGGCATGCTTAGGGTAAAAGGCCGTTTTGAAGGTGCCTGGCCTGCGGCAATCCCGCGCATAGCGCTTGAGTGCACCCTACCTCCAGCAATCGACGGTGCGGAATGGCTGGGCCTCGGGCCGGGAGAAGCTTATTCTGATTCTCAGGCAGCCCAGCGTCTGGGCCTCTGGACCGCCAGTCTCGATGACCTCTACACACCTTATGTGTTTCCCCAGGAAAACGGAAACCGGATGGATGCGAGAGAGCTCACATTACGGGCGGGCACCGCTCGCCACCTCGTATTCCGTTCACGCCCGGGGATCGACTTCAACCTCCAGCGGCACACGACCGAAGACCTGGAAAAAGCCCGGCATCCCCATGAACTTCCGCCCCGGGATTTCCTGACGCTGCACCTGAATCACCGTCAACACGGGCTCGGCCACGCGGCTTGTGGCCAACCAACGGCACCGCAATATGCTCTGGCACCGCTCCCATTCAAGTTCGCAGTCGAATGGGAGTTTCCGCCGGTGGAATGACCCCCCTCGAGTTTGCGCACAGCTTGCACCTGTGCGGGAAGCCCTTTGGATGCGGGTATGGAACCTGAAGAATTGCGGCGTTACAGTCGCCAGATCATCCTCCCCGGATTTGGGGAAGCGGGCCAGGAGCGCCTGCGCGATGCCCGGGCACTGATTATTGGAGCGGGTGGACTTGGCAGCCCCTCCAGTCTCTACCTTGCGGCAGCAGGCGTTGGAACCCTCGGAATGATTGATTTCGATGAAGTGGAAACGCACAACCTCCACCGCCAGATTCTGCACGACGAGGCCTCGGTGGGCCATTCAAAGCTGGAATCAGCCGGGCGGCGTCTGAAAGCATCCAACCCACACCTTAACTTCAAGGCTCACCCCACTCGCTTGACGCCTGCCAACGCCCTCGAGATCTTCTCCGAATACGACATCATCCTCGACGGGTCAGATAACTTCCCGACGCGCTATCTCGTCAATGATGCCGCAGTATTGGCAGGAAAACCCTTGGTATATGGTGCCATTTTCCAATACGAGGGCCAGGTGGCGCTTCTTGCACCCTCCCTCGGCGGACCCTGCTACCGCTGCTTCTTCCCCGAGATCCCGCCTCCCGGTGCCGTTCCAAATTGTGCGGAAGCGGGGGTATTTGGTGCGCTCGCCGGTGCGGTGGGCTCCTTTCAAGCGCTCCTCGCGCTCCGCGTGCTGGCCAGGATCGGCGAACTCCCGGTGGGCAAGCTCCTCCGCCTGGATGGCCTGAACTGGCGCACAACGCCCTTTACGATCGCCCGAGACCCCAACTGCACGCTGTGTGGAGAGAACCCGACTCTGCGAGCGCTTCGTCCCGAAAACTATGAATCCGTCTCCTGCGCAAGCCCACTCACCCAGACTCAACCGGATAAGGTGCCGATGGAGCTTTCAGTGAATGAACTACACGGGCAGATGGCATCGAACACGGCTCCCTTCCTTCTCGACGTGCGTGAACCCTTTGAAGTTTCCATTGCCCGGCTTCCTGGTGCCCGCGCCATTCCCTTGCGTGATCTCCCCAACCGGATCGACGAGCTCCCTCGGGACAAATCCCTGCTTCTGTATTGCCACCACGGCATGCGAAGCCTGAAAGCCGCAACCTATCTTCGCTCGTGCGGCTTCGATGCGGCACAGAGCCTCTCGGGAGGCATAGAACGGTGGTCACGCGAGATCGATCCCTCGGTCCCCCGCTACTAGGCACCCTGCAGGAAAGCATTGCCCGCAGGGCGGATCGACGACAAGAAAGGCCACTGAATGAAAGTTGTAATGATCGGTGCCGGCGATGTAGGCCGATGTCTCGCACAGGTTCTCAGCGACCTCGGGCATGGCGTGACCATCGTCGAGTCCGATCCAGCGATCTGCGAACGTCTGGATGAAGAACTCGACGTGCGCATGATCCACGGAAACGGCGCAAGTTCCTCCGTTCTTGCCAAGGCCGGTGCCGGTTCGGCCGACTATGTCCTGCCGATGACGAGCGATGATAATACAAACCTCATTGCATCCTCTCTGGCAAAAGCCATGGGCGCAAAAGCCGTCATTACCCGAATCCACGACCAGACCTACGTCGATAATTCCGTCTTGAATTATCAAGTTCACTTCGGGATTGACTATATGATCAATCCTGAAGCGCTGTGCGCGCTGGAGCTGGCGAAGTCGATTCGGAACCCCGCCCGTGTGGCGGTTGAGAACCTGGCCCGCGGGCAAGTGGAAGCCCAGCGCATTCTGGTATCGGCCCGCAGCAAGGTAACCGGCAAACCCCTCTCCAAGCTGAACCTTCATCCTGAAGTGCGGATTGGGTATATCCAGCAGGGGAATATTCAGGACATCCCTTCAGCCCAAACCCGCATCGAAGTGGGCGATATCGTGACAGTGTTCGGTCCTCCCCTGGAGCTATACAAGTTCCGAACGAAGCTCGATCCAGAATCAGCGGGAAAACAGACACGCGTGGTCATTGTGGGTGGTGGTGAGATCGCGGTCGCCTTGTTGCGCCTCCTGAATGAGAGCCGTTTCAAGGTCCGCGTGATCGAGCGAGACCCCCACCGTTGCACTGTCCTCGCAGAAAAATTCCCATCTATCACCGTTATCAATGGCGACGGAACATCCCTCCGCTTGCTGGAGGAAGAACAGGTGGAGGCGGCAGACTTTTTTGTCACGACAACGAAGGAAGACGAGCGCAACATCATGGCTGGCATTCAAGCGGCCAAAATGGGAGCGAAGCACGTCCAGGCTGTCCTCAACAAGCCGGACTACGAGGAAATGCTTCACCACCTGAAGCCGGCCCTTGGTCTGGAGACAGTGGTTGCTCCCCGGGTGGTCACGACCAACGAGGTCCTGCGCTACCTTTCGAAGGAGCCCTACATCGAGTTGTTCCGATTTCCGGCTCAGAACGCGCGAATTATTGAGATTTCCGTGACCAACGATGCCCCGGCCGCGGGCAAGACCCTCCTTGAGATCGGGTTTCCGCGGCACGCCATTGCTGTTGCGCTGTTCCACAAGTACCACGTCAAGGTGCCGGGGGCGGACGATCGTATCCTGGGGGGCGACCGCGTCGTCTTCATTACACGGGAAGACAATATCAAAGATCTGCTCGGCCTCCTCCGAAACGAGTGATGAATCATGCCGTCGTTCTTCGCCTGCTGGCCTATACTCTGGGTGCGCTCACAATAGCCTTTGCGGGGTGTATCGGCGTCGCCTTCTTCGCCGACAGCCCCGGTGACCGCGCCCACACCATCAGTGGATTCGCATCGGCTGCTGGAATTACAGCGGCCTTGGGCGGGTTCCTCGCCTACTTGGGCCGGCGCGGAAGCACCCGCTTCTTCCGGAAGGAGGCGTTGGCTGTCATTGGGCTTACCTGGATCCTTTCCAGTCTCATTGGCTCGCTGCCCTACCTCCTGATCATCCCCGAGATCGGGTTTGCCAATGCGGTCTTCGAGTCGACCAGCGGCATCACGACAACGGGTGCGAGCGTTCTGGAAGAACTGGAGACCCTTCCACGGAGCCTCCTTCTGTGGCGGGCCCTCAGCCAATGGATGGGCGGTCTCGGTGTGGTGGTCTTTTTTGTCGCCATCCTCTCCTCGCTAGGAGTCGGCGCGAAGATCCTCTTCTCCCGGGAGAGCACGACGCGGTCCAATGAACTCGACAGCACGCGCATTCAGCAGGGTGTGCTGGAGATACTCTATCTCTACCTTGGGCTATCAGCTGCATGCAGCTTTTGTCTCCGCCTCGCTGGAATGGAATGGTTTGATGCCATTGCCCATACCTTCACCACAATTTCCACCGGAGGCTACAGCACCCGTTCCGGAAGCATCGCCGACTTCGAAAACCCGACCATAGAATGGGTTCTCATTACTTTCATGTGTCTTGGAGGAACAAGCTTTCTGATCATGCTTCGACTGGCGCGGGGGAATTGGCGATCGCTTCGCCAGGCCACCGAGATCAAGGCTTATTACGCCATTCTGGCCGTGGGCACCCTGCTGGCGGCGCTCGTGATCGATGGAAGGGTGTTCTCCGGGACAGAGAGGCTCGGGTCGGGCCACGATGTTTTCCGAATCGCTGCATTCCAAGTCGCCTCCATCACGACAACGACCGGCTTTGGAACCCATGATTACGAAACCTGGGCACCTGCAGGCAGTATCCTGATGCTCATTCTAATGATGATCGGAGGGTGCTCCGGCTCGACCTCAGGCAGCACGAAAGTCATCCGGGTCGTGGTTGCCTTCCGGGTCATCAGACTTGAGATCGAAAAGGCATTTCGCGCGCGCCTCGTCCGTCCAATCCGCGTGAACGGGCAGGTCCTCTCGGAACCGGTTCAAAACGCGGCCATCGTTTACATTGCAACAATCTTCCTGATCGCGGGGGTTTCTTTCCTGATTGTCGGTCTTCTCGCTCCCGGCCTCAGCATACTTGGCATTCTCTCCTCTGTTATTTCGACCCTCCTCAACGTGGGCCCTGGCTACGCCGAGGTGGGGCCCATGGAAAACTTTGGGCCGCTCGGCAGTGCCCCGAAGTTCTACCTGTCCTTCCTGATGATCCTTGGTCGCATCGAGCTGTTTGCGGTGCTCGTGCTCTTCATGCCATCATTCTGGAAGAAATACTGATCGAGCGGCGGGCCCTCCACAGCCCCTTGGGGAGCGCGATCAGTCTTCGTCTCCGTCGTCGCCAATGGCGTCAACCGGGCAGCCCTCGAGCGCTTCCATGCACTCTTCGATTCCCTCAGGGGTGGTCGGCTGCTTATAGACATAGGAATAGCCTCCGTCTTCATTCCGCGTGAAATAATCGGGGGCTGTCTCTCGGCACAGGTCACAGTCAATGCACTGCTCGTCCACGTAGAACTTGCCAGAAACATTGTCTTCCCACTTATCACTCTTGTCGGCCATATGCGCGAAGAAAGAGGGCAATCCGGATCGAGTCAAGCGGGTCCCCAAGGGCTCACAGGATTGCAGCTCAGCTTAAGGTCGCCCTAAGTAATCGAATAAATCACCTCGGGCGAGAGCGTTGATCGAGCCCAGCTCCGGTCCGCCTGGAGGCTTCGGGTTGCGTTCGGAGAACTTACCGGCAAATTTCATCCCCAACGACATGAGTATCTATAGTCGGCCCTACATGCAGTCAGGCGCAGGCGGCTGGTCGCCGCCGAGTGGTTCCGCCGTCAAGCGCATCATCATCGTTCTGGCGGTTGTCTATGTCCTCCAGAACATTATGAGATTCTGGTTTGGGACGAGCTTTCTGGAGACGTTCTTTTCCTTGAGCCTGTCCAACCTCCAACGCGGTCTGATCCATACCCCGCTGACCTATGGTTTCCTCCACCATGGTCTGGGCAGAATGCCGTTCCATCTTCTCTTCAACTGCTTCATGCTCTTCATGTTTGGGCGCGTGCTTGAAGGAATCCTCGGAAATCGAAAACTGACCGAGCTCTTTCTTCTGTCCATTGTGGGGGGTGGCATCGTCTGGCTTCTGATCCGATTTGTCTCAGCCCCGCACGCCTATCTCCTTGGAGCCTCGGCTGGCGTCTATGGCGTCA
Organism: uncultured Puniceicoccaceae bacterium; assembly: GCA_964403935.1. Lineage (GTDB taxonomy): Bacteria > Verrucomicrobiota > Verrucomicrobiia > Opitutales > Oceanipulchritudinaceae > SLLG01. The sequence goes on along the minus strand of CAYOIB010000067.1, from coordinate 5,734 downwards.
TTACCGTCGGGCTCTTTCAAGTGTGGCGGCAACATGTCCAGTTGCTCTTCCTTCCCTTCCAGTTTGAAGGGCGCCACCTCTTCTACTTTTTTCTGGGAATCTCGGTGTTTCTCTTCCTCTTCGGCGAGCTGGATGGCGCGAGCACAGCCCATTCGGCGCACCTCGGCGGGATGTTGTCCGGGTGGCTCTACTACAGGTACCTTGCGGCCCGGCCGGCCTTGACCGATCTCTCCCGCTGGGCCGCAGCACCCGCCCGCGAACCGGGTTGGGCGAGGAAAAAAGCGGCCGTGAAGGCACGTGGTGCCGGCCGATTCAGCATCAACCTCTCCAACCGCAAGCACCTTCGGGAAGAAGTGGACCGGATCCTCGACAAAATCAATGAGCGAGGGTTTGGCGCATTGACCGATGATGAGAAAAAGACGCTTGATCGCGCGAAGGAAGATCTCCGGTAGATCCGCAGGTTCCGTGCGAGGCTCCTGTTTGGCGATTGGCTGCGGGAATCCTCAGCCGGCGTATTGGAAAATCATGGTGCTATTTCCCGGCAGCGTGAGGCGAAGGGAATGAGTCCGCCCATCCCATGGCAGATCCTCCGTATTCTTGCCCCCCAAATTCCCTTCGCCGTGACCACCGTATTCTGAAGCATCCGAGTTCAGCAGTTCTTTCCAAAAGCCCTTGTAAGGCACACCGATAGTATAATTATGGCGGACTGCCGGGGTGTAATGCCCGACAATTAACAAGGCATCGCGCGGGTTCTCGGTCTTCCTGAGGAAAGCGATCACCGAGCTCTCGGCGTCGCCTGCCGCCACCCACTCGAAACCCTCCGGGCGGGTATCGCCCCAAGTCAATGCGGGTTCTCTGTGATAGAGGCCATTCAGGTCGCGCACGATCATCTGAACCCCTTGGTGGTCCTTATACTGAAGGAGGTGCCAATCGAGCGCGCGATCGTAGTTCCACTCGGCCGATTGCCCAAATTCACAGCCCATGAAGAGCGTCTTCTTCCCGGGCCACGCCCACATGAGCGCATAGAGCGCGCGAAGCGATCCACTCTTTTCCGTGATCGAGTCCGCCGCCATTTTCATGAGCATGGACGACTTTCCATGCACGACCTCATCGTGCGAAAACACCTGCACGAAATCTTCCGAATACTGGTAGATCATCCCGAAGGTGAGGCTATTCTGATGAAAACGTCGGTAGAGCGGGTCCTTCTGGAAGTATTCGAGGGTGTCGTGCATCCATCCCATGTTCCATTTGAAGTCGAAGCCCAACCCCCCTTCAGAAACCGGTCGGGAGACGCCACCAAAGGAGGTCGACTCCTCTGCGATCATAAGCGCACCCGGGTGGTATTGATGAACGAGCTCGTTCGTCTTCCGGAGAAGGGAAATGGCCTCAAGGTTCTCATTTCCACCAAACTGATTGGGGATCCATTCCCCTTCCTTGCGGGAGTAGTCGAGGTAGAGCATAGACGCCACCGCATCGACCCGAAGCCCGTCGATATGATAACGTTCAAACCAGGCCAAGGCGCTCCCAATAAGAAAGCATCGCACCTCATGGCGGCCGAAATTCGGGATCAACGTGCCCCAATCCATGTGAAAGCCCTGCCGCGGATCGGCATGCTCGTAGAGAGCGCTGCCATCGAAGGCCGCGAGGGCAAAGGCATCCGCCGGGAAGTGAGCCGGCACCCAGTCCATAATGATACCGATTCCGTTTCGGTGAAGGGTATCGACAAGAAACTTGAAATCCTCCGGCGTGCCGAAACGCTGGGTCGGCGCGAAAAACCCGGTCACCTGATAGCCCCATGAGCCATCGAACGGGTGCTCGGCCAAAGGCATGAACTCGACGTGTGTGAAACCCATCTCGAGCACATAGCGGGTCAGCTCGTGGGCCATCTCCCGGTAGGTAAAGGGACGCCCCCCATCCTCGACAACCCGCTTCCAGGAGCCGAAGTGAACCTCGTAGATGCTCAGCGGCGCATCCTTCCAGTTCGTTGAGGCCCGGCGTTTCATCCACTCCTGATCATTCCATTCAAATTCATCCACCGGCCAGACGATCGAAGCGTTGTGGGGAGGCGCTTCAAAAAACGTGCCGTATGGATCCGTCTTCAGATGGAGGAGGCCCTGCTGATCATAGAGCTCATACTTGTATTTTGTTCCCGCCTGAAGACCCGGAATAAAGAGCTCCCAGACACCGGACGAACCCAGCACTCTCATCGGATGGTAGCGACCATCCCAATGGTTAAAATCGCCGACGACCGACACCCGCTTCGCACCTGGGGCCCAGACGGCGAAGCTCACCCCTGGAACGCCCTCGACCTCCCGGAGGTGTGCACCGAGCTTGGTGAAGGGGCGGTGCTCGTTCCCCTCGTTAAGCAGATACAAATCCTGCTCTCCAACGGTAGGCAAAAAAGCATACGGATCGAAGAATTGCCGAATCTCGTTCTGACAGGTTTCGGCGCGGATACGGTACCGAAATACCTCCGACCGACCCTTGATCACCCCTTCGAAGAACCCTTCTTCGGCGATCTTTTGTAGCGGGTACCGCTCATCGGTCTCCAGATCCACCACCTCGCAGCTAGCAGCTTCCCGGAGGAAGGCGCGAACGACCAGACACAGCTTCCCTTTTATTTTTGTCGGGTGCATGCCCAAAAGTGAATGCGGCTGCCAGTGGTTCGCATTCAGGAGGGCATCCAAGTCGCGCTTATTGATTATCACGATAATTCAAGGGTTAAGTGAAAGGCACCCAAGCGCTCCCTTCAGGAGCATCAGAATACCGGGCGCTACGGCACCTCGAACTCTGACCAGGATACGCCAAAAGGAAAACCATAACCATTCAAAGTGCAAAGAAAGTCCGGTTCAGCTACCCTCAAAGTCCGGCCGACTCATCCAAGAGCATCGGACAAGTAGCGCTTGATCGCGTCCACCTCCGCCGGCAATTCAGCGCCTTCAGGCGTTCGCGTCTTCAGGGCCTCAAGCGTGGGATGGATGGGACGCTGCCCGATGGCGCGCTCCAGGGCGTCCGGAAACTTCGCCGGATGCGCGGTCGCCAGCACGACTGTGGGTCGGCCTGGATCGATTCCGGCAAATCCGCATGCCGTGTGCGGGTCCACGGTGTAGTCGTAACGGCGATGCACCTCAGCCGTCAGTTCCAGAATCCGCTCATCATTTGCGCGGGTCGCTCGCATGGCATTGCTGCCAAAGTCATCAAACGTGTAATTCCCGGTCTGCCTCAGCTCGGCCATGATCGATTGCACCCGCCGCGCATTGCCTCCCACTTGCTGGTAGAGGAAGCGCTCGAAGTTACTCGCCACCTGGATATCCATCGAAGGGGCGAGGCTGGGATTCACTTTACCCACCTTGTAGACACCCGCTTCAAAAAGATGGAAAAGAATGTCGTTCTGGTTTGTCGCGACACAAAAACGATCCACCGGCAGACCCATCTGCCGCCCCCACCAACCCGCCAGAACATTCCCGAAGTTTCCGGTCGGAACGACATACTCCAGGCGTGCGCGCTGCTTTTCGGGCAACCGAAAGTACCCGTAAAAGTAATAAACGCACTGCGCGAGGACCCGGGCGAGATTGATTGAATTGACAGCGCTCAGATCGTACCGCTTCCGAAACGCCATATCACCAAAGACCTCCTTGACGATACGCTGGGCGTCGTCAAATGACCCCTCGATGGCGATCGGGTAAACGTTGGCCGAACCTGTGCACGTCATCTGCCGCTCCTGTAAGGGCGAGACCCCTCCCTTTGGATAAAGGATAAAGGTGTTTACCCCTTTCTTTCCGAGAAGTCCGTGAATAGCTGCCGCGCCGGTGTCACCCGAGGTCGCTCCAAGAACATTGATCGGCGAGCCCGTGCGGGCGATCTGGCGCTCATACAGGTTGCCCAGCAATTGAAGGGCGAAATCCTTAAACGCCAGGGTCGGGCCATGAAAGAGCTCCAGGACAAAGAGGTTTTCGTCCAGCTGGAGCAAGGGTGCCACATCAGAATGATCAAACCCAGCATAGGCATCGCGCACGCATGCCTCGAGGGCCTCCGGATCCATTGTTCCGGCAAACTCCCGAAGAAAAGCCAGGGCCAGGTCCGCGTAGCTGAGTTCGCTCCACGAGCCAAGGCGACCCGCCAGCTCAGGGAACGTATTCGGGACCAAGAGACCGCCATCCGGGGCAAGTCCCATCGCGACGGCATCTTCAAAACCCATCGGGGCTGTCTCGCCCCGCGTCGAACCAAATGCAATTCGTGCCATCAACCCCTCCTCTATTGCCCTTCAGCTATCCAGCTCGAAAGCACGGTGCAAGACCCGGACGGCCTCATCGGCCGAATCAAGTCCAATCGCGACCGATATCTTGATCTCGCTTGTGCTGATCATCTGGATATTGATGCCATGCTCCGCCAGCGTGCTGAACATCTTCGAGGCAACACCCGAATTTGACTGCATGCCCACGCCCACGATGGAAACCTTCGCAATCCGGTCGGTCAACGTGACTTCGCCCGCACCCAGATTGTGAAGGCATTCGGAAACGGCCCGCTCCGCCTTGTATGCATCATCCGCCGAAACCGTGAAGGTGAGGTTCGCAATCCCCTGGCGACCGACATTCTGGACGATCATGTCGACATTGACCTGCGCCTCGGCCAGACCCCGAAAGATCTGTGCGGCGGCACCCGGCTGATCCGGAATATCGCTTACTACGACCTTGGTCTGGTTCTTGTCGCAGGCGACGCCCCGCAGCAGGACGTCCTCAAGAGTTGTTTGCGCTTTCACGATTGTTCCTGGGTTATCATTATAGCTATTCCGCACTTCAAACACGACGTTGAATTTATTGGCAAATTCAACCGCCCGCGACTGCATGACCTTAGACCCGAGGCTGGCGAGCTCGAGCATCTCCTCGTAGCGGATCTCGGAAATCTTCTTCGCTTCCGGCACCACTCTTGGATCGGCCGTGTAGACTCCATCGACATCGGTAAAGATCTGGCAGAGGTCGGCCCCGAGGACCGCCGCAATAGCGATGGCCGACAGATCCGAACCACCCCGACCGAGCGTTGTGATATGCCCGCTGGCGTTCACCCCCTGAAAGCCAGCCAGGATGACAACTTTTCCGGCGTTCAGCTGTTCCTGCAAGTCTCCCCCGCGGACTTCAACAATACGCGCCTTGGTGTGGACACTATCCGTGCAGATTCCCGCCTGGGCTCCGGTACGGGAAACAGCCGGGACGCCAATGGCGTGAAGGGCGATCGCCGTAAGTGCGATCGTTTCCTGTTCACCAATGGCTAAAAGAACATCCAGTTCGCGCTCGTCCGGGTGCGGGTGCAACGCCTTTGCATCCGAGATGAGGCGATTTGTTACGCCACCCCGCGCCGACACCACCACGACGACCTGGTGCCCTTCGTCTCGAGCTGCCCGGATGCGCTGGGCGACAGCCCGGATCCTGTCCAGATCCTTCACCGAGGAGCCGCCATATTTCTGAACGATAAGTGCCATGTCAGCAAAAGGCGCGCAGTCTTCGCCGCACGATTCCCGATGGCAAGCGCAATGCCAAGGCAGTTCGAAGTCGCCTGCCGCCCCAACACGAAGGGCCGCGAGGATTTGAGCAAAGAAGAAAATGAGGTAGACGCCACTACCACGCCTCCAATCACCGCTTTATGCAGAAGACCTCTTCACCTTTTCCCAGAAAGATCTTTGAAATCAAGGAAAGAGCCGGGGACAGACTGCAAGCTCCCCCCAGTCGATCTTCCCGAC
>CAYOIB010000066.1:0-15112 GCA_964403935.1 uncultured Puniceicoccaceae bacterium | reverse complement strand
TGATCTCGGATTCGGTGACGATGCTGCCGTCGGCCATGATCGAGCGTTCGAAGCGGCAGGAGTTGATCTTTGAGGCTGGGAGGTAGCGAGCCCGCGAGTAGACCGGATTGTCGCGATCAAAGAAGTTGAAGGGTGGAAGGGTGTCGGTCAGTTGAAGGTTGGCATTAAAGAAGGAGCGGACGGTTCCGATATCTTCCCAATAGCCTTGGAAGATGAACGACTTCAGGTTGCAGCGGCCTAAAAGCTCGGGAATTACCTCTTTCCCGAAATCGGTGTAATCGGTGTCGAGGGCGGTGCGAAGGGTGCGGGCATTGAAGCAATAGATGCCCATGTTTGCGAGGACGAAGCGGTCTTGAGGGGTGCCGCCAATATCCTTGGCGATGACGTCGGCAACAGCCAGGCCCTCGATGATCTCCGGGTCCTTGGGCTTCTCGACGAATTCGCTGATCGTGAGGTCTTCATCCACTCGCATGAGGCCGAGGCCGCTGACTTCGGTGGTTTTCAGTGCCTTGGCGGCGACGGTGACGTCGGCGTTGAGCTCGCGGTGCTGGTTGATGAGCGCCTGCAAGTCCATTTGGTAAAGTTGGTCCCCTGAAAGGATGAGGACGAGGTCATCATCTGCGAGCCGGAAGTGGTGCAGGTTCTGGCGAACGGCATCGGCCGTGCCCTGGTACCAACTGTCTCCGCGAATGGTTTGTTCGGCGGAGAGGATATCGACAAAGCCTCCCCCGAAAGGGTCGAACTTATAGCTGGTCTGGATATGCCGATGAAGGGAGGCGGTATTAAACTGGGTGAGAACGTAGATCTGGTTTACACCGGAGTTCAGGCAGTTGCTGATGGGTATGTCGACGAGCCGGTATTTGCCCGCGAGGGGCACGGCTGGCTTGCAGCGTTCAGCGGTGAGCGGGTGTAATCGGGTGCCGCGTCCTCCGCCCATAATAACTGCCAAAACTTTTGATTTCATAAACTCAGGAGTACGTATAAGGATTGGGGCAAAGCATTACAAAATGCAACCCTTGCGGCTCGGTTCTGAGCTTGCGTTATGCGAGGCGCTCTGCTGCTTTGCAACTTCATTTATGTGTGGAATTGTAGGATACGTGGGGAAGCATAAGGCGAGCAATATACTGCTTGAGGGACTAAAGCGTCTGGAATATCGAGGCTATGATTCCGCTGGTTTGGCGTTGTGGAAGGATAACGGTTTCCAAGTCGTCAAGAAGTCGGGTCGTGTTGAGGTTTTAGCACAGGAAGCGCAGCGGCAGACGTTGGATTCCTGTCTGGGGATCAGTCACACCCGCTGGGCCACTCACGGTGGGGTGACGGATGCCAATGCGCACCCACATGTGAGTGCGGACGGGAAGATCGCGCTGGTGCATAACGGAGTGATCGAGAATTACGCTTCTCTCAAGGCGGAGCTCCAGTCAACGGGGGTTTGCTTTCTTTCCGAAACGGATACCGAGGTGTTGGCAAACCTCATCGCCTACTGCTATGCCCGCGAAGTCGAGGCAAATGGGCACGGCCCTTCGGAGGCCTTTGTAACGGCGGTGCGTCAGGCCCTCCTGCAAGTGGAAGGCACCTACGGCATTGCTGTGATGTGTCGTGACGTTCCTTCGGAACTGGTGGGGGCGCGGAAAGGGAGTCCACTTATCATCGGGGTTGGCAAGGGTGAGAACCTGATCGGAAGTGATGTTTCGGCCTTTGCCGGTCGCACGGAGAACGTCGTCTACCTGAATGATGGACAGGTTGTGCATCTGCAGGCGGGCGATTTTTCAATCACGACCGTCGATTCGGTGACGATCAACCCGGTCATCAGCAAGGTTGACTGGAGAGTGGAGGATTCCGATCTCGGGACGTATGAACATTACATGCTCAAGGAGATCTTTGAGCAGCCGATGGCGATCGAGAACGCCATGAGGGGTCGCTTTTCGCAGGACCGGAGTACGGCGCAATTCGGCGGCTTGAACATCGATCCACGGGAATTGAGGCAGGTTGACCGCATTGTTTTTCTGGGCTGTGGAACGGCTTGGCATGCGTGTCTGGTCGCGGAGTATCTGATCGAGAAGTACGCCCGGATCCCGGTGGAGGTGGAGTATGCCAGCGAGTTTCGCTACCGGAATGCTCCCTTGGACAAGAACACGCTGGTTTTTACGGTCAGCCAGAGCGGGGAGACGATCGACACCCTGGAAGCGATGCGTGAAGCGATGCGTAAAGGCTATCGGGTTTTAGGACTGACGAATGCGGTTGGTTCGACCATCGCCCGTGAGAACAACGGTGGAATCTATCAACACTGTGGGCCGGAGATCGGGGTCGCCTCGACGAAGGCCTTCACCTCGCAGGTGCATGTGGCGGCGATGCTCGCTCTGTATCTGGGGCGGATGCGTGATCTCAGTTTCGCAGACGGATTGAAGATCGTTGCGGGCTTACAAAAGACACCGGGTCTGATCAGCCAGGTTTTGGATCAGGCCGATGCGATTAAGCGCATTGCTCTGAAGTATGCCAATTACAATGACTTTCTCTTCCTCGGGCGGCAGCTCATGTTTCCGGTGGCTTTGGAGGGGGCGCTTAAGCTGAAGGAAATCTCATATATTCATGCGGAAGGTTATCCCGCAGCAGAAATGAAACATGGCCCGATCGCGCTGGTGTGCCCGGACTGCCCGACCGTGGTGTTTGTTCCAAAGGGCGAGATTTTCAAGAAGGTCCTCTCCAACATCCAGGAGATCAAGGCGCGAAACGGTCCGGTAATTGCGATCACAAATGCAGGGAAGGACTTTCCGGAAGGGTTGGCGGACGATGTCATCCAGCTGCCGGACAGCCCGGAAGTGGCGCAGGCGACACTCTTCACGATACCCGTCCAAATTCTCGCCTACCATATTGCGTTGGCGCGCGGGTGCGATGTGGACAAGCCGCGCAATCTCGCGAAATCGGTTACGGTCGAGTAAGGTGCCATGGCTCCCCCGTCCCGCGAATTTCTGTACGGTTTGAATCCGGCTTTTGAGGCACTCCGCGCACGGAAGCGCCAGTTTTACACGGCTTATTTGAATGCGTCGACGGGCGGTTCGGCCAGGCTGCGCAAGCTGGCGGATCGGCTGGAGGAGGAAGCGGTCCCGATCGAATGGACAGACAAGGGGCGATTGCAGCAACTTTGTGGTTCGCGTGAGCATCAGGGAGTTGTTCTGAAGACGAGCCTTTATCCTTATGTTGCTCACGACGGTCTTTTGACGGCCCCCCGCGTTCTGCTGTTGGACAACGTGGAGGACCCGCACAACGTGGGAGCGATTTTGCGCAGTGCGGAGGTCTTCGGGTTCACCGAAGTGCTTCTGCCGCTAAAGGGCGTCCCGGGCATTTACCCAAGCGTGGTGAAGGTTTCGGCGGGTGCGGTGGAGCACATGCAGATTGCCCGCGACTGTAGCTCCAACCGGTACGTCAAACTCGCCTTGGAAAAGGGCTATCATGTGGCTCCGCTCGACGCCAAAGGCAATGTGGAGTTGAGAGCCTTTGCGGCCAACCCGCCCGACCGGATACTCTTGGTCGTGGGGGGCGAAGATCTGGGTGTGGGGCAGTTTATTTTGAATGCGGCGCAGTCCGTTCTTCGACTCGAGCAGGCGGGACGGGTGAACAGCTTGAACGCTTCGGTCGCAGCGGGCATCGCGATGTTTGCGCTGACGGAATCCGTCACCTGAAGAGCAGGGCATTCGATAACGGGCAGAGTCCGGGTGCGGGGGCCCAGCATTGACGGAGCAGCCGCTCACGTAAAAATGGGGCTGACTGAGGGTGTTGACATTAGGGAAGGTAATGATCTCCATGCTTGGGATTAGGATTTATGACGAACACTATGAGAACCGAAAAAGATTCGATGGGTGAAATGGCTGTTCCTGAGGATGCGTTGTATGGCGCATCCACCCAGCGGGCGGTATTGAATTTTCCAATCAGCGGGCAGCCGATGCCGCCTGCGTTCAGCCACGGGTTGGGTTTGGTTAAAGGGGCTTGTGCGAGCGCGAATGAGTCTTTGGGCCGCCTTTCCAAGGAGAAGGCCGACCTGATTCGCGAAGCGGCGGAGGCGGTGACATCCGGGGCTTTGGATGCTCATTTTCCGGTGGACGTGTTTCAAACCGGTTCGGGGACCTCCTCGAACATGAACATCAATGAAGTGATCTCGAACTGGGTGAGCCGGAAATTGGGGAAGCCGATCGGTTCCCGCGATCCGATCCACCCCAATGATGATGTCAACATGGGGCAATCCTCCAATGATATCATCCCGACCACACTGCACGTGTCGGTGGCCCTGGAGATCAAGGAGAAGCTTGTGCCGGCGCTGGAGCATCTGGAGAAGGCTCTTGAGAGCAAGGCGAAGGCCTTTGACAAGATTGTGAAGATCGGTCGGACCCACCTGATGGACGCGACACCTCTGACGCTCGGGCAGGAGTTCAGCGGCTATGCCGCTCAGGTCCGCAAAGGGGTGGCGCGGGCGCGGAAGGCAATTGTCGCCCTTGAGGAGTTGGCAATTGGTGGCACGGCGGTGGGGACAGGCATCAACTGCCATCCCGATTTTGCGAAACTCGTTTGTGAGGGTTTGACCGAGCGGACGGGGATCAAGTTCCGGGAAGCGGACAATCATTTTGAAGCCCAGGCCGGACGCGATGATGCGGTTGAGGTGGCCGGTCAGCTTTCGACGATTGCCGCCAGCCTGACGAAGATTGCCAACGATATCCGGTTGCTCGGCAGTGGGCCACGCAGTGGGATCTTTGAGATTAATCTCCCGTCAACCCAGCCAGGATCAAGCATCATGCCGGGCAAGGTAAACCCGGTGATGAGCGAGATGCTGATTCAGGTTTGTATTTATACGCAGGGGTTGAGCCAGATCGTGGCGGTGTGCGGTCGCGATGGGCATTTCGAGCTCAACGTCACCATTCCTCTGATTGCCAAGGCGCTGCTCGATTCGGTGACGGTCTTGAGTAACGGTGCTCGGGTATTCGCCGATAAGTGCGTTGCAGGCATCGAGGCCAACGAAGAGCGCTGTGCCGATTTGGTGCGTTCAAGTCTGATGTTGGTGACCGCGCTGAATCCATATATCGGGTACGACAATGCTGCCAAGGTTGCCAAAAAGGCCTTTGATGAAAACAAGACGCTTCGGGAAGTGGTGCTCGAAATGAAGCTGCTTGACGAGGAGACGCTGGAAAAGGCGCTTGATCCGATGGATATGGTGCGCCCGAAGGCGTGAGGGGCCACCGGAAGATTTGAATTCTGATTCTGGTTGCCTGTCCATTGTATGGGCGGGCACCAGAAACTTCCCACCCAAGCAATCCCGTAACAGTAGCCGACTACGGGGCGGGAGTCCCTTGGTCTCCCGATCGTTCAGCCTTTGCCAAGGCGGCAAACGCTTTGGGATCACGGGTGAGGCCGATCCAGTCATCGATGATGCGGAGGCTTTCTCTCAGGGGGACATCGAGGATCGCGCTGTCGCGCAATACGGTGTCATCAATTTCGATCAGGGCGGTGAAAAACCCAGGGAGAGCCGCTTCGATGGCTTCTCGGTCCGTCCGGGTTCCAAGCATATGCTCAAAAGGTTCCACGGGATTAAACTCAGCTCCAGGGTCGGCATTGCGCAGGGTGGTCAGGATTGATTCCATCTCTTCGGGCGTGACCTCTGTATCCAGTTCGGCCGAGATCACTTGCGCGAGTTTCTCGCTGTGAGAAAGAGCTTCGTGGTAATCAAAGTGCTCCACCCATATCTCTTTGATCTCTCCACCTTGTGTCAGTTCGTAATAGAAGACTCTTTGGTAGTAGCGATTGGCTCGGGACGCTCCGTCTGGCAGTGGGTTATCACGCAGTTTGGCCTGGTGGTCTGCCCGCTTTTCGGCGCTGAGGGCCAGCTCGATCCGTGTGGATGGAATGGGGTCGCGCCCAAGTCGGCGGCGTTCCTGCTCAAAGGCTTTACGGCGTTCTTGTTCAGCGAGACGTTCGGCGCGGCGCACCTCGAGATTGAGGGAGTGTTCCTTGCGTTCGTAACGATCCCGGAACCAGGAGAGATTGCGGTCGAGGAAGTCAAATTCTTCGAGCTTGCTGCGGCGCTCTTCGCTGCGATGGCGGAGTTCGTCGATCAGGGCTTCCGAGACAAAGACATCCCGCCAGGCTGGATCGGTTGGGGCCTGAAAACTCAGGGGCTCGATCTGGTCCCATTCAAGCGCATTCTTCAGATCGGACTCACCTTCTACGAGAATGTCGGCTACGCTTGGAAGGGCGATGTCGGAGGGCACTCCACGGTTCTGGGTGGAAGCACCGTCAGGGAGGTAGAACTTCTGAATGGTGATCTTTACCATCCCGACTTGTGGAATCGAACTGAAAGGGGAGCGGCGCATGGCTTCACGAAGATCGATCGGGGCCTGGACCGTGCCTTTGCCATGTGTGGAGGCATCGCCGACGACAATCGCCCGGTTATAGCTTTGGAGGGCCCCCGCGACAATCTCGCTGGCGGAGGCACTCTGTCGTGAAACCAGGACCACAAGCGGTCCATCCCATGCGATGGAGGGATCTTTATCGAGGTCCTCTTCCAGCTCCCCGCGGAAGCTCCTCTTGATGACGACGGGACCTTCATCAATGAAAAGGCCTGTCAGGGCAACGGCCTCATCCAACCGACCGCCGCCATTTTCACGGAGATCGAGGACAATGCCCTGGATGTCGTGCTCCTTGAGGCGCTCGATGAGTTCCTTTACGTCGCGGCTGGTGCTGGTTTTGGTGCCGGCGGTCGCTCCAATCTCTTCTCCGTAGAAAGAATTGAGTTTGATGAGGCCAATGGAGGTGGTGGAATCGTCGTCGCCAGGAAGCTCGTAGACCTGGGCCGAAGCCAAATTGGCCGTGAGCTCGATTCGCTCGCGCTCCAGGACCACTTCATGGCGGCGGCCCGAGTCGGCGGGCAATACGGTCAGCCGTACGGTGGTACCGGGTTCCCCGCGAATCATTTGAACGACCCGCCGCAGTCGCATCCCGATCGTATCGACCATTTCGCCATCGATACCTTGGCCGACGGCGACAATTCTGTCCCCGGGATGGATTTCTGCACTGGCTTCGGCAGGCCCCCCCGGGAGGAGCCGTTCGATCACGCAGTAGCCGTCGATGTCTCGAAGGTGTGCGCCGATACCGACGAGGGAGTTGCGAATCTGGATGTCGAACTCACGAGCGGATTCCCATGAAAAGAAGGTTGTGTGGGGATCATACAGTTGGGCGAGGGCCGTGAGAAACACCTCCTGGACGTTGTGAATTTCGAATCCTTCGAAGTGGCGCCGCATGCGGTCGTAACGTCGGCCAACGCGTTCGCGCGCGCTTTCCATCGGCTCATCCTCGAGCAATTCAGCGATCAGCTCAAAGGTGAGGCGACGTTCCCACAAGCCATCGGCGTCTTCCTCGTCAGCTGGCCAATCGGCCTCCCGGCGGTCGGGACGGTAGACGGAGGCGGAATCAAAAGCGAAGTCGCCCTCCAGCCGTGCCTCGACCCAGTCCAGGCGGTCATGGACACGGTCGAGGTAGACATTAAAGATTTCAAAAGCGGGAAAGAGATCGCCGGTGGAGAGGTAGGTGGGCTTCAGGGTGTGCTCGAACCGCTGTAGAATGAAGTCTTTGTCTTCCTCAAGGAAGAACAGGCGCGCGCCGTCAATGTCGCGCATGTAATTCACGAGCAGTTCTCTGGCATCGAGGTCCTTGAATCGCTTTTGCGTATAATGGTAGGTCTGGATGAGGTCGATGGAGTACATCGTCTCTTCTTTCAGGCGGTTCCTATCCTCGGCAGAGACCTTCAGGTGTTGTGCCTGCGCGAGCGGGCTGAGCAGGAGGAGGAAGGCGAGGAGAGAGGGCCAGCGAGGGGCTGGAGAGACGGAGTCGTTCATCATTCAGGTTACGTTATGAAGCGTGGCCGGGGGATTTGTTCCATTTTTGCCGGGGACGAGCCGCTGTCAAACCTGAGTGCCGCCTGAAACGGGGGGACTCGCGGCCGGACGTCCAATGAGGGAGAGACTGGTTGCGGCGGGTTGTGTTCAATCGGAGTGCGATGCGTCCGGTTCCTCGGCTCCCGGAGGGGATGCGTCGGCGAGCTGCCGGAGAAGGCTGAAGGCGTAGATGCCAGTCTGGTGACCATCGCTGAAAAGAAAGCGAATCCCGTAGTTGCCGACCCGGCTGTAGCCATCGACCCGCACCCCTGGGTAGTGCGTTCTGGGGTCGCCTCCGTGGACGCGTCCAAAAAGGTCTGCCTCGCCCACATTCTCCGCGCTGGGAGAGTTTGCGCGGAGGAATTCCATTTCGATGTAGTCTTCCCGCCCGTCAGGCCAGAGCAAGGCGACTTCTTGCTCAAGGAGGAGGATAGAAGTGGGTGCGGGAAACGTCATGGAGCTTTTTCAGTGAGGGGAGCCTGTGGAATGTGTCGAGCGACGCCGTGGCGTTGGTCACTCGGTGAATGCCCAGACAAAGAGGTTCACGCCGAGGCGGGTATAGAAGCGGTGTGCGTAGTCGGAGATTTCTTCGCCTTGGTAGTAGCGGAACATGCGCCAGCGTCCCTCGGGTTCCTGGACCCAGGCCGGCATGGCTTGTTCCTCGCAGTAAATCACTTCGGTTTGGCCATCTTCCCGCGTTGTTTCAAAGCGTTGTCCCCCGTAAGCCGCCAGTTGAAGGCGTTCGCTCAATCCCTCAACGCCCTCCCGCACGCGGAAGCTGATAGGATTGCTCCATTGGCCGAGGTCATTTTTCCCCCAGCCCATGGCAACGATTGGCATGGCGAAGACAGCGGGTCGTCCATCGACCTTGAGGGCGAGGGTTGAATACGTTCCCTGCGGCCACTTCTCGTTCACAACGTAGTCCCGAATCGCCTCAGGCAGTCGGCCGGAGTCGGGAAGTCCGGCATGAAAAGCACGGAAAAACCCATGATCTCGCGGCAGGGGTTCGAATCGCTCATCGGGAAAGACCTGTTCAAAGGCCTTTGCCACTGCCGGCGTCACCTGCCAGTCGGCAAAGCTATGCTGTTGTCCATAGCGGGCATCGCCTCGGAGGAAGGCGGCATTGATCCCGGCATCAATGAAGATGAAGCCGCCTCGGGTGAGATAATCCCGAAGCGCGGCCACTTCGTCCGGACTGAGCTCCCAATTCGGCCGGTCGGCAAAATTGACGTAAAGGATCGGGGAGCGCTTGAGGGCCGGGTCGGCAAAGGAATCGATGAAGATGGGAAAGGCATCCACCGCGAGGGACGTTGTCTGGTCGATCTCCCTCAGGAGACTTGGCAAGCCGTCCGGATGCTGTCGGCGAAGGGGGTCTCCCTGGACGAGCTGTGCCACCTGCAGGGCACCAGGACCGGGGGCGGCGGGTGGGAAATTTGCCCAACTGGTGGAGATGGAAGCGAAACACATGCAAGCGATTCCAAGCCACAAGCCGACGCGGGAGGCTGCAGGCACCTCAATGGATAGCCTGTTTTGTGCTTCCGGTTGTTTCCGAAGTAACCTCATGGTTCTCTGGCAGCGTCGAGCAAGGCTGCGGGTGAGTCAACGTCCGCTTAAGTCGGTCTGCTGCGCCAAATTTCGGTGCCCCCGCGCGAGAGCGTCAGGCAGGAGGCCGGGCTTTCAGGTTCAAGCAAAGTCGTAAACGACCAGTTTCGTGCACAAGGGCTTGAAGTAGTTTTCCACAAATTCCTGGTGCTGGGGGTGCTTCTGGTAAGCCGCCTCGGCCTCGCGATCCGCCACCTGGATATTCAAAGCGACTTGATACGACTGATCCACCACGGGCCGGTCGCCGGGGACCATCTTGCCCACGTGGAAATTCAGCACGCCGGGGATATCGGCGAGCAGCTTTTGCGCCCCTTCGACGAGCTTGTCTGCCGCTTGTGGGTTGGAAGGATCGGTCCAGAAAATGACAACATGGGAAAACATCACTTCAGCTTCAGCGTCATCAGGGGCCATGCAATAACAATTCACCCCTGCGCGGTATTCGAGACCTATCGGAGGAGACGAGGATTCTCCTCACACGTCGCGGGCACAGCGGAATCCGCAGTTGCCGGTGGAACTGTCAGGGGTGTTTCCGTTGCGGGCGGCGACGCGATAGCGGTTGCAGTAGGAATGGTGACACAGGTAGGAGCCGCCTTTCATCAAACGGAGCTCGCCGTTGTCGGGTCCGGCTGGATTTATTCGCGAGGCCGTGAGGTGGTGGGTCGGACTGAACCAGTCGGCGCACCATTCCCAGACGTTTCCGGACATATTATAGAGCCCAAAGGGATTGGCGGCAAAGGAACGGACAGGAGCCGTGCCGATATACCCGTCTTCGGCCGTGTTGCGATGGGGAAACTCGCCTTGCCAGATGTTGCAGCGGTGCTTGCCGCCGGGCGTCAGTTCATCGCCCCAGGGATATATTTTCTGCACCTGTCCGCCCCGTGCGGCATACTCCCATTCGGCCTCTGTCGGCAGGCGTTTTCCGGCCCAGGCACAATAGGCGGTGGCGTCATTCCAGGAAATATGCACTGCGGGGTGGTCGAGACGTTTTCGGATATTCGTTCCCGGGCCCTCGGGACGACGCCAGCTGGCTCCTTCGACGCCGAGCCACCAATTCAGCCCCTCCAGCGGGCGGTGTTTCCCCTTTTTCATAACCTTTTTGGGAATGAGCAGGTGGAATACATACGACCAGCCGAAGGCCTCGGCTTCGGTTTTGTATCCGGTGGCGTTGACGAAGGCCTCGAACTGGCGGTTCGTCACGGCGCAAATATCCAGATAAAATGAAGAAACCGTCACCTCGCGCACGGGCCCTTCACCGTCCTGAGCCCACGCCTCCGGGTGGTCAGTCCCCATCAGGAATGTCCCCCCGGGAAGCTTGACCATCCCTTCCGTCGAAGGGGAAGGATCCATCGGCGCCGGAAAAGCCCGAACCTGGCCTTCGTCGTGTCGGGCGGATGCGGTGGGGGTGCAACAAGAGGGCTTGGCTTCAGGCTTCACGGCCGGTTATATCTTCCCTCGCTCAAGCCTTCGTCGCAACCACCCGATAGAAGCCACGGTCGTCGGGGAGCGGGTGGGTGAACAGGATGGGGCCGTTGTTTCCTGGCACCGGATCTCCAATTGGCGTCCAGTCCTGTAGTTGATTGGAATGTTGGAACTGGTATTGGGTGCCCCAGCGGGACAGGAACTTTAGTTCGATAAAGTCCCTGGTTTCTCCTGTTCCGTCGTCCACGTTGCGCAGGGTGCGGATGGTTACGTCTTCCGCTTTTACAGGCGAGATGAGTGCTCGGCTTTGGAGACGCTCGGCTACGACCTGCTCGAGCCGGTTCATCATTTGCGTGCGCTTGGCCGACTGGGCAGTGGTGGCGATCGTTTCTCCGTGAGGCAGGGCGGTGCGCCGGGCTTCGGCCCACAAGGAGAGGTTGCGCAATTCGACGGGCTCACCGGTGAGAGGATCGATGTCGGTGCCGCCTTGCGCGGCGGTGCGCACATCGTAGAATTCCTGTTCGTCCGGTTCGATGCCATCGCCATCAAAATAACGGGCGTATTTCCAGTCGGCTTCACGGATCATGTGCAACCGGTTCGGCGGCGGGACGGTTCCACCTCCACCGGCGTCGCTTGCCGCCTGGCCGGCGTAAACATCGTCGAAGGTGAAAAGGATGTAGTCCTGTACGGGCGGAGCTTCGGGATCGAGAATGAGGCTGCTGTAGTCGACCCCCGCGAACTGGTATTGTTGTGGATCCGGAACGCCAAGAAGCGTGCAGACGGTGGGTAGAAAATCGACGTGGGAAACGAGGTTGTGTGAGATGTGGCCTGCGGGGAAGAGTTCGGGATTCGACCAGATGAGGGGAATCCGGATTGTCTCTTCGTAGGCATTGAAGGTTTTTTGGCGTAATCCGCCGTGGGTCATCCCCATTTCTCCGTGATCAGAAACCCGGACGAAGAGGCTTTGTGCGCGGAGTGCCTCGCCGGCGGTGTTCTCCGAAAAGACATCGAGAATCCGCTGCATGTGGCTGTCGGCGAGTTTGAGGAGATTTCCGTAGAAATTCAGATATTCCAATTTCTGCTTGTTGGTCGGGAGGGGTCCGAGGAGCAGATTAAGCCCGGCGAGCAGGGTCCCCTGACAATGAGGCTTGTGGTTAATCAGGAGGTTTTCATCGACAGTCGGCGGCAGCTGGAGATCGCCTTCCAGATCTTCGGGAAGGTAGCCATCTTCGCCGAGATTTCCCGGGTAGCCGAGAACATCGTGCGGATTCACAAGGGAGACCACGAGGCAGAACGGTTTACCGCCGGGATTGTCGCGTTTGTGCCTGAGGTAGGCGATCGCGTCGTCGGTGATTCGTCTGTCATGATCGCCTTTACCCCCGCCGTAGTTTTCGATTTTGACGTCCTGGCCAGCGTCGGGCGGATTCCAGTTGTCGAATCCGTAACGGGAAATGTCGTCGTGTTGATGGACCCCGTCGCCTCCGTCCACGCCTTTGCTCAGGTGCCATTTTCCTTTATAAACGACCTCGTAGCCCGCGTCTTTTAGAACGGTCGCGAGATTTGGTAAGGACGGATCCAGTTGGTGTTCCGCCTCGGACTGCGGGAAACCTTCGGTGAGGGTGTCGACACAGCGGTGCTGGGCGGGAAACAGCCCCGTGAAAAGACAGTTGCGTGCAGGGGTACACATGCAGGAGTTCGTGTAGGCCCGGCCGAAAGAGACGCCGTTTTGGCGAAGGGAGGTCAGCGCGGGCAAATTTTGCTCAGCCCATCCCGGAGGAAACCACTGAGGTTCGCGCTCCTGATCGGTAATGAACAGGATGAGGTTCATGCCGGAGGTCGCTGGGGGCACGGAGCGCGGGTTGCTGGCGGCTTTGGCACTCGGAACGAACACATTGAAAAGTGGTTGGCCAACAGCGGCAAGTGCGCCCGTTTTAGCAACTGTTTTTAGAAACGTGCGACGTGAGGACGCTTGGGGAAGATGGGAAGAGTCTTTCATAGAGTTCAATAATTTGTCGGGTTCAGGAGGTCTCATATCGGCCGGAGGTCAATGCCGCTCAGGGAGCGGGCATTCGGGGGGAATGCGCCCTCAGATCTCTGGCGAATGGCGGGATGTTTTTGAAAGGTATTCGAAGGCTTGGGCGATGCGTGCACAAGGTGCCTTAACCCGCCGTCGCAACGACGCGGTAGAAGGCGTGGTCGTCCGGCAGGGGTTGGCTTAAAAGAATGGGGCCGTTGTTTCCGGGGACGGGAGGCCCGATGCAGGTCCAGTCGGTGAGACCGGAGGAAGACTCGAGGTGGTAATTTGAGCCAGCCCGGGAATAGAATCTCAATTCGATCCAGTCGGTTGTCTCATTGGTGTCCTCGTTGGTCACGGCAGTGGTTTGGATCGTGACATCTTCGGCTTTGACCGGTGCGCGCGGTGGACGGACCTGGAGCCGCTGGGCGGCCGCTGTTGCGAGGTGTTGTTTCATTTGGGTCCGTCTGGTCTTTTGTGCGGTTGTTGCGAGCGGGACAGCTCGTTGATTCTCGGCCCATTCGGAGATGTTGCGCAGTTCAACCGGTTCGCCGGTGGCGGGGTCGGTGTCGGTGCCACCTTGAGAGGCTGGACGGAGGTCGTAGAATTCCTCCTCATCGGCAGCGACGCCTTCGCCGTCGTAGTAGCGGGCGAACTTGTATTCGGTATCGAGGATCATCTGAATCCGGTTGGGCGGCGGGATGAGACCATTGGTCACACCTTCTTCAACCGATTGGCCGGCATTGATGTCGTCATAGGTGAAGAGGACGTAATCCTGAACGGGGCCCGCATCGGGATTGAGAATGAGGCTGCTGTAATCGATGCCGGCGAACTCGTATTGGTCCGGGTCGGGAATTCCAAGCAGGGTGCAGAGCGTTGGCATGAAATCGACATGAGAAACGAGGTGCGGGCATTCGCGGCCTTCGGGAAAGAGTTCAGGGTTCGACCAAACGAGCGGCACGCGAAGGGTTTCCTGATAGCAGTTAAAGGTTTTTTGACGAAGGCCGCCGTGAGCCATCGCCATTTCGCCGTGGTCAGATGTTCGGACGACAAGGGTGTTGCGAAACATCGCCTGCCCGGTCTTGCCACCTCTTTCGAATACGTTGAGGACCCGGCCGATCTGGCTGTCGACGTGCTTGATCAGATGCGCGTAGAAATTGATGTAGTTTTTGCGCATTTGCGGCAAGAGAAGCGGCAGCATCATTTTTGCGATTTCGGCCAAGGTGTCGTGGTGGACGCGCGGTTTGAGGTTGGTTTGCAGGTTTTCCAGCATCGACGGCGGAAATTCAATTGGAGGATCGAATTCGTTTAACCAGGGGCCGTCGCCGTATCCAAAAGTTTCGTGCAGAGATGGATAGGACCAAACATCGTGAGGGTTCACGAGGGAGAGGACGAGGCAGAACGGGTTGGGCCGGGGATTCGCAATGCGGTCTTCGAGAAAGGCGATGGCTTCGTTTACGTAACGTTCGTCGTGGAGTGCGCCGGGAGATCGAGGGTTGATGCCGCCGTCGGGGCCGGTCCATCCATCGAATCCGTAGCGAGAAACGTCATCATAGTTATATTGGCCGTCAGCCCCGCGGACGCCATTGCTCATGTGCCATTTGCCTTTATAAACGACATCGTAGCCAGCAGACTTCAGAACGGTGGCGAGGTTTGGAAGATCGGGATTGAGTTGGGTTTCAGTCAGCGATTGGGGGAAATCTTCCGTTAGTGTTTGGACGGTGCCGTGCTGAGCGGGAAAAAGACCGGTGAAAAGAGCATTGCGGGCAGGTGTGCATTGGCAGCAACTCGTGTGAGCACGGGAGAAGCTGACACCGTTAGCTTTCAAGCGGTTCATCGTTGGAAGATGCGCGGCCGCCCAGCCTTCGGGGAACCATTGGATCGCGCGTTCCTGGTCGGTGAGGAAAAGGATCATGTTCATCCCGGAGGCGGCGGGCGGGACCGAAGCATTGGTTCGGGCCGCGCGGGCGCTTGAAACAAAGACGTTAAAAAGTGGTTGGCTTGCGACTGAGGCAATCCCTGCTTTGGCAACAGTTGTGAGAAAGGTTCGGCGTGATGTTTGGTTCTGGAAGACGCCAGATCGGGTGGTTCTCATGGTTCGACTGACTATGGATCAGGAAATCTGCTGGCAAGAATGCATTCTGCTTATAAGAGTGCAGGCCGA
>CAYOIB010000065.1:0-15227 GCA_964403935.1 uncultured Puniceicoccaceae bacterium | reverse complement strand
TACGTCCATGATCACTCTCAAGCAGGTGCGCCCTGCCGGGCGCACACAAAAAAAAAGCCGCAGCGTTCGCGCTGCGGCCTTTTAAAGGGGGACAGGCCGGATGGCCTGCCCAACTACCTACCTTCCTCAGAAAACTTATTGGTAACGACGACGAACAACCCGATCCTCGTAAGGAGGCTCACTATCAATTCGAGCACCCTCAGCGTCTTTCGCACGCTCGATCATATTCAGTTGCTGACGGAGGCGCTCCTCAACAAGCATCTGTTCGTGCTCGTCTGACTGACGACGAAGCGACTCATAAAGCTCCTCTTCCTCTGGCGTTGTCTCCTGCCCAGGAATATCGCGGGCCCGAATACCCATATCGAAGAGACGACGGTGCGAGAAGACATCCTCGTAGGTGGCACCACTGCCGCTCAGGATGCGAGCGGTGATGAAGATAACGAGGTTTCGCGTATCTTCGCTTTTGTTCTCGCTCCGGAACAGTTTACCGAGCACCGGAAGATTTCCAAGAAGGGGCACACTTGATTCACCTGTATTAGAAACCTGCTCAATCAATCCGCCAATTGCCAAGGTGTACCCACTCTTGATCGTCACGGTGCTCTCCGTCTTGCGGGTCGTGATAATCGGGATCAGCGCATTCCCCTCACCACCAAAGCTGACTTCGCCGGTTTGGCTGCTGATCTCCGGCCGGATCGCCATATTGATGAAACCCGCACTATTGATCTGGGGCGTCACGTTCAGCATGATACCAATCGGCTTATATTCAAAGCCACTCACCTCAAAGGTGCCACGCTCCTGGTTATATGTGTAACGCGGAATCGGGTACTCTTCACCAATATTGATCTCCGCCGGGGTGTTGTTTACCGTCACGATCGTAGGGTTTGAGATGAGGCGTGAATCCGTATTCCGCTCCAAAGCCGACAGGACCACCTGAAACGCATCAGCACTGAACAAAGCTGTGTCATTGTGGGTAAGGATACGGGAGAAATCCGGCGTTGTATTCGTAGGTGAGGGGCCTGCAACCTCCCGAGTCCTTTCATCTGTGACATCTCGGCGAAACGGTCCGGCGCTGACCGAATACCCCGACAAAGACTGCCAGTCGACACCGAGATTCTTGACGTCTCGTGCAGTAATCTCGACGAACTTTGATTCGATCATGACCTGTTCGGTCGGGCGATCCAGTATTTCGATAATCTGTTGAATGCTGTTCAGCCGTGAGGGGCGCTCCGTGATGACAAGCGCATTGCTCCGGGTATCAACCTGGACCCGGCCTCCAACTGCTCCCTCAACCAAAGGCGCGATTGAATTCCGCAACTCCCCTGCCTGGGCAAAATTGATAATAAAGACTCGCGTGTCGACAGGCTCAGCGAGAATTTCATCGCGGCTGCGAATCTTGATGATATTTCCTTCGATCACATAGGTGAAGTTCATGGGCTCGAGGACCACACTGAAAACCTGCTGCCACGTTACATCGCGCAGTTTGATCGAGACACGCCCGACCAATGTCTCCGGAATGACTACATTCAAACCATAGAGGTCGGCTACACTCCGGATGATGCTCCGAACGTCTTCCTCCGGAAAGTCCACCGAGATGCGGTCGGCTTCGTCCACTGCTTCGGCTGAACCCCCGCTTGCGCTAGGCAAGTCCCGGAATACTTCATCGCCGCTCGGAACCTCCATCCGTCCATCGGCATCAAGCATTCCATCTATCGCTTCCTGCCGCTCTACAGCCTCCCGATCTGCCGCGTCGATGGTTTGTTGTGCACGTGACAATCCGAAGTCGCGGTTCGGGGTTGACGCTTCATCCGCCTGCTGAGCGGAGGTATCCGTCTGGCCGGATAGCAGGGTGGCCATGCCAAATCCCAATATAGTGAGGAATGTCCGGTATTTCATGATGTTTGCCTAATGGATGATATGGATTGATAGAAAAGTTTACGATTAGAAAGAAAGGATCAGGGCTGGGTTTCGTTGGTCTCCGGCACGACGGGTCGCGTAATTGTTCCGGACCCCATCCTGTCCTGCAAAAATTCACGGGTCATGGTGGCACTGCCCAAGCGCAGCGTATAGCCGCGCATCGTTATGTTCTCAACCGTTACCTCATAGGTCTCGCCTCTGACCGTGGAGGAGAATGTCTGGCCCAGCTCGAGACTTCTTCCGCCGGGCAGATTCAGGAATGCCGTTCTGGCACCGATCATACTCCCGCTCGGGCGAAACCCGGCCCCGATGTGCTCAAGGGCGGCAGCATCGGAAAGACGCTCTGCCTTTGGAGCCGGTGCGGCGGCTTCAGGCCTTCTTATCGAAGCGGGATCGATCCACGCCACGAAGGGGTTCTCCAGCTCGTCAACGGTCTCCTTGGAATCGATTGCGTCTGCCTCCAGAATCGATTCAGCCCGCGCCAGGACCGACTCCCGTTGCTGCTTGGGTCGAACAACTCCCTGAGCAAGAAGGTCAGCGGAAAGAAGGATGCCAAAGGCGATAATGATAAGCCTGTTCATGATTTGCGGCCCAACACATTGAGTTCGATCTGAGCGGAGAGTTCGGCTCCAGAACCTCCCTGCGCCCGATTGAAGTTGATGGATTCCAGCCGAATGAAATAGCGGCCGGTCTCCAGTTCACGGACGAAAGTGAGAAGGTCAGAGAAGCTGCCCCGAACCGTCATGGAGTACCCAATGAGATCATAAAGGTCGATCGAGGGACGCCCGGCCGAGACGCCAGCGGCCTGCCCGCGCTGCTGGATCGCCTCGACCCGCACCCCAACGGTCTCTTCCAGTTGGTAGAAATAATTATAATTGGAAGCGACTTCGCTCCGCTCCATCAGCCGTTTGTCAATGAGAATATTCTGTTCCCGCAGTTGGCGGAGGTGCTCCGCCAGATCGTCGCCTTGGCGGATATTGGTTTCCATCCTCCGGGCGACATCCGAGCGGGTCTGCAAAACGTCTTCAAGCGCCCCCGTCTTTGGTGCCCGCATCAGGAGCACGACCAGGAGAACCAGCGCAACACTGCCTGCCGCAACGGCAAACCGGTACTGTGTAATCTTGGAGAGAATGCCGTCCTTGCTCATCGTGCTACTTTTTTTCCGGATCCAGCATCATCTGGATTGTGAAGTTGAAGACCGCCGGGTTCTCCGTGCGATTAAAGGATGACAGACGACTGCTTTCGACCTTGCCCGCCAGGCCGGGGAGTTGAGAGAGCTCGTCGCGGAATTGATTCGCCGTCTCCGGGGCAAGGGCACCTTCCACGTCCGTCACCGTTCCCTGGATCTGAATTCGATAGCGCAAGACATCCACCCGCCCGCGCTTCTCAGACAGGGAGGAAAAGGAAAAACTGTTGAAAACCACCGGGCGGGGGCGTGTTTCCGCAACCGCTCTCAGAACTTCGCTATAGGTGAACGGCAGATCGAAAAACCGAGTCAACTGTTCCACCGATTGGCTTTCTTTGGAAAACTCGCCCGACATCCGCACGAGCTCAGTGTTCCTGCCTTGATTGCGTGCAATGTTCTCTTCGACAAACTCGACACTCTCGGCGGCACTCCGCACCGTGAATTCGGTATAGATGATCGCCCCCGCAAAGCCGAAGCAAGCCACCACAGCAAGGAAATTGAGCAGGAAGTGTGTCCGCACAACCTTGACGTCCGGAAGCAACCCCGGGTCCCGGAAGTTCGGCCGCCAATTCGGGTACAGGCCCTTCTTATTTTTGCTTTGAGCCATTGTTTTTCGCGTTGAACTGCCCCATCAAAGAGAAGAGCCCAAACCAGGTGGAGTCGCGCTCAAGAGAGGCCAACAGGGTTTCGTCCACAGTAATATTGATACTTGGGAGCCAACCCGCATAATCGAACTCCAGGTTCTTCACTCCGAGGTTCTTTGCCATGACCGGCGGGATCCACGAAAGCTTCTCTGGAAGCAGATTCATGTGCAGATGCCCGATCGTCATTCCAGTCTGCACCTCAAAGAAGCCAATCGCAGCCTGCAACTCCTTGAGCAAACGCCGAAGAAGCGATCCTCCCATCTCCGTAAAATCAAACGTGTTCGAAAAGAAGAGCTTTCGCGCCGACTCCGCGTCCTTTAACCCTAACTGTTCCTGGATCTGGGGGATGGCCGACTCCAAGCCGTTGCTCATTGAGCGGGACAGCTCCAGGAGGTTGCGCGAGATAATATAGACATTCGCTCCCGTCATCCCCATCTCGAGCACCAGAACCGGCTCATCGATGCCCTTCCACGCGATGTAGTCAAACAGACCCGCCAGCGTCGACAGCGTCCCCAGTTCGAGAGTCTCGGGATAGACGGATGCTTCCGTCAGAGCCAGTTGCTGCTCCGCAAGCTCGCTTTTCTTGGCACCTGCAAAGATCAACTCCTTCTGCTGCGCAATCGGACGGCTCAATGAAAACTCGCTGCCATCCGTGGCATTCAACACCGCCGCAATGTTATGGGCCGGGTCCAGCTTCAGTTGCTGAGCCATCACCCCTTGCAGATAGCCCGCTTCCTTTGCCTTCGCCGCCGACTCAATCGAGTGACGTCGAAGAAATCTCGAGCCCGGATAGACCCCAACCTTCGCCGGAACAAATTGCGCCCCGCGCTTTCCCGTCATCCCTTCCACCACCGCCGCCAGCTCCTTGCCCCGATTCTCCGCCGGAAGGATCTCAAGAGATTCTACCGTGAGCGGAGCGTTCAGGCCACTCGTCTTAGCCACGAGGACACAAAATTCCCCGACTTCGATGAAGAGACCTTTTGCCTTTCGCAGTAACATGATTGGGCTGAACAGCGTGTGAAAATGAGGGATGCCGCGGCTCGAAACTAGGGCCCGCACCTGAAAAATGTAAATGTAAAAAAACGGGTCCCGGAACCTCTTTACAAGGCTAAAACACCGGCCTCCCGAGCCCATGGGCTCAACCGCTTTCCGTTCGTAAAAACCGTATCAACAAAAAACCGTGCGATTCCGATAAACACTGGGGTTCATCCAACCCCACCCCCTATTCGGAAATGTAAATTTTACGCATTCTTTATGACCTAAACCCAACCCCCGATTTAAGCTCATTAATCGACCGTTATTGAGGATTGCTCTCCGGCAAATTTTAGACGCAGCAGACCTTGCCAAAGATTGGATTGAGCGCGCGTGTGTTCCCTGGATCGCTGCCTGGGTCCGTCCATTGTTTGGCAAACGCGGCTACAGGGATCCACCTGACACAGCGAGGCAATAGCCCGGCTTCCCCTCGGTATGCGTACAAAAACGAGCGCCCCGTCTCATCAGGGAGGCGGGGCGCTGAAGGCTGAATTCGGAAGGGTCCTAGATGGCGCCGTCGCCAGTCTCGTCGGTCCGGATACGCACGGCCTCCTCGATCGGTAGAACGAAGATCTTGCCGTCTCCGATCTTGCCAGTCTTGGCGGAGGTTTTGATCGCGTCGACCGTCTTGGCGACGAGATCATCCGTGACAGCGATGTCGAGCATCACCTTGGGGAGGAAGTCCACCGTGTATTCGGAACCGCGGTAGATCTCGGTATGTCCTTTCTGACGGCCGAAGCCTTTGACCTCTGTGACGGTCATACCTTCGACACCAATTTCCGAAAGGGCTTCCTTAACCTCTTCCAGTTTAAAGGGCTTAATGATTGCTTTAACCAGTTTCATAGGTTGTTTGCTTTCTTACGGGCGTTGCGTTTGATGTTCAAGTCCTGATTCAGCGGGTCTTCATCTGGAAGTCCGCATAGGCTTCCTGCCCATGCTCGCTAAGGTCAAGACCTTCTGCCTCCTCGTCTTCACTCACGCGGATTCCGAGGGTGTATTTAAGGGTGCCGAAAATAACCAAAGCGGCAAGAAATGCGGTCAGACTAACGACGACGGTGCCGATGATCTGAGTGAGCAGGCTCGCACTCGCGGTGAAGCCCACCGCGATCGTTCCCCAGATCCCGCAAACACCATGTACCGATATGGCACCCACTGGATCGTCGATCTTCATCTTATCGAAGAAGAGAATCGAGAAGACCACAATCAGGCCGGCGACAGCCCCCACACCAATGGCCCCCATTGGACCCATGGCATCAGCCCCGGCGGTGATGCCCACCAAGCCAGCCAGAATTCCATTCAGAGCCATCGATAGGTCCGGCTTCTTGATCACGGTCCAGGAAATGAGAATCGAAACCAAAGCTCCGGCACTTGCGGCCAGGGCGGTCGTGGTGAAGACGAGCCCGAGCGCAGCAGGTTCCACCGAGAGAACGGAACCGCCATTGAACCCGAACCAACCAAACCAGAGAAGAAATACCCCAATGGTCGCGAGCGGGAAGTTGTGAGCGGGAATCGGGCGAATCCTTCCACCCGCGAGGTACTTGCCCTTCCGGGGACCGAGCAGCATCACGCAAGCGAGCGCGCCGAAACCGCCGAAGGCATGCACCACACTCGATCCGGCAAAATCATAGAAGGGTGTCTCCATCCGGCTGAGCCAGCCTTCGCCCCAGTGCCAGGACCCGATAACGGGATAGACCACCGCGACAAAGACCAGGGTGAAAATCATAAAGCTGGTCAGCCTGACCCGCTCGGCAACCGCACCCGAAACGATGGTTGCCCCGGTTGCGGCAAACATGGCCTGAAAGATGAAGTCTCCGTAGGCTGTCATAGCGAGCCCCAGCCCCCCGTAAGCGAAAGTGGAATTCGCCGGATCTGCATTCAGGTCACCAATCCACCCACCGAAGCGCAGCCAGCCGTTCCAATCCTCGGGTCCACCTGGATAGTGAGTTTTAAAGCCGATCAAGGCATAGGTGAGCAAACCGGCCGTGACGACGAATACGTTCTTGAAGAGAACGTTGACGGTGTTCTTCTGCTGCGTGAGGCCCGACTCGAGGCTGGCGAACCCGAGGTGCATGATGAAAACCATGCTGGCTGCGATCACGGTCCACAGCATGGAGGTGACGAAGAAATCGAAGGCGTAGGCGGTGCCGCTTTCGACATGCGGTGTCATCATTTCGGCGTAATCCGGGTCGATCTCCGCCAGGGCTTCGAGATCAATCTGAGCAACGGCCGCCGAACTCAAGAGCCCCAGCCCTGTGACACCCGCAAGGAGCATCCGGAGCAGGCGTAGTTTGGTTAATTTTCCGATCATATAGGTATGTGGGTTAGGCTTTTAATGGATACGGCCCCGAGGGCCGTCCTCCCTTTTAGCATCGGCTATGCCAACCCGCCTCTCCATCTCTCCAAGCGCAGCCGCTTGGATGAAAATTTCTCCCGCCGCTGGAATCCTCATTCCCCTCCAGCCCTTATTCAGCGCGGAGGTTCGCCCAATGCGCAGGCCGGGAACGAGGTTGAAAACAACATCTCAAGTCTGACCGGACGGCTTCACAAGAAGCGATCCATCGGCACCGTCTCCCGATGCCCTGCGCAAAATCGCCCAGACCCGACAAGCAAATGTCAGCGGTCTACGGCAACCACGGATACTGCCCGAAATCCGGACGCCTCTTCTCGACGTAGGCGCTGTGCCCTTCTTCGCCCTGCTCTGTCAGGTAATAAAGCAAGGTCGCGTTGCCAGCCAGCTCCTGGATACCCGCCTGGCCATCGAGCTCCGCATTGAATGCACTCTTTAGGCAACGTATGGCCAGCGGACTTTTTTCAAGAACCTCACGTGCCCAGCGGACGCCTTCTGCCTCGAGGTCCTCCACCGGAACAACAGCATTCACCAGTCCCATGTCCAGCGCCTCCGCAGCATTGTACTGGCGGCAAAGGAACCAGATCTCCCGCGCCTTCTTCTGGCCGACGCTCCGGGCCAGATAACTCGCACCAAATCCACCATCGAAACTGCCCACCCTCGGCCCCGTCTGACCAAAGACAGCATTCTCCGCCGCAATTGTGAGATCACAGACCACGTGCAACACATGGCCGCCTCCAATCGCGTAGCCCGCGACAAGAGCAATAACGACCTTTGGCATTGTGCGGATGAGCCGCTGCAGATCGAGGACGTTCAGCCGGGGCACGCCGTCTTCGCCAACGTAGCCACCCGCCTGCTCTCCGCGAATCTTCTGATCCCCACCGGAGCAAAAGGCGTACTTCCCATCTGTTTGTGGGTTCTGTCCCGCCAGCAGGACGACCCCGATCGAGGTGTCATCACGCGCATCCGAGAACGCGGCCAACAACTCCTTCACTGTATCCGGGGTGAAGGCGTTGCGACGATGCGGCCGGTTGATCCTGATTCTCGCGATCCCCCCGGCCTTCTCATAGAGGATGTCACTGTACGCACCCTGCGATTCCCACGCTATTTGCTCCATCCTTCTGGCATAGCATCTCAACCCTCTGGCGCAAGCACAGCGGCACGCCCTCAGCCCTGGCAGCCCACCAGCGTCCGCGTCGAATGCTCAGGCGACTTTCCGGATCGGAAACCACCGCGCAAGAACCCACATTGAACCGGCTTCGGCAAGGAACCCAAAGGCGAGGAGCGAGGCGGCCGCACGCGGCCCAAACCAGCCGATCGCGACC
This sequence comes from uncultured Puniceicoccaceae bacterium, assembly GCA_964403935.1. Lineage (GTDB taxonomy): Bacteria > Verrucomicrobiota > Verrucomicrobiia > Opitutales > Oceanipulchritudinaceae > SLLG01. Next base: position 6,779 of record CAYOIB010000065.1, on the reverse strand, counting down.
AAACCCCACGCGGCCAAGCTGATGACCCCGATCCGCGCCAGGGCCGAAGTGCTCATGCGGCGCGTTGCACGCCCGACCAGGGCATAGCCGTGCAGCCAGTTTCTCAACCCCATGGCCAGTGGCACAAGGGCCAGAGGCAGCAAGGCAGCCGTCGCAAACTCAAGCGCCTTCCCCTCCAACCCAAAGACCGTCCGAAATATCAGAGAACCCATCGGACTCAGGGCGATGACAACGAGAGCACCACTCAAGCCCGTCACCACCAGTACCAGAAAACCGAGAATGTCTTTCCGGTCATCCATCCCAAAAGTCACGAGCAGGTGACGAAACTGATTCACCGGATTAAAGAATAACATTGCAAAATCAAATGACACACGGAGCGCCGCGATCAGAACAAAGGCTTCGGCCGTTCGGCTGGCGAAAAGAAAGATGATCGGACGGCTCAGTGCGAAGCAGATACTCGTCAGCGCAACCGGCCAGAAGTAGTTGAAGAGCTCCCCTTGGGAGGGTGGCTCGACTTTTCCCTCCAGCAGCGAAGCGAACCGGCTCCACGCAAACCAAGACCCGAGCAAGGCAAAGAGCGCTCCCGCCAACTGCGCCAGTCCCACGGTCCACACGCCCGACAAACCGAAATGAAATCCAAGCATCAGCACCAGGAGCACAACACTCAGGTAGGCGATATTCAGGACGGTCACCCACCCCGTCCGCCGCGTCTGGATCAAGAGCCCTGTGAAGGCATGCCGCATCGCGTCCATGAAAATGACCGGTGCCAGCAGTCTGAAATAGATCTGCATCGTGGCAGCCACAGCAACGTCCACTCCAAAAATCATCGTCGACAGATCGATTCCAGATGGCGTCCATCCCAGGACAAGCAAGGGCAGGCTCAAGCCAAGGCCCGCTCGACAGGCGAAGTGAAAGCAAGCGGATGCCCCCGCCGGCGATCGACCATAGACATTCGTCATTTGCGGAAGAAAAACGAGGGCCGCGTGCAAGAATCCAAAAAAGCTGCCGGCAAGCGCAAACGTAGTCAGCTCTCTCACCGCCTCTGGATAGCGCGCCAGAACGCCATTCTGAAACTGATTCGAAAGAAGCATGGCCAGACCCATAATGGTAAGCGGCCAGTAGAACTTCCAGTACACCCGGATAGGGGATCCTTTTGACATTCCTCCCATCGTGAAAGTCCGTGAGGCGGGACTGCAACCTTCCCGTGACAGTCAGCTAAACAAGACTTGGCTCGCCACTGCCCCGGCTTCGGGTATAACCACGCGAGAATGAAGGCGGTAACGATAGCGGAGGAACTTGGTGCCGAGGAATCGCGCGAAGATACCGTTGTCATGACTCAACGATGGAGCGATTTGCTCTTCCTGCATTGGCGCATCCCCCCGGAAATTCTACGAGCCAGACTCCCCGCGGGCCTCACCCTTGATACGTTCAAAGGAGACGCTTGGGTCGGTATTGTTCCTTTCCGCATTGAACGAGCGAAGCCCTTTGGCCTGGCCCTGCCCACCACACTGGCCGCCTTCCCTGAGCTCAATTTCCGAACTTACGTGACAGATCGGCAACGCCGCCCCGGAGTCTGGTTCTTCAGCCTCGATGCCGATGCCTGGCTCGCTGTCCAGGTGGCGCGCCGCTGCTTCCACATGCCCTATCACCATGCTCGCATCAACGTCCGCGACGACGTAAATGGCGCGATTCATTACACCTGTTCCCGGCGCGACAGAGGAGACGGCAAAAGCCTGACCTACATCTGGAAACCGACTCCAGGACAGGCACCCGCCCAGCCAGGAACCCTTTCCCATTTTCTCGTCGAGCGCTATCGTCTTTTCGCCTACAACAGCAAGCGGAAGCGTCTCCTCACGGCGCGGATTTCGCATGCCCCCTATCTTCTCTCGGACCCTGCCCTGCAGCGATTCGATACGCGGCTTTTTGAAATGAATGGCTTCCCCTGCCCGAAAAGACCTCCGGATCACGTCACTGCGAGCGCCGGGGTCGATGTGAACCTCCATCCGCTCCTCCCGACCTGCCCGAAGTGATTCGCCCGCTTCATCTAAAGCAGAATTATCTACACCACATCCATGAATACATCCCTCCGCATTGTCACCCGCGCAGATGACGCGGGCAGTTCACGCAGCGCCAACCGCGCCATTCGAGCCACCTGCCTCAACGGCATTTGTCGAAACGTTGGCCTAATGGCAAATGGTGCCCATGTCGAAGACGCCGTCACTCAATTGGCTGATTTGAAAGGCATTGCTTTCGGACTTCACGGCACCCTGACCAGCGAATGGGAATGGCCGCGCTGGGGTCCACTCTCCGATCCCGCTGAAGTTCCCTCCCTCATCCTGGAGGATGGCACCTTTCCCCGGACCACTCCCGACCTCCACAAACGCGGCGCCCGCCCGGAGGAGGTTCAGAAAGAGATCGAGCGCCAACTCGACCGGTTGACCCGTTTGGGATTTCCCATCGTCTACATGGACGAGCACATGGGATTTGGATGGCCTGAGGAACTCGGGACCGCTCTCACAGACTTTGCCCGGCGAAAGGGCTTGATCTTTCGCCCCAAGCTGGCGCGCCTCCCGAAACCAGAGGATGCAACGTCGCCCGGTTCTCTCGCAGACACCTTCCTGGCCGCACTCAAAGGAGCGAATCCTGGCACCTATCTCGTCGTGGGACACCCCTGTTACGACGACGAGGAAACCCGCTCAATCCAGGATCCAGCCAATCCGCCTGGTTTTCATGGGACGGATCGAAATGAACAACGGCGCGTCTTTATGCGGGCGGATGTTGTCGCTTACTTCGATTCCAGAACCGTTGAGGTGCAAGCCATCCGCTACGACGAAATCTAAACGCAAGAACGCCGCCCCATCATGAATAGGGCGGCGTTACAGAACTAAAATCTAATCCCGCAGCAGGAGCGGATGGCACGAAGCCTCAACCCCAAGTCCGCTTCTTGTGACGGTTGGCGCGTGAGCGCTTCTTGCGTTTGTGTTGCGCGATTTTGCGGCGGCGTTTTTTGCGAAGATTACCCATGGATCAAAAATTGAAAACCCGTGATAAAACCCGTGCCCATCGACACTGTAAAGGTTTAATGTAGAAAATCGTCCCGCCGTGGCCCCAAGTCAAGCTGACTCAATGCTCATAAAGGCGAAGTTGACGCAAGGCGGACATCCATTTCGGCGGTGGAGGACACGAAACAGCCCACATCCTGTCCGGCGATTCTCCAAACTGGATGGAGGACACATAGGCCATCGGACCCGGAAATAGAGGCGGAGCTTCCTCAAACCGACGGCTTGGCCGGTAAGTCCGCTTCAAGTCCGCCAAGGTCGGCACTGCCATCGAGCCATACCGCAAGTCGCCGCAGATCGACAAACCAGACTCCCGCGCATGCACAAACAGCTGATGCAGACGCGGATAAGCAATCGTTGCTTCCCACTCTGCCAGTTTTCCTGCTGGAGCCAGCCGCCGAAAGACAGTGAGCGATTGCTTTCCCGATGTCTGGGAAACCAGCATGCGTGCCTCGGTTCGGTGGCGCGCGATCGGCAGCGAGCACTGGAGATGCTCTGAGTTTCCACCACCCCCCGCGACGAATCGAAAAGTGAAGGTCCACATGCCGGAGCCAAGGGCGTTCCTCAAACGCTCCATCCGCTCACGGTCTTCAGCAAAGATCACCGGCCCCCAGAGCTCTGGATCAATGATGTTCACAGCAAGCAACGGCTCGACCAAACCCAGTCGCTGAAGCTCTGGCTTCTCCCGCTCAATCTGGTGATTGAGGGCGTGCGCCAGAACCGGCAGGCGATCGTACCAATTGTCGGGTAACGAAGCCACATTCGCCGGCTTCTGAACAGCCAGCAACCCTTCTTCCTGCGAACGCCATACGACAGGCAGCCGCACAGGTCGATTCCCGAGCAAAGGAATCGGAAAGCCGATCAACTCACTGGGCTCGGGCAACATGGACAAAAAAGGCCCTCGTCGGCGGAGCGAAGAGAGCCCTTAATAAATTAATGTCAAACACCTCAGCGGGCCTTCGACGACAGGGTGCCGCGAGCGATCTTCGATTTGTCGCGGTTCGCCTTGTTCGAATGAATGACGCCCGCCTTGACGGCCCGATCCAATGCCGAGGCATAAGCCGCCTTCGCCTCCGGTGTCGCATCAGCCACGACCTTCTTGCGAAGGGTCTTCAGCCGGTTGCGTGAAGCTTGGTTGCGTGCCGTGCGACGCGCGGTGCGACGAATGTCCTTCTGGGATGATTTGAGATTGGCCATGACTTCTGAAAAATCGAAAACGAACAGAAGCAATGGAACGAACCCCTGCTGTCAATGGAAAAGCAACCGCCTCTTAAAAGCCGGAGCCACCCGGAAGTGCGGGCTTGCTGGTTTTACAAAGTGTGGCTCATGCGACGCTCATGCAAGATAATGTGGAAGCGACGGAGAACGAGGCCATTCTCACTTTCTCTGTACCTCCGAAAGCGGATCCATCCCATAACGGCTTCATGGGTCGCCCAGGTGCCCTCCAGTGCCCTGGGACACCTCAAATCGTCACCCCTACCGACCCCTTCAGAATCAACTCACCCACTAATAACCACCAAAGCGAGCAAGCCCGCACAGCCTCCTCATCCACCCCCACCCCCATCAACTCGAAAAGAGCTCCCCACGCAGGCGCCGCAGGGCACACAGCCCTTCCCAGCCCGGGCCTTTCAAGGGTACCTCACTTATTTTTGACTCAGAGTCTTTTCTAGTAGACGAACGGTGTCCAAGAATGGTTGTTCAATAGAGGGCGTAAGTGGCTCTGAGGCAGTGGAGGGCGTGTGGTATGAGGCTGCGGGAGCGCATGTGGTGTCGGAGCCATCGCAGGAACTTCAAGCATATCTGGGAGCGTCTGTTGATGTTCTGATAGAGGGGAGAGAGGGTGCGCTTGGCTGGAGCGAGCTGATCAAGGATGCGACGGAGTCGTTGCTGTGCCTTGGCTCTGGGTGCGGGGTCGACGAGGCTGGGGTCGCTTTCGATTCTTCGTAGCAGGCAGATCATCAGGTTGTGCGTCAGGCACAGGAGATTGGCCTGGAGAGCTTGGGCGGTGCGGGAGCGGGCCCAGGCCTTGGTTTCGCCGAGTTTGTTCTTGAAGCTGTCGTAGGTCTTTTCGATATCCCAGCGGCGCTTGTAGAGATAGGCGAGCCCTCCGGGGCAGAGGGTCATCTCGTTGGTCAGGAACTCGAAGAGGGTGCCGCTGGCGGGACAACGGTAGCGGATCAGGCGCAGTTGGTAGCCGGAGGTGGCCGTGGCGATGAGGGAGTCGGCCTCGACGCCTGCGTTGAGGGGATCGTCCCGCTCGAAAGAAAGCGCGCCATACACCTCATACTTTATGTTGTCCTTGAGTCGGCTGAGCATGTAGAGGCCTGAGCCGTGCTTCCAGTCATACCACTGCCTGAAGTCGATCCCCGCATCTGTCCCACACGTAAAGCACCTTGCGGCCCTTGGGCGCGCCTTGGCGCAACTGCATCGCGCTCAGGCGTTTGAGTGCGTGCATATCATGCTCCTTCTTGCGGGCGCCTCCCAGTTGCTGGCCTGTGAGGTGGGTCATGGCATGGGTGCGCAGATTGAGCGTGTAAAAATGAGCCACCGCCCGTCGCTGTGCGCCCACCGGCTTCTCATGCACGCTGGCTTTGTGGTAGTGCCCGTCCCCGGCATAGACATCGAACTTCGACAGGGCCTCGATCGACTCCAGCCCCTTGTCCCCAGAGCCCACCATGGCCCGGGCAACGCGTTCGTTCAGATCCTTCACCACCTTCAACCGCCGCTCGCTCTTGAGCGTCTCGAAGAAATGCGGCACCGCCACAGCTTTGCCCTCCTCCATCGCCCACTGTTGCAGGAACCCCCGCCCGCTGGGAGCTTCGCCCAAGCAACGGGCAACGCCCATGCGGACAAACTCCCCATCGCCGAGTCGGGGGCACTTGCGCGTCCAGATACAGTCCTCCAAAATCGCTTGGATCGGAGCGTAAAACAGGTCTCTAACCTCCTCTGAATCAATAGGATATTGCATATGGCCAATTTTTCGGGCACCCCGAAAGTCAAGCCTTAAAGACCCCTAAACGCCTCCCAGAGTCATTTTTTTTGCCTTTCCTTCCAAAAACCACTCCCCGAAAATGCGACCTCGCACACTGCCACCAAAGCACCCCCAGCATCCCCTCAACGCACCCCTAACGCTTTTAATCCCAACACCGTTCTAGTAGACTTTCTCAGCCTGTCGAGTTTTTGCATTATCGAAGGGATCCATCAGTAGATTGTGCTCTTCCTGAGTCACCAAGTTCTCCAGCAGTTTCCTCCGGGAGTCTTGTCAACCTCACGAAACCTTCCACCCTCTCGCTCAGAATCGACTTGCCCACTACCAACCGACAAAGTGAGCAAGCCCGCACAGCCTCATCATCCCTCGATCATCAGCTCGAAAAGAGGTCCGCGCGCAAGCGGCGCAGGGCACACAGCCCTTCCCAGTCCGGGCCTTTCAAGGGCGTCCCCACTGCCTTGCGATGCTTCCCAAAGAGCTCCCGCTTACTCCCAAACACCTCCCGGACAAAGGCTTCACGCCCCAAGACAAGCCCTTCGCAACCCGCACAACCCTACCTCAGCGACCCTCTCTTCATGAATTCGCCCCGCATCCTTATAAACGTCAAGAAAAAGAATCTGAATCATAAATTATAGATCTCCTTTTTCTTGGAGTCTTTCAGACTTGGCATGCGGGCTCGGCCTGCACTCTTATAAGCAGAATGCATTCTTGCCAGCAGATTTCCTGATCCA
>CAYOIB010000064.1:0-15642 GCA_964403935.1 uncultured Puniceicoccaceae bacterium | reverse complement strand
CGGACAGAAAAGGGGGCCTTGGTGCGGGAGCTTCAGGAAAGATTGAACGAGGCCCTTCAGAAGTTGTCTCCTAAACACAGGACGGTCGTCGTGCTGTTTGAGATCGAGGGGCTGAGCCATCATGAAATCTCTGAAATTATGAAATGTTCGGTTGGCACTGTCCGATCCCGCCTGCACTACGCGAAGCAAGAGCTTCAGTCCTATCTTCAGGATTACCTTCGATAAACCTCCGCACGCATGCCGAATCACGATCGGAAACCCGTCACTCTTGAAAAACTACTTCAGCTAAAGCGGGAAGAGAAGCCGGCTCCTGAATTCTGGGAGTCGTTTGACAAGGAACTGGAAACCCGTCGGCTCCGGGCGCTCGTCGAACGCTCGCCTGCTCCGCTATGGTCGCGCCTTTTCGTGATGGGTCGGCATGCCGCTCTTGTTCTTCTACCGATTGCTTCCGCAGCCGCTTTTGCCTGGGTGGTCTTTGATCGCTCGGGTGGGCTCGCACCTGAAACGGAGCCCCACGTAGCCAGTTTGGTGGCAGAACCAAGCGCTTCGCCAGGCAATGGAATTTATGCTTCCGAAGGGGCCGATAGTTCCGCCTCGCAGGCTTTTGCCGAGCGCGAAATGCGCAACCAATTCATTTCCGATGCACTCTCCTCTTCGAGCGATCGGGCCCACTTTCAGAAGGTACTCTATACCCCCTCAATTTCTGCATTTTCCCAAGACCGTGCAGTCCATTACATCTCCGATTCGGTGGGTGATGGTGGCGTTAAGCTCGGCTCATCCAGCAGCGGGCGGTTGAGCCATTTTTAACCGGGAGAATATGACGACGCTATCCAGACGATGGCGCGTGGCGATTGTCCTCGGCCTTGTGCTTGCTTGCTGGGGAAGCCCGCTCGTAACGGCTTCGGACTTTCTCAGCCTGCAGCGCCGCATCATCGAAATTTACGAGGAGAACCGCTCGGCGATGGTGCGGGTGAAAGCGGTTTACGAAGCGGACGCCGAGGAAGACTCTCCGCAAGTGTTCATTGGCTCCGGCTTCTTTATCAGCCGTGAGGGCTACGTGATCACGAACACGAACATCGTGAAGAACCCCTTTCGCGAAGATCCGCCTATTCGGGTGTGGGTCGAGCATGATTCCATCGCCTATGCGGCGGATGTGACAGGTGTCGATGCATCGACGAATCTGGCGATCATTCGCCTTCAGTCGCTGCCTTCGACATTTCGGTTTCTGTCGCTAATGGATCAATCGGACTTGCCGCCGGTGGGCAGTTTGATCGTCCGTCTCAGTATGCCGCTGGAGTTTGATCCGACGCCGGATATCGGCTTGGTCACGGGGTATGAAAGCCGATTTGCCGGGCGGCTCTTCCCCTGCAAGTACATTCGCACATCGATTGCCGGAACTCCGGGCGACGGGGGCTCAGCTTATCTGGATCTCAATGGCCGCCTGATCGGGATCAATGTGGTTTCGGTCCCGGAAGTGGGTGCGACTTATCTGGTGCCTACGCGGGCGGCGGTACGGGTGCGGGAAGATCTCCTTTCAGCGGGTGAGGTGACTCGTGGATGGATCGGCTTTGAGATTCGGGAAGAGAAATCGGTCCGCGAGGGCTCGAGGGTGGTCTTGGCATCCATTACGGACAGCCCCGCGCGTCAGGCAGGGCTGCTTCCGGGGGATGTCTTACACCGGATTGGCGATTACCCGATTCGGGACCTCGATGATTTGCGCAATGCCATGTTCTACACCCGGGTGGGGCAGTACGTCCAAGTCGAGATTTTGCGCGCCGGTGAGCTCAAGGAAGTTAGCGTTCGCATCGCCAAGCGGCCGGATGATGAACCACTGGAGATTGTGCGGACCCTGCCGAGGGAGGAAGCTGTCGTTCCGATTTTTCGACAAGATGCGCAGCCGCCGTCAAAGGCCGATGAAGAGGTATCTGTCGTCCCGGAAGGCGAATAATGACGCTCGGGTGACCACCGTGCCGGCCCTATTTTCTTGAGTCCACTCCTGGTGGCCTAGATATATCCGTCATGGTGTTGGATGGGATCGGGCAGCGCAGTATCAGCGTCGTGAATGCCGTCGGGCGGGCAGCGCTGCTTGGCGTCCAGTCAGTCGGACTTTTCCTTTCGACCGGCTTTTCCTTCAGGCGTCTGATCGAGCGGATCTACGAGATCGGGGCTCGAACCACACCGCTCATCCTCTTGGTGGGTCTCTTTACGGGGATGGTCCTTGGTCTCCAGGGATACTACACACTGGTCCGTTTTGGTTCCGAAGGATTGCTGGGATCCGCCGTCGCCCTGACCCTGATTCGTGAACTCGGCCCTGTTTTGACGGCGATCATGGTGGTGGGGCAGGCCGGTTCATCGATGGCGGCCGAGATTGGAATTCAACGGAATTCTGAACAGATTGATGCCCTTGAGATCATGGGAATTGAGACGCGGGGCTTTCTCGTGGGTCCACGCTTGGTCGCGGCTATTTTTTGCTTTCCAATTCTGACGGCATTTTTCGATCTCATCGGCATCTTCGGGGGCTACCTGACGGGGGTTACGGTCCTGGGGCTGCAGCCGGGTGTCTACTGGTCGAGCGTGACCAGCGCGGTGTCCTGGAGCGATGTCTGGGGCGGCTTCGTAAAGGCCTGGGTCTTTGGCTTTTTGGTCATATTGATCTGCTGCTTCCAAGGCTACTTCACGCATCTTCAGTCGCGTTACTTCGGTGCGCGTGGCGTGAGTTATTCCGCGACGCAGGCTGTGGTTGTCTCCTGCGTGGCCATTCTCGCGGCAGACTACCTGATCACTTCGTTCCTGCTCTGACGGATGAATGCTGAATCTGTCATTGTCATCGAAGGGGTGAAAAAGGCCTTTGGTGCGGAAGAGGTCCTTCGGGGTGTGACCCTGTCCATTCCCCGAGGCCGGATCACGACGGTTCTGGGAAAGAGTGGGGCGGGAAAATCCGTTCTTATGAAGTGTGTGGCGGGGTTGATCCGTCCCGATGCCGGAATCATTCGTGTGAATGGTGAGGCCTTCGGAAAGGATCATTTCGCGATCCCCTCCCGGCTCAGTTACATGTTTCAGAACAATGCGCTTCTTGATGGGCTCACGGCTTTTGAGAATGTAGCGCTGCCTCTTCAGGAGAAAACCCGGATGCGCGGACGGGCGATCCGCCAAAAAGTGCGCGAACTCTTCGAGCGTCTGGACTTGAGGGCGGTGGACGGAAAATACCCATCGCAACTGTCAGGAGGGATGCAGAAGCGGGTGGCCCTTGCGCGAGCCCTGGCAACCGATCCCGAGATCATTATCTTTGATGAACCGACGACCGGGCTGGATCCGCTGCGGAAGGTCTCGGTCCTGAATATGATCGAGAGGTACCATCGCCACTTCGGGTTTACAGCGGTGCTCGTAAGCCACGACCTGCCGGATTCACTTTTTATCTCAGACAAGGTGGCCGTCCTTGATCGGGGGCGAATTGTTTATGAAGGCGATCCCCTTGGATTGCAGATGGCCGCGCCCGATATTCGGGATACATTCCTCCAGACGGTGGAGTCTCTCCGTAACGAAGTGGTGGGCTTGGGAGAGCCTTCGAGCTTGCCGGAAGGAAGGCGGACGGTGGCGCTTGATTTCCCCGCGGTCGGGGAGCGCCGACCGGACGAATCGGGGGCTTCCCCAAATTTGAGAGCGGCCCAGTTGATTCGGATTTTCCGACGGGCTCTGCCTGCCGGTTGGGAGTTGACGGGGGCCGGTCCCTGGTCTGTGGCTGCAGTTTCTTCAACCGGTGTGGCGATCGATACGACTTCGGTGGCTGAGGCCCTTCGGGAGGCGTGTCGAGCCCAAGTCGGTGACCGACGGTCGGTCACCTATCCTGTAGCTCTGCTGGGGCCGGAATCCACCCGGTGTATCGACCTCCACCTCCCTTTTCCCACGGCTTCCCATGACCAAACTGAAAATTGAAACTTTTGTTGGCCTCTTCGTTCTCGCAGGCATTTTGGCGATTGCGTACCTCTCGTTCACAATAGGAGGTGCCCGTCTTTTTGCCGAGGATAGCTATGAAATCGAAGCCCGCTTTTCGAACGTTGGAGGATTGAAGACGGGCTCGGACGTCCGTATCGCCGGGGTTTCCGTGGGGCGGGTTCTCGAGGTACGTCTCGATGCGGATCAGTACCGGGCCGTTGTTCGACTTGAGATCCCCAAAACAATTGAGCTCGATGATGATACCATTGCCTCCATCCGGACGACGGGGCTGATCGGAGACAAGTTTGTGGCGCTGCTTCCAGGCGGGTCCGGAATTCCCGTGGAGGCGGGAGAGATCCTGTATGATACCGAGTCGGCCATCGACTTGGAAAGCTTGATTGGCCGCTTCGCTTTCGGCAGCGTGGAGGATTGACTTTATGAAGATGCGATTTCAAATGCTTTCAGCGGCGGCCTTGGCCCTTGCCTTCTTGCTTCCTTTACAGGCTGCCGCTGATGAAGGGCCGGTGCCAGAGCTGCGGAAAGCAGTCGACGAGGTTGTGGCTATCCTCTTTCCCGGCGGAGTCGCCACGGATCCAGTGGGGGCGATGCCCAAAGTCCGCGAGGTGATTGACCGGCATTTCAATTTTGATGTCATTGCCCGGCGTTCGCTGGGTCGCGGGTGGGACAGACTCACGGAGGAACAGCGGGGCCGATTCAGCAGCCTCTTTGCGGAGTTGCTCATGTCTTCCTATGCCGACCGTCTCACCGGCCTTTCGCAGCCTGATATCGAGTGGGGGGGCTCAAGAGAGCTCGGTTCACGGCGGCTGGAAGTCGATTCTTCCATTATCTACAAGGGCAGCCGGTATGAGGTGATTTACAGGTTGGTCGATATGAATGGCTCTTGGGAGATCTACGACCTCGTGATTGAGGGGGTGAGCCTTGTGGGGAACTACCGCAGCCAGTTTACCAGCGTTTTGGATAGACGGGGGCCGGATGAGTTGCTTTCGGTGCTTCAACAACGTGTCACTTCGCAGCAGGAGAACACCAGTGCACAAGAATAGAATCCAGCCATTCATGGACATGCCAATTTATCCCTCCCGGATGACGAAGGTCACGCTTCTCACTCTTGTGTTTTCGATCGGGCTCTCGGTCGGGTGTCGATCCACGACGCCTCCAGTGGGCACGGCAGAACAGTCAACCCCGGAGACGTGGGCATTCATCGACGGCCCTGCCCCGGGCGAGGGGCGCTTCATCTTGGCGTCCTTCTCCGATGATGTCATGGGGACCGATGATTATGACGACGACTTCGATTCGATTTTTGGCGATGAACTGGAGGCGGTGGACGTCAACGACCCACTGGAAGGGTTGAACCGGGCTATCTTCGCCATGAATGATCTGCTCTATCAGGGCTTCCTTACCCCGATTTCCCGGGTGTATGGCGGGGTCACCCCGGAGCCTGTGCGCCGCGGAGTCGGTAATTTCTTCGACAACCTGCGTTTCCCGATCCGATTTACAAACCAGGCCCTTCAGGGAAAGTTCAGGAACTCCTGGCTCGAAACCCGGAAGTTTCTCCTGAACACGACGGTGGGCGTGCTTGGGTTTGGGACACCGGCTGACAAGGATGAGGAACTGCGCGACATCCCGGGTGAGGATTTTGGCCAGACTTTGGCCACTTGGGGCATCCGGAATCCCCCTTATCTCGTCCTGCCCTTGTTGGGTCCCTCCACGGCGCGGGATGCGGTTGGCACGTTTGGTGACTCTTTTCTCTATCCGCCCATCTATATTCTCGATCGGGAGGAATACCTGATGCAGCAGGGGGCAAACTTGCTCAACCGGAGTCCCTGGCTGATGGAGGAGTACAATTCCTTCAGAAGGAGTGCGATAGACCCTTACGCCGCGATGCGTAACGCCTATCTCGAATACCGGGAAAGAGAAATTGAGCGCTGACCGCAGGCTGCGGTCGAAGAATTAGTAACCCATTTGTGCTGTTTTCCCCTTGCGGGCAAAGGCTCTAAAGCTTTTGTTGAGACACTTGGTTCAATAAATTGATTATGGCGAAAAATTTATTCCAGAAGGTGTGGGAAGCCCACGCCGTTCGCGAGCTGCCGAACGGTCAGACCCAGTTGTTGATTGGTACCCACCTCATTCACGAGGTGACGAGCCCACAAGCCTTTGGCATGCTCCGGGAGCGGGGGATTCCGGTGCGCTTTCCGCATCGGACCTTTGCCACGGTGGACCACATTGTGCCCACGAACGAGACCGCTGAACCTTACAGCGATCCCTTGGCCCAAGCGATGATCGAGGAGCTCCGCTCTAACTGCGCCGAGCATGACATCAAGTTTTTCGATACCCACACCGGGAGCCAGGGTATTGTTCATATTGTCGGCCCAGAGCAGGGGATCACCCAACCGGGGACGACCATTGCCTGTGGTGACTCACATACGTCGACCCATGGGGCTTTCGGCGCGATTGCCTTTGGGATTGGAACGAGTCAGGTGCGGGATGTTCTGGCCACCCAGACCATGGCCCTGAACAAGTTGAAAGTCCGCCGCATCAATGTGGACGGTGAATTGGCCCCTGGCGTCTATGCCAAGGACGTTATTCTGCATATCATTCGCCTCTTGGGAACCCAGGGCGGAACGGGCTATGCCTACGAATATGCCGGTTCCGTCTTCGAGCGCTTCTCGATGGAGGAGCGAATGACCGTTTGCAATATGTCAATTGAGGGCGGCGCGCGCGCGGGCTACGTCAATCCAGACGCCACCACCTTTGAGTATTTGAAAGGCCGTCCCTATGCGCCGAAAGGTGCGGCGTGGGATGCCGCCGTGGAACGGTGGCGTTCGTTTGCGAGCGATCCGGACTGCGAATATGATGACGTCGTCAATATTCGAGCCGACTCGATCTCGCCCACTGTCACCTGGGGAATTACGCCGGGTCAGGCCGTCTTCATCGACGAAACAATTCCCAGGGTCAATGAAGGAGAAACCGAGAGTGGGCGCGCTTCCATCGCTGAAGCGTTGGAGCATATGCAGTTCGAAGGCGGAGAGCCGATCAAGGGGGTTCAGGTCGATGTTGCCTTCCTGGGTTCGTGCACCAATGGCCGATTGTCTGACTTGAAGGAAGTCGCTCGCTACCTCGAGGGGCGCAAGGTCAACCCGCGCGTTCAGGCGATCTGTGTGCCAGGTTCGCAGGCCGTCTCCAGTATCGCGGAGAGCTTGGGGATCGACCGCATCTTTAAGGACGCGGGTTTTGAGTGGCGTTCAGCGGGGTGCTCCATGTGCCTGGCGATGAACCCGGACAAGTTGATCGGGGATCAACTGTGTGCCAGCTCGAGCAATCGAAACTTCAAGGGCCGTCAGGGTAGCCCCTCCGGACGGACAATTCTGATGAGCCCTCTGATGGTGGCCGCTGCGGCGATTACCGGAGAAATTTCCGATGCCCGCGAAGTCTTCGACATCGAGGCCGCCGTTCGTACCTGATTCTTTCTGTTTGAATCGTCCTCTTATGCGTCCTGACGCAATACCCACTTCTTGAATTCCTTTTAGTCATGGCTTTGGAAAGCATCACCTACGTATCGGGTCGCGGCGTCTATGTGCCCGGCGACGACCTCGATACCGACCGTATTATCCCCGCGCGCTTCATGAAGTGCGTCACCTTCGATGGTCTGGGAGAATACCTTTTTTACGATGCCCGTCACACACCTGATGGGGAGTCGAAAGAGCATCCGCTCAACGATCCACGGTTTGCGGGGGCATCAATCCTGATCAGTGGCAGTAACTTTGGTTGCGGCAGCTCGCGGGAGCATGCGCCCCAGGCGATCTGCCGGGCGGGCTTTCGGGCGATTATCGCCGAGAGTTTTGCTGAGATCTTTTTCGGAAACTCGATTCAGGTGGGCATGCCTTGTGTCTGTGCGGCAGGGGCTGATATTCGCCGCTTGGCAAACAGCATTGAGAACAACCCGCAGCAGGAGGTTACGGTGGATATCGACCGCTCCGAAGTGCGCTTTGGGGAGGATTCCATTCCCTGTGAGATTCGCCCCGGGGCCCGTCAATCCTTGATGGCGGGGCATTGGGATCCGCTCCAGGACTTGCTTGAGGGGATCAGCGAGGTCGACAAGGTGGCCAGCGGGCTCGTCTACCTGAAGGCCTGACCGAGCTGGCTGTATGTTGACGCTGTTCGAACAAGCGGGTATCTTCGCATGGCCGTTTGCCGTCTGTTCCATTGCGGCTGTCTTCATTGTCATCGAGCGATTGGCTGCCCTGCGGCGGAGAAATATCGTTCCCCAGGAATATCTGGATCAGTTTACGGATGGATCGATTCCGGTCCAAGGCGATCAGTCATCGGTTATTGGGAGAATTGTTGCGTTCTATCATAATCATGATGTGGACGCGGAGCAGCTGAAGGCTTTTGCAAGGCTTCAGATCACGAAGATGGAGAGGGGGCTGTTTATCCTCGATATCGTGATCAGTGCCGCGCCGTTGTTGGGATTGCTTGGCACGGTGACCGGGCTCGTGAAGGTCTTCAGTCAAATCTCTCCCGAGACAGGTGTGCCTGACACGAGCTCCTTCGTCGAAGGCGTGGCCTTGGCACTCTCGACAACAATGATTGGGCTCGCGATCGCGATTCCGGTCATTGTCTTTAACAGTTACCTCAGCCGGCGGATCGATACCTATGCCGCCCTCATCGGAGTTGGGCTGGAACGCCTCATTTCCCTGAAGAGCGGGCAGGCCCGGCGTATGCCGCCGCCGCTCCCCCGATCGCATGAGCGTTGATCTGCGCCCGCGGCACCAGCGGAAGAAGGCGGAGATCAATATCATTCCGCTCGTCGATGTCCTTGTGGTGCTGATCTTCTTCTTCCTCGTGTCGATGCAGTTTCGGAATATGACCCTGCTCCAGCTGACCTTGCCGGAAATCCGGACGGCAGGACAGGAGCAGCTCGGCGATCAGCTTGAAGTTGGGGTGAGTCCGGAAGGCGACTTCTACTTCAATGGACAGGCGGTATCCCGCGAAGAGCTCACCCGGAGGCTCGGGCAGGCAGCTGCTGAAAATGACGATCGGGCTGTCGTGATTTTAGCTGACGAGGAAAGCTCCCTGGGATCGGTCACCTTTGTCATGGATTCGTGTCGGCAGGTCGGGCTCAACCGCATCCGCCTCCAATCGAGGTAGCGGGCAGCGATGCCTGCGGGTTCTCCGGGAGAGGCCTATTCGGGTGTTGCCACCTCGAAGATCGTTGCACCACCACCCCGGATGCTATCGTAGAGGATGAGGATCCGCACGGTCGAAGGACCTTTCTCATCGAGCACCAGGATCGCCTCCTCCTTGCCTTTGCCGCGTTGTGGGAGTGCGCCGTAGGTTGTCACTTCGTTGGGACCAGGCTTCCAGAAGACCAAATGGGTGGGCCTGCCTTCGATGTAGTCCTCAGTCACGGGCTGGTGCTTGCTGCTCTCCGAGCCGGCGTTGCCAGCAAGAATGAAGAAGCCATCGCGAAAGGCTGTCATTCCCCGGATTCCGAGTCCTTTTTCCAATGGAATCCGGAGGACTTCGTAAGGTGGAAGCGCGGCCGCATCCGCCGCAAACAAAGCATCGCCGGAGATCCGGAGGACGAAGGCATCGCCATCTTTGTTCGGACTTCGCAATCCAAAGTAGAGGTGGTTGTTCCTTCCGGACAAACCTTCGATGTTCAGGCCTTTTCGTTGGAGGGGCTTTCTGAAATGGGGCCCCAGAATTGGATCTGAGGCGAACAGGGCCTCAAGGGAAGCGGATTCCACTTCGGAAGCCAACGCCTCGCCCTTGAGCTTGAACCGGTAAAGCTTCGCCCGGGAGGCTTGATAAACACCTTTTTTCTTTGCGACCCCGTGAGATCCGGTGACGTAGTACCAACCGTTCATGTAGGTCGAAGCTTCCATGTCGATCTCTACATTTTCCGGGGTGGTCAGGGGCAGGTTTTTCAGAATATCGGCCCCGGTCCCATCCCTTGAAAAGGAAATTAACTGCACCACGGCACCCTCGTCTGAGGCGATAAGGCCCAGTCCATCCTCCCCGCGCGAAATCGTGCTGATATCGGTCTCTTCAAGAATGTGACCACGGATGAGGAATTCGGCGGGTGCCGCCTCAAGGACAGGCTGCCTCTTGGCTGCTGAGGTTGCGGCCTTGTCTGCGGCCTCAGAGCAGCCCAGGGTAATGAGGCAGATTGCGGTGGTCAGGAGTCGGGATGCTTTCATCCATCCAGCAAAAAGAGAATTGGGCGAAGGACAACAGGCTTCTTTCTTGTCCGCCACGGCAGGTGAGCGTTTGCAATGAAATCGCAGCAGTGCCCGGCCCCATGTTTTCTGGAAAGAGGCTGATCCGTGGAAGGCTGGGTTCTTGAAATCTTGGCTGGGTGTCTGTGGCTGCTTCCCTCCCTATATTTATCAAGAAGAATAGGGGCTTGAACCTAACCGTTTTTTCGCGAAACATCCGGCCGTGTGTTGGACTTTTTTCCAGTGATGGCTGCCGGAGGCATGGAGTTACCGGGGCATTGGGCCGTCTTTTCTGTCGACCGCTCCTATCGCTTGATCGAGGCCAATGAAGCCTATCTCTTGTTCTACAAGCGCTTCTACGGGATGCGGTTGCATCCCGGGCAATCGGTTCTGGAGGGCCTTTCGGGCATTGATCGCGGACGTCTCACACAGCGGTTTGAAGTGGCTGAGAAAGAGGGTGGTTTTACCGTAGAGGAAACGCATTTTCTTGATGGCAACGGCTTCCGTTTCGTCGGGCATTATTGTCCGGTTCTGAACGGGGGACCGGAGATCAAGGGCTTCCGGGTCTTCATGGAGGAGGTCACGCTCATTCGCGAGCTGAAGGAAGCCCTCGAAACCGCGCAGGCCGAATTGGAGGCGTCCTACCGCATGCGTGACACGATCTTTTCTGTCATTGGGCACGATCTCCGGGGGCCCGTCTCCCAGATTAATGCCTTGGTCTACTTGATGCGTGAACGGCCTGATTTTCTCACTCCGGACCGGGTGGGGACCTACGCGAATGAGCTTGAACGCGCCAATGGACTCCTGACGCAAGCACTGGAGAATCTTCTTGAATGGGCGCGGATTCATCGAAGCGGCCTGCAGGCACGGGCCACTGTATTTGTTGCGGAAACGCTTATTCGTGACGCAATCGATATGTTGCGGGTGGATTTTGAGCGCAAGGGCGTGAAGGTGGATTATACCGGAAATGTTGCGCTGACTTTGGAAACGGATCGATCGATGTTTGCCTTTATTGTCCGCAACCTCCTGGCGAATGCAATTAAGTTCACCCCGGCAGGGGGGCGAATCACTGTCGCCCAGAAATATGACGCCGAGGCCTACTGTGTGGCGGTGAGTGATACGGGTGTTGGGATGCCTTCGTACCGGTTGGCCGCCCTTCGTGCCCGCGAACATGTGACCACTCCTGGAACGGGGGGCGAGCGGGGTGTGGGCCTGGGATTGGCCGTCTGCTGCGAGTTCGCTTTGGCGATGGGTGGACAACTGGCCTATGAAAGCGAGGAGGGGAAGGGCACAAGCGTTAGCCTGAGGCTCCCGGGGAACAGCGTTCGTATGTCGTGAGGCGCTGCGTAGTTGCCACGGAGGGATCAATTCATTCGATGATACTGTGAGATTTTCTTTTTCCTTGAGCGAGATCCTTGAGATCGTCCCACACGAAGGGGTATCCGGCATGAATGGCAACAGGTCGTTCTCAGGCTTCGCTTCTCTGGATGAGGCCGGACCGGAGGATATTTCCTTTCTTGGAAATCCGAAGTATGCGCGCCACCTTGATGGGTCCAGGGCGGGCTTGGTGTTGCTGCCCGGCTCCGTTCAGGCAGAGCCGGAAGCCGATCAGGTTTTTCTGCACACACAAAACCCGTCGTTGGGCCTGGCCCTGATTGCCGAGCGGGTTGAGCGCGCCCTCGATCCGCTGCCGGAACCGGGGATCCATCCATCAGCGGTGGTCGATCCCGCCGCTGAAGTGGACGCAAAGGCTTCAATCGGACCCCTTTGCGTGGTGGAGGCGGGCGCGAGAATCGAAGCCGGTGTTGTCCTCTCGGCTCAGGTCTTTATCGGCCGGGGATCCAGGGTGGGTGCCCATTCGAGAATGCATGCGCAGTCCGTCTTGCATCGTTATTGCGAGATCGGGCAGCGGTGCTTGATCCACAGCGGGGCCGTCATTGGAGCCGATGGATTTGGCTTCGAGACAACGCCGGGCGGACATGTCAAGGTCCCTCAAGTGGGAACGGTTCTGATTGCAGATGATGTAGAAATTGGGGCCAACTCCACACTTGATCGCGCGAGGCTCTCCACCACACGGGTCGGGCGAGGAACCAAAATCGATAATCTGGTGCAGGTCGGCCACAATGTCACGATCGGGGAACACTGCTTTCTCTGCGCCGGTGTGGGGATTGCGGGCAGTACCAAAATTGGCAATTTCGTTGTCCTTGGCGGGCAGGCCGGGACTGCCGGCCACATCACCATTGGGGATTACGCCCAAGTGGGAGGCCAGGGCGGAGTGAGCAAAGACGTCGCACCCAAGAGCAAGGTGACGGGCACACCGGCCCGCGACTTCAAGGAACAGCGCCGTCTTGAGGCCCTCGTGCGCCGACTCCCCCAGCTTTTCCAGCGGGTCCGGTCACTGGAAGGCATGTCAGATCGGGAATAGGTTTGCTAAGGGCGAAGGCATTTCCAAGCTCGATCCCTCGTCCACACACCTTCAACACAGCGACCATGCAGATCGGCCAGATGAAAATATTGATGGGGAGCGCAAATCCCGACCTTGCGCGCGCTATTTGCGATTTTATAGGCATTGAGCCCTGTCATGTCACCCTCAAGCGGTTCCCCGATCAGGAGGTTTTCGTCAAAATCGATGAGAATATTCGTGGTAAGGATGTCTTTATCGTCCAGCCGACGTGTCCGCCAGCGAACGACAATCTGATGGAGCTGCTCATCATGATGGATGCCGCTCGCAGGGCTTCCGCTCAGCGAATCACGGCCGTCCTCCCGTTCTATGGCTACGCCCGCCAAGACCGCAAAGACCAGCCGCGCGTCCCGATCACCGCCAAACTTGTTGCCAATCTGCTCACCACCGCCGGAGCTAACCGTATCCTGACGATGGACCTGCACGCGCCGCAGATCCAGGGCTTCTTCGACATCCCGGTGGACCACCTCTACGCCTCCACCGTCTTTTTTGACTACCTGCGGAAGTTCAAGGACGAAGACCTCGTTGTCATGTCGCCCGATGTGGGCGGCATCAAGATGGTTTCGGCTTACGCCGATACACTGGGAACCGACTTTGGATTTGTCGCCAAGCGCCGCAAGGATGCGGCCAATGTCGAAGCCTTCAGCATGGTTGGCGATGTAAAAGGAAAATCAGTTCTCATTGTTGATGATTTGACGGAATCTGCCGGAACGCTGGCGGCCGCAGCCGAGATGCTGCGCAAGCACGGTGCCACCAAAGTGCGTGCCGCCGTGAGCCATGCCGTCCTCAACGAGGCCGGTTACGAACGAATGAAGGCCGGTTTCCTCGACGAATTGATCACGACAAATTCGACCCCGGTCGATTGCCGGGGACTTCCTATTACCGTCCTGAGCATTGCTCCTTTGCTGGGAGAGGCGATTTTGAGAATAAATAATCATCAAAGCGTCACCAGCCTCTTCGCTATTAAAGGCTTCTAGCCTGCGTCCGTTCGATGATCCTCGCTTTGGAGAGCTCCTGCGACGAGTCGGCTCTCGCTCTCTTCGATCCCGCGCACGGAATGCTTGGGGAATGGGTGCATTCGCAGATCGCAAAACATCAGGTCTATGGCGGGGTCGTTCCTGACATTGCCAGCCGGGAGCACCTGCGCCACTTTCCGTCGCTCCTGGCACAGGCCCGCCACCTCATGGCCGATAGGGACATCAGCCGCATTGCTGTCACCACCGGCCCGGGATTGGCCGGATGCCTCGCCCTCGGGATTTCATTAGCCCATGCCCTCGGGCAGGTGACGGGCCGTCCACTGGTTGGTGTCAATCACCTCCGGGGGCATCTCTTCTCGCCTTTTATGGCGCTTCACGCCGAGGATCCAGAAGCTTTCAATGCGCGGCTCGATGCCTTCCTTCCCCATCTTGGTTTGGTGGTCTCCGGAGGCAACACACTCTTGGTCGAGATCAATCGGGAACGTTCTGTAACGGTGCTGGCTCGAACGGTGGACGATGCCGCGGGGGAGGCGCTCGACAAGGGAGCCAAGCTTTTGGGCATGCCGTATCCGGGTGGGCCGCTGATCGAAAAAACAGCGATTGGCGGAGACATTGATCGATTTCCCTTCCCGCGCCCCGCGCGGAACTCAAAGAATAAGAGTTTCTCCTTTTCCGGGCTGAAGACGAGTTTGCGTTATCTTTTGGAGAAAATGTCTGGTGATGATGTGAGCGCGGCGCTCGCGGACATCTGCGCCAGCTACCAGCAAGCAGTCATCGAGGCACTGACCCTGAAGACGGGGCAGGCTTTGGTCGCGGCGGAGCTATCTTACCGAAGCTTGGGCTTATCCGGAGGGGTCGCCAATAACCAGGCCCTCCGGAATGCTTTCGATGATTTGGCGCGTCGGCAGGGTCTCCCGCTCTTCATTGCCGAGCCCCGGCATACCGGTGACAATGCCGGCATGATCGCCTTTGCCGCCCATACCGATCCGGACGGCCTCATCAAGCCTGCAAGCGGGCTCCTGAGCTTTGATCCTGCCCTGGCCCTCTGAGGGACAAGGTGAGCGTCGGGCAGGAACCGCACTATGAGCGGATCTCCTGGGAAATTCGATCTCGAATATGCAGAGCTCTTGATGGATTTGAAGAAATGCTTGCGGCGGTGAGCTTCGCCAATCTGCATGAGGCAATTACGGCGGCACGAGGCGAGTCCGGGGAAGGTGAGCGTTCCGGCGACAGGTGGATTGCCGTCGGGTTGAACTTCATGTTTCAAGGGCTTTTGTCGGGGCGTCCAGAAATACCTTAGGATATGAATTGGATCATTTTATTTGTAGCGGGTCTCCTCGAGATTTGTTGGGCCGTTGGCTTGAAGTACACCCACGGTTTCACGAAGCCGTGGCCGACGGTCGGAACGGTCTTTGCGATGGTGGCGAGTTTTGTGTTTCTGGGGATTGCACTAAAGCACCTGCCCGTTGGCACGGCTTACGCGATCTGGGTAGGAATCGGTGCAGTGGGGACAGCGTTTCTTGGAATCCTTTTGTTTGGTGAATCCGCTAACGTTCTTAAGGTTGTCAGCCTGGGCTTGATTTGTGTGGGCATTGCAGGCCTTAAACTGGCCCATGGTTAAGAAGGGCGTGCCTTCCGAATACAGGCCGGGCGGCACGCTGATGTCCGGTGGGATGTTTTCCCCGGACATCAGCGTCTCTTGAGAAGCGTCTTTCCCAAGTTTTGATCCGTCCGGGCTAGCCGACCTTGGCGGGGATGGGTTTTCCAGCTCCGGCGCGGAGTCGCGATGCGGCCTCGACCATGTTCTTGAGGGCTGGAGTCACCTCATCCCATTGTCGGGTTTTCAACCCGCAGTCTGGATTCACCCAGAGGCGTTCGCGGGGAATTCGTTTGGCGGCTTTGGTCATCAAGGCCTCGATGTGCTCGACGGTGGGAATGTTGGGCGAGTGGATGTCGTAAACACCCGGACCGATTTCATTCGGGTACTTGAAGTGATCGAAGACATCCAGCAACTCCATGTCGGATCGCGAGG
>CAYOIB010000063.1:0-15674 GCA_964403935.1 uncultured Puniceicoccaceae bacterium | reverse complement strand
CTATTCCGCCTCCAGGAGGCGCACCCGTCGATGCTTCTGCGGAAACTGTAAGGTGACAAGCGTTCCCACATCTTTGCGGCTGTCGATCCCGATGCGGCCACCGTGCGCACGCATGATACGCTCACAGATCATCATGCCCAGTCCATGGCCGCCCTTCTTCGTCGTGAAGTAAGGGTGGAAAACCCGAGGGAGGTCTTCCTCAGGAATACCCTGGCCGGTGTCCCCGATCTGCACAAAGACATCCTGATCATCACTGAAGGCCTTGATCTTGATGACGCCGCCACTTCCCATGGCCTGGCGTGCGTTTCGCAGGATATTGAAGAAGACCTGCTGGACCTGATCCCGATCACCCAAAATCACCGGAACACCGGTGCCGTATTCCACATCGACCGTTATGCCTGCTCCCTCGAGTTCAGGTTCCAGCACGGCCAGACTTTCCTCCAGAGCCGGCAGGAGCTGAAGCTCCCGCAGATCGGGCTCCCGATGCCGAACGGCCGTCAGAAAGTGAGTGATGATGCTGTTCAGGCGGTTTACCTCACCGGAACAGATATCGACCATTCGCTCCATTCGCTCAATGGCCCCGGAGCCGATCTCGGTCGGTCGCCGCAGTTGCCGGGAGAGAAGCTGCAGATGGATGTTGATCGAATTGAGGGGATTCCCCAGCTCGTGAGCCACCCCCGCAGCCAGTTGAAGGATCGACCGCACCCGCTCGTCCTCGATCTCCTGCTGGGTCTGCGTCTTCTCCTGCGTGATATCGGACAGGATGACCGCATAGCGTGCCAGCTTTTCATTCCGCACTTCCTCTTCGAACGGCACGATATACACACGAACCACCCGGCGCTCCGGATAACTCAGCTCCACCTCCCGGGAGATACTGCCGATATCGTCGAGCAACCCCCCGTCTTCGAGCCGGAGTGATCGGGCGAGATCGGGCACCGCCTTCCACAGCGACAGCGTCCCGACGTTGCTCTGCTTGCACCCGACGAGTTCTCCGGCCGCCCCGTTGGCGTAGAGAATGATCCCCCCGGCATCCACCACGAGAATGCCTTCGCGCAGGGTATTGAACAAGGTGTTCAAAAGCTTCCGCTCCCGAACAAGGCGCGAAATCAGGTTATTGAGGCTGACCTCGTCCAGATCCTCTACCCGGCCGAGGACGTTCTCCAGAGGATCGTAGGGCTTCATGGTGTTCCCGCACGATCGCGGCGGAGTGCGGGCGCGACCCAATCGACAAGCTCCGAGGCAATGCGGGTCTTGCTGTCGGGGCCCAACAGGCGACTCTCTCCCGTTCGGGCAAAGCAGCGCATCGTATTGGTATCAGAGGCGAATCCACTTCCCGCCACGCCAACCTGATTCGCTGCGATAAAATCCAGATTCTTGCGTCGAAGCTTGTCGAGGGCATTCGCTTCGAGCCCGCTCGTCTCGGCGGCAAACCCAACAAGAACCTGCCCCACCTTGCGGACTCCGAGCTCGGCCAAGATATCCGTTGTGGGAACCATTTCCAGCGTGGGGGGTAACTTGTCCTTCTTCACCTTCTCGATGGACATGTGCAAGGGGCGGGCATCCATGACAGCAGCAGTCATGAAAAGAATATGACAGCTATCAAAACGTTCCAGCAACGCCGCATGCATCGCCGCGCCAGTCTCCACCCGAATCACCTCCACGCCCTCAGGACCGTCCAATGCGACCGGCCCGGTGACAAGCGTCACGGCCCATCCCCGGTCCCGGGCGGCCTCCGCCACCGCAAAGCCCATCTTGCCCGTGGAAGGGTTGCTCAGAAAGCGCACGGGATCGAGGTATTCACGCGTTGGACCGGCGGAGACGAGGCATCGGATCGTGCTTGCTTCCATAGGGGAATCCAAATGCAGTCGGCCCCATGATGGAAAGCCAAAACACCGCGGCCGAAACCAAACCGACGAAGCAGGAAAGCCTCTTCATGAACCTGGGCTTCAATATCTTCATCCCGGTCTTGGTCCTCACGCGCGGGGATCGCTTTATCGAGGGGGCGGGTCTGGTCCTCCTGATCGCGCTCGCGTTCCCGGTAATCTATTTCTTCTACGACCTGTGGCAGCGAAAGAAGGTCAATTTCTTCTCCATTATCGGTTTCATCAGCGTCCTCTTGACGGGCGGCGTCGGCTTGCTCGAACTTCCCCGCTTCTGGTTCATCGTCAAGGAAACGACCATTCCGCTGATCTTCGGCCTCGCCGTTCTCGTGAGCCTGAAGACCCGCTATCCCCTGATCCGGACGCTTTTCTTTAATCGGAGCTTGTTTGATGTGGACCGGATTCAGAAGGAACTGGACCTTCGGGGCACCGCCCGCGATTTCGACCGTCTCCTCGTGCGCGGGACACTGCTCCTCGCGCTCACGTTTCTCATCAGTGCAGGGCTCAACTGGGTCGTCGCCAACCACATTGTCCAAACGGAACCCAGCGTCGATCCGATTGCCTTCAATGCCGAGGTGGGTCGTATGACCGCCTGGAGCTGGGTGGTGATCGCCCTCCCCAGCACCGCCATGATGATGGGCCTCTTCTTCTATCTCCTGCGAGGGGCCACCGCCATGACCGGGCTCACGATGGACGACATGCTCTCACCCGAGCAACGGGCCAAGGAACTCGACCGCCAAAAAGCGAAAGCAGATCAGGCCAAGGGCTAAGGCCGAGACGCGCGGGCTAAAGACAGGCCAGACTGAAGCTCCACCCTGAGCCCCGACTCAGCGTTTTTCCAAGGGCACGTAGTCGCGCTTGGCCTTGCCTGTGTAGATCTGCCGTGGGCGGTGAATACGCTTCGGCGCTTCGGCGATCTCCTTCCAGTTGGCAATCCATCCCGGCATCCGCCCGATGGCGAACATCACGGTGAACATATTCACCGGAATACCAATGCTCTTAAGCACGATCCCGCTATAGAAATCGACATTGGGATAGAGCTTCCGCTCGATGAAATATTCGTCTTCGAGGGCCGTGGCTTCCAGGCGGCGAGCGATATCGAGAAGTGGATCCTCCCGGCCCAGGGCGCGCATGACACGTTCTGCAGCCGCTCCAAAGATCTTCGCCCGGGGGTCATAGTTCTTGTAAACGCGGTGGCCGAAGCCCATCAGACGTGCTTTCCCGTCCTTGGCATCCTGGATGAACCGGCTGCCGTCATCCCCACTATCGTGAATCTCCTGCAACATCCGGATTACGGCCGAATTGGCCCCCCCATGCAATGGGCCCCAGAGCGCACAGACGCCAGCGGCGACCGATGAAAACAGGTTGGCTCCCCCGCTCGCAACCATGCGCACCGTACTCGTTGAGCAATTTTGTTCGTGGTCCGCGTGAAGGAGGAGGAAGAGGTCGAGGGCATCGGCGACCTCGGTGGGTGTTTCGTAAGGTTCGTATGGATCCGAAAACATCATGTGGAGGAAGTTCTCCACGTACCGAAGGTCCCGGCGGGGAAAGGCAGAGGGCATGCCCTGACTCATCCGGTAGGTCGTTGCGGCAATGGTGCGAACCTTCGAGATCAGCAACGGCACGGCGTCGTCAAAGTGAGCCAAACCCTCTTCCCGGTTATTGCGGGACATCTCGGGATGGTAGCACCCGATCGCGTTCAACATGGAGCTGAGAACCGCCATCGGATGGGAATTCGGCGGAAACCCCTGAAAGTGGTGCCGCATGTCCTCGTGCAGGAAGGCGTTGTCCCGCACCTTCTCACGAAACGCCGACAGCTGGTCCGGGGTGGGCAGCTCTCCATAGATGATCAGGTAGGACGCCTCCAGGAAAATAGACTTTTCCGCCAGCTGTTCGATGGGGTAGCCCCGGTGCCGAAGGATGCCCTTCTCCCCATCAATGAAAGTGATATCGCTGCAGCAGGAACCTGTGTTCCCATAACCCTCGTCATAAGTAATATAGCCGGTTTCTGCCCGTAACTTCCGGGTATCAATGGCACGTTCGTCCTCTGTGCCGACCAAAACCGGGTACTCATATTCGCGGCCTTCGATTCTCAGCGTCGCCGGAGCCAGGTTTCTTGCGGTGCCTTTGTCGCCACCATGCGGGGCACTACGGGTATCAGGAGCAGAACTCATAAAATGCAGTAAAGGAAGGTGATTCAAAAGCGTCAACCACCGCTACAGCCTTTTCGATACTCCCCACGAGACGAACCCGGCCCCCTCCCGGGCCCGGCCAAATCAGAGGGTTCCAAGGAAATTCCTGTAGAGGTTGAGGCCAAGCGCCTGTGATTTTTCCGGGTGAAATTGGGTGGCAACGAGGCGTCCCCGACGAACGGCACTGCAAAAGATTTGCCCCCCATATTCGGTCACGCCGAAGACTTCATTGGCCTCCGTCGCCTCCACAAAATAGCTATGGACGAAATAGAACTGACTGCCCTTTGGGCCGATACCATCCAGGAGCGGGTCGCCTGAGTCCGTCCGAAATTCGACGTCGTTCCAGCCCATGTGGGGCACCTTGAAGCCGCTTCCGAGTGAAAACTCAAAGCGTTTCACCGCCCCCGGCAAGATGCCGAGACATGCGGCATCCCCTTCTTCCGAAGATTCAAACAACGCCTGCAGCCCGAGACAGATCCCGAAGAACGGTTTGTCCGCCTCCACCCAATCGCGGATCAGTGAATCCATCCCGCCGGCAGCCAGTTGCCGCATGCAGTCGACGATCGCGCCCTGCCCGGGGAAGACAAGCGCATCGGCTGACTTCGCAACAGAGAGATCGCTCGCCAGGACCGCCTCCGCGCCCGCTCGCTCCCAAGCCTTCACGACACTACAGAGGTTGCCCATTCCATAATCCAAAACGGCCACCTTCGGCTTGGAGCCCGAATCAAGCATCGGAACCCTCCCCTGCTTCCGGCCCGTTCCATCCAATACCCAACGGCCGGTGTGGGTCGCCCGCCAGATGCAACCTCTGCGCCGGAAGAGCGAAATCAATGCCTTCGGCGTTGAATCGGCGCAGAATTGCCATGTTCAGGCGCTCTGTAAATTCCATGTAATCCCAATAGGCAGGTGGATGATACCAATAAATCATAAGAAGATTTAGCGAGTCCTTGTTGAATTCACTGAAATAAACCCGCGGAGCAAAAGGTGCACTTATTCCCTCGTGGTTGTCGAGCAGCTCCAGAAGGATTTCTTTTGCCCGAAGCACTTTTTCCGGCGGGGTATCGTAAGGGATGTAAAGATTGGCGACCCTCCGAATATGCGGACGCTTGGAAATGTTCAGGATGTTCTTGTTGACGAGCTCCCCATTGGGAATCGTGACAAGATTACCTTCCAGGGTCCGGATTTGCGTGGAGCGAAAGCCAACCGTCTCCACTGGACCGTCATGCCCGTCCACGATGATCCGGTCGCCCACCTCGAAGGGCCGATCAGAGAAGATCACAATTGATCCAAAGACGTGCTTCAACGAATCCTGCGCCGCCAGCGCGATCGCCAAACTACCAATCCCAAGCCCCGCAATAATAGAGGTCAACGGCTGGTCGCTGAGCACCTGCGCAATCTGGACGAGCGTCAGGATGACAATGGCGACGCGCAAACTGGTCCGCAGCACCGGTGCCAGCATGTCCGTCATCTTCGACTGCGTTTTTGAAGACCAGCGCAAATACATGTGATGCGGCAACTCCACCAGGCGGTAGAGCAGCCATCCAACCGTAATGACGGAGAGGACCTGGAGGCACACCAGCGCGATCTCATAAACAGCGGGCTCCATCGGAATGAAGAGCAAGCCCACCCGAATTCCAATAATGATCCCGAGAATAATGACCGGATTGGACATCGCCTTCAGAAAGAGACTCAGCAACTCGTGCCGCTCCTCAAAACGCCGCGCCCCGATCGCAGCCACCACCATCAGGATCTTCCCAAGGAAGTAGCCCGTGAAAATACAGGTTGTCAGCGCAAGGAACCGCCAAAGCTCCACCCCGAGCAAGTGGTATTCCGTCAAGTAATTACCTATTTGTTCCATGGTTAGAGTATAACCACAGCCTCTCTTAGCTCCAATACAACTGACCATTTCATGCCAAACCCTCCATCTCCCCGCCCCCGCCCAGCTCAGGCAGATCCAGTCCTGAACAGCAACACCGCCGGAAGACTCGCACAGGGAGAAGATCCCTGAACCGACCCAAGGCCTGAAACCGAGCCGGTCGCCTCCGCTTCTCCGGGAATCGCCTCGCCAAGCTTCGCCCCCCGGGGCACGGCACGGGATGCGGTGTATCGCGAAAGCAACGGATCAAAGCGTTCCCCGGGCAAGGCGAACCCTATCCATCACAGCGTAATTTCTCAGGGATTTGCTTGACCACAAAAAAGGATATCACCTTAGATAGGTGCTGAATCCTTAACCTCACGATCGAGAGCGCCTTCCCCGATGTTCCCCGCCTCCCTTCGCCCCGTTTTTCAACGTCCCGCAACCTGGATCGTTCTGTTGACAGGATGTCTCCTTCCGGCGCTTGCGTTGGGCCACCGGACGCCGGCTCCGGCTCTCCAAGCTCACCAGATGCTCGAAGGTGTTTGGTCCCAAGCCATCGAACTGCGGAATTCAGATCCGCACAGTGACTACCCCGAGATTGTCTACGCGACCGTTTTCGAATTTGAGGGCACGCTATGGCTCTATACAAACCTGGGGACGCAGCCTGTCCCCGGAACGCGCCACCAGGTTGCCCGGCATCGCGACAACCTGCTCCCGTTGTTGCAGAACACAATTGAACCAGGATTTGAGACGATGCGGGTGCTCCCGCCGCAGTCCTCCCTGGAGGCCCCTTATCCGGAACTCGAACGCGGATGCGTCATCGAGGCATTGTATGCCCTCGCGCAGCTGCACAGGCAGGGCGTTGGGGTGCGGGACGCAAAACTGCTTTTCTACTCCGTTCCGCGAGGGAGCCCGCGGGGCATTCGAGGCCATGCCATTCTTGTTTTCGAGACGGCCGCCGGCCACTTCTACATCAACCCTCCCGAGCTGGACGTGATCCAACCGCTCGCGGCGACGCTCAAGGAAGGCGCGGTTGAAGTCGCTAGCTTGGTCGAAGCCGGCAGCGGAACAGTCGAAATTCTGGAAGCTTTCTTTCTGCCTCTCCAAGAGACCGAATCGCCTCCCACAACGAGCGAGCTTTACGCCGGAGATAGCTGACGCGATCCCTTTCGCACCATTGAAGAAGGCTCCCCTTCCTTGACCTTTCGGGCCTCGGTTGTAGCTGTCCTTCATGGCTCCCATACACATGAGGATGCTCATCGCCTTCCTCCCACTGCTTTTTGTGGGGGTGGCATGGGCATGGACGCAAAACCGGGGGGCAACCACCAACGGCTCATCATCCCTGGACTTCACTGAAACCCTTTCCGTCACCCGCATAGCCACAGGTTTCGGATTTGCCGAAGGCCCCGCGTGGACGGATGGGGACGGCGGTTATCTCGTCTTCAGCGACCTGGATGCCTCTCGCCTCCTTCGGTGGAATCCGGAATCCGGGAGCTTGGTCGATCTGCGCAACGACCGCGGCCATGGGGGCAATGGCAATGCCTTTCTCCCCGATGGCCGCCTCGTCAGCTGCGAGAGCCTGGGGCGCCGGGTCATCGTTTTGGACCCCCGCACAGGCAAGATCCATCCGCTCGTCTCGAGCTACAACGGCCAACCACTGAACGCGCCCAACGATGTTGTCGTCCGCTCTGACGGCACGATCTGGTTTACCGACCCCGACTACCAACTGTCGGGAAAATCCGCCTATGGAGGGAAATTCGTTTTCCGATTCGATCCGGCTACCGACGAGCTCACGCCGGTCATCAAAGACCTCGGTCGTCCTAACGGGCTGGTTTTTTCGCCCGACGAAGGAATTCTCTACGTCAACAACACCGATATCCAAGGCCACGGCATCGAAGCGAACGCGACCTATGCCTACACTGTTCAACCCGATGGCTCGCTTAGAAAAGTGGGCAAGGAACCCTTCATTGCCAACCATGAAAAGTGGCCCGACGGGCTTGCAATCGACCCCTACGGCAACCTGTTCATTGCCCTTTTTGACAGCCCCGGCATCCACGTCTTTGACCCGGGAGGGGCACTGCTCGGAGTTATCAAGATTCCGGAGCCGGGGCAAATGCGCCGGATATCGAGTTGCATCCTCGGTGGTGAAGACCGGCGCGACCTTTACGTGACAGCGGGCGGCTCCATCTATCGAGTAGATTTGCGCCCACTTTATCAGGATCTGAAAAGCTCCATGCAGCCCCGCCCCGCCTCCGCCCGGAAAACAAAAAGCTCCCCTGGAAGAAACTTCCAGGAGAGCATAAGATCCAACCCGATCAGGCACCTTCGGGCTGCAACCCCTTAGCCCACCACGGAAATATCAACCGAGGGGCGCAACTGCGTGCACACCGCCATCGCTTCATGCACCGGGTGCGTCTTGAAGCGCTCGATGATTTCCGGATCGGCCGCCTGGCCGGCATCGACCGCAACGTAGGCCTGCTGGCTGAGATTGTAGTCAAAGCGCGGGGCCCATTTGCGCGAACCGAGGCGCGCCGTCGTCGAGCAATTGTCCACCATGAATGCCACTCCCTTGTAGTGCATATAAGGATTCAAGGAGTCTACCGCCTCGATGATCGACTCATTGGCAATCTCCGACCAGGAATGCCCCTTCTCCATGAGAAGGTCGATCTGCGCCATCATCGTCGCCACATAGATGCCCGCCGTGAAAGGATCAATCGGGACCGAAAGGGAGTCGCGTTTGGCCCGGACCTTCTCCCCCACTTGCCACATCTCTGTGCCGTCAATGACGCCCATGGGAAGACGGCTGTGGCGACGACCGGCCAGGATAACGCTCCGGATCTCATTGCCAGAAGCCACGTCCTCGTAGGTCTCGATCAGGATGTCGAAGGCGGGCGTGTAGGCCGCCGCATAGGCTCGCTCAAAGATGCGCTTGGCGTCGGCATCCAACGCCTCATAGACCGCCCGGATTCCCTTGTGGGAAATCATCTGGCTAATCGGTCCGGTAATCGATTCGCAAGAATTAATGAATGCTTCCTCTGGCTTCTGCCCCGCGGCGGTGTAACGGCGATAGAGGCTCTCAACAATCCCGTGGACAGCACCGAGAAGAATCCCCCGCTCACCGAAAATGTCCGAACGGTATTCGTCGCCCATCGTCGTCTGGAAGGTGAAGGGCGAACCCAGGGCCACCGACCAGCCAAGGGCATGATCCGTTGCCCGGCCATTTACATCCTGTTGCACGGCGAAGCTGCTGTTGATTCCCGCGCCGTTGATCTTCTTGCCCTGCTCATAGAGGCGGCGTACCGACGGCCCCATTCCTTTCGGGCAAACCGCCACGACATTCACGTTCTCGGGGAAGCGCGCGCCCTGCGCCTCCAGAAATCCAAGAATGAAACCATGCGAAAAGCCCAGCGTCGCCCCCGGTTTCACTGCGGCAAAGATCTTCTCGTAATTATCCGCCTGGGCGGCATCCGAGATCAAGATGATCACCATATCCGATTCGCTGATGACCGCATACATCTCACCCAGCGTCCCGGCCTCTTCCGTAAAGCCGGCCTCGCGCGCTTCAGCCATGGAGGAAGAGCCTTCACGTAGACCCACCTTCACCCGGATGCCGGTCCCCTCCAGCGAGTCACGCAGGTTCTGCGCCTGCGCAGGACCCTGAGAGCCCCACCCGATCATTCCGATCTGCGAGATTCCCTCGAATGCTTTCGGGAGCAGCGGGAACAGATCCCGACCCCCGCGCACGATCCACTCCTGGACCCCGCCCATGGTGACAGCTTCCTTCTGGAAGACCTTCGATTCAAAGTTCAATGCCATAAGATACAAAAGATACCCGAGGACAGTGTTGACGTAAAGTGAATTATAAGCGACAGAGTGTTGCAATAACAGCAACTCAGATAACCCGTGACCTTTGAAGAACTCCAGCTGTTCGTCCGTCTTGCCTCCACCCTTCACTTCGGCAAGGCCGCCCGGCAGGGCAATGTCAGCCCCTCCACCTTGAGCCGTGTCATCCAACGGATCGAAGAAGAGGCGGGCAGACCGCTTTTCATTCGCGACCGCCGAAACGTCTCCCTCACCCACGAGGGGGAACTATTCGCCGACTACGCCCGGTCCGCCATCGAGGCCTGGGAGGAGATCAAGGTAAGGATGAAAAGTGACTCCAACCAGCTTCAGGGCGAGCTCCGCCTCTTCGCCTCTGTCACTGCAAGCTACAGCATTCTCCCGGAGATCCTCGACGCCTTTACCCGCACCCACCCGGAGGTAAAGGTCCAGATTGTTACCGGTGATGCAAACACCGCCATTGATCGAGTAAGGGACCGCAGCGTCGATGCCGCCATTGCACCCCTTCCGGATCGCCTCCCCCGGGGGCTGATCGGCTCCGAACTCATGCAGACGCCCCTCGTCATGATCGGCCCCAAAAAGCCGGGACCGATCAAGGATGCCCTGGACCAACGTCGCATCGACTGGAGCACCCTTCCTATGATTGCCCCTCAGTCCGGCCTGATGCGGACACGCTTCGACGACTGGTTTCGCGCCAAAGGGATCAAGCCCCGCATCTACGGAAGTGTCTCCGGGCACGAAGCCATTCTCTCGCTCGTTCGCCTCGGGCTGGGTGCCGGCATGATCCCGTGGATCGTCCTGGAGAAGAGCCTCTTCCGTCCTGATGTAGCCATTTATCCACTACGGCCCGCCCTGCCCGGCTTTCGGGTTGGCTTCTGTGCCCAATCCGTCGAACTGAAGCGCCCGATCCTGGATGCCTTCTGGCAGTTGATTCAACGTCCCCCGGAGATTCTCCCCAAGCGGTGAAGGCGCCCGGAGCTTGGCCCCCCGACAGCGCCGCGTTCAGGCGGCACATGCCGGGTGGGATTCACGTTTACAAATCCAGGGCTCTGGCCAACTTTGATCGTTCCATGGAAACGCTCCACCTGTTCGAAACAGCCTCCCGAGAACGCCGTCCCCTGAAGCCAGAGGACAGCAAGAAGCTTCGAATGTATGTATGTGGCCCCACCGTCTACGGGCCGGCACATATCGGGAATTTCCGGACCTTCGTCCTGTTTGACGTCCTCTATCGAACGCTTCGGGCCGCCGGGTATGAGGTGGACTACGTGCGCAACATCACCGATGTCGACGACAAGACCATCCGGGGGGCCCTGGATGCGGGGACGGACCTCGACGTCTTTACCCAACGTTGGACGGATGCCTTTCATGAGGACTGCGCCGCCCTCAACCTTCTCCCACCCACAAGCGAACCCAAAGCCACCGCGCACATCGCCGAACAGATCTCACTCGTCCAGAAGCTGATGAACAAGGGCCACGCTTATGTTGGAGGCGATGGTTCCGTTTATTTTAAAGTGAGCTCCTTTCCCGATTACGGAAAGCTGGCCCACATCGACCGGGACGCATTGCAATCCCAGTCTCAAAACAGCGGAGGAAAGCGCAACCTCGCCGATGAATACGACCGTGAAGCAGTCGCGGACTTCGCCCTCTGGAAAGCCCACAAGCCCGACGACGGCCCCATCGGATGGGACAGCCCCTGGGGGCGGGGGCGGCCGGGATGGCACCTTGAGTGCTCCGCCATGAGCATGCGCTACCTCGGCGAGACCTTCGACCTCCACGGCGGGGGCGAAGACCTCTGCTTCCCACACCACGAGAATGAAATCGCCCAGAGCGAGGGGGCGACCGGAAAACCTTTTGTGCGGCACTGGATGCACTGCGTCCACCTGCTCGTGGAAGGCCGCAAGATGAGCAAGAGCCTCGGCAATTTCTTTACCCTTCAAGATCTGGTGGAGAAAAGTTACAAGCCTCAAGCCATCCGCTACGCTCTCATTTCAGGCCATTACCGCCAACAGCTGAACTTCACCCTGAAGGGCATCGACGGCGCTCAGAGCGCTCTGACCCGGATTGATAAGCTCAACGCTCTCTTCGCCGGAAAATTCCCTGAAGGGGCCGATGCCTGGAACACCTTTCTAGCGGCAGAGCCAGATCCGGGCAAGCCCGCGGGCCGCTTCGCCGATGCGTGGCAAGCCCTCAGCGACGACCTCAATACGCCCGCCGCTCTGGGAGCGCTTTTCAAGGTCCTCCCCTCCTTCCAGAATGAACCGCCGGTGCCAGATGACTTCCACGGCTTCCGCAAGCTGATGTTTGCCCTCGGCCTTCGGCCCGCAACGCCCAGACCCACCAAAAACGCCGCCACCGACATCCCCTCCGACATCCAGAAGCTCGCTGAAGAACGCTGGACCGCCAAAGCCGGTCGCGACTTTGCCCGCGCTGATTCTCTCCGCGAGCAGATCGGCCAGGCGGGCTGGAAGATCCTCGATACCAAAGACGGCTATACCCTTCAGCCCGAGCCGGAATCCTGATCCCAACCTCCCGCGCCCGCGCCACGCCTGCATGCGCCGAACCCGATCAGCTTGGTAAGCCCAGATGAACCGGTACGGTCGGCGATCGAAACCATAGGCGGGGAAACGCTTGCGCCTTTGGAGTGGGATCGGCAGAACGGTGGGTTTTCTTAAAGGCCCATGAAAACGATGACCTCCCTCGAAGAACTCCGTCATTCAGCCGCGCACATCCTCGCGACCGCCGTGCTTCGTCTCTTTCCCGAGGCGAAGCTCGATATTGGTCCGCCGACAGAAACGGGCTTTTATTACGACTTCGATCTGGCGCACGCGTTTACCCAGGCCGACCTCGAAGCGATCGAGGATGCGATGCGAGCCGTTATCAAGGAGAACCAGCGCTTCGAGCGCTTCGAAACTTCCCGCGAGGAAGCAGAGGCGCTTCTGCGGGAACGGGGACAAGCCGAATACAAACTGGGACGCCTGGCAGACATTCCCGAGGGAGAGCCGATCTCCTTTTACCGCAACGGCGAATTCGTCGACCTATGCGCGGGAACACACGTCAGCTACACAAAGAAGATCAAAGCTTTCAAGTTGTTGTCAGTCGCGGGGGCCTACCATCGTGGCGACGAAAATAACAAGCAGTTACAGCGTATCTACGGCACCGCCTTTTCTTCCAGGGAGGAGCTGGAGCAGTATCTCGAACAACTGGAAGAAGCAAAAAAACGTGACCACCGGAAACTCGGTCGGGAACTGAAGCTTTTCCACATCGACGAAGCTGTCGGGCAAGGCCTCATCCTCTGGACCCCCAACGGAGCCGTCGTCCGGCAGGAGCTGCAGACCTTCATCGCCTCTGAACTTCGCAAGCAGGGGTATGACCAGGTCTTCACCCCTCACATTGGAAAGCTGGGACTCTACCGCACCAGTGGCCACTTCCCCTATTACAAGGAGTCCCAATTCAGCCCAATCATTGATCGGGAGACCCTCGAAGAACTGGCGGACGAAGGCTGCTCCTGCGCCGAACTCAGCAACCGGGTGGATGAAGGGGCTCTCGATGGCTACCTCCTGAAGCCCATGAACTGCCCGATGCACATCAAGATTTTCGATAGCCAACCCCGCAGCTATCGCGACCTTCCGGTGCGCCTCGCCGAATTCGGCACAGTTTATCGATGGGAACAGTCAGGCGAACTCAACGGAATGACCCGGGTCCGCGGCTTCACCCAGGACGACGCCCACCTCTTCTGCACCGAAGACCAGGTAGCCGCCGAGGTCCTGGGATGCCTCAACTTGGTCAAGGTCGTTTTCGATACCTTGGGGATGCGCCATTACCGCGTCCGGGTCGGCTTGCGGGATCCCGACGCAAGCAAATACACCGGCGATCCCGCCCTCTGGGACCGGGCCGAAGCTTCACTCCGTGAAGCTGTCAAAACACTCGGCGTCGATTATGCCGAGGAACCGGGCGAAGCCGCCTTCTACGGTCCGAAGATCGACTTCGTCGTTCGCGACGTCATCGGCCGCGAATGGCAACTCGGAACGGTCCAGGTCGACTACAACCTGCCGAGGCGCTTCAACCTCTCCTACGTCGGAGCCGACAACAAGGACCACACCCCCGTCATTATCCACCGGGCCCCCTTCGGCTCCATGGAACGCTTCACCGGCGTTCTCATCGAACACTTCGCGGGCAACTTCCCGACCTGGCTGGCCCCTGAACAGGTCCGCCTGCTTCCGATAACAGACGATCAAGTCCCCTTTGCGGAGCAACTTGAGCACAAGCTGAAGGCATCAGACATCCGCTGCACCATCGACCGCCATCCTGACAAGTTCGGTGCAAAAGTTCGCCGCGCCGAATTGGATAAGGTCCCCTTCATGTTCGTGCTCGGGAAAAAGGAAGTTGAAGCCGGTGCTGTCACCATCCGAAGCCGGGTAACCAAGGCGGCCGAAGGGCAGCATCCAGCCGAGGCCGCGATCAGCCTGATCCAAGAGCAGATTCGCACACGCATCCTGCCCGATGGAATCTAAACGGACAGCCACCCTGAACCGCTACCCCCGAGGTGTCTTCAGGGGAAGGCAACCGGTTTTCGGTTGAGGATTCAGGAAAACCCCCGACACTGGCCCGAATGAATGGTCGTAAACCCGATTGGCTGAGAGCCAAACTTCCGACAAGCCCGGAGTACCGTGTCGTGCGGAACCTTGTCGATGAGACAGACCTTCACACCGTCTGCCAGAGCGCCCAATGCCCAAACATCGGTGAATGCTGGTCCCGCCGGACAGCCACCTTGATGATTCTCGGCAACACCTGCACCCGTAGCTGCACCTTTTGCGCAATCCAGACGGGACGTCCGACGGAACTGGACCTGGGCGAACCCGCTCGAGTGGCTGCCGCCATCCGCAAGATGGAACTGCGTCACGCGGTCATCACATCGGTTGCGCGCGATGA
Source organism: uncultured Puniceicoccaceae bacterium (assembly GCA_964403935.1). Classification (GTDB taxonomy): domain Bacteria; phylum Verrucomicrobiota; class Verrucomicrobiia; order Opitutales; family Oceanipulchritudinaceae; genus SLLG01. The sequence goes on along the minus strand of CAYOIB010000063.1, from coordinate 975 downwards.
TTTGAAAGATGGAGGCGCTTCAGTCTGGGCCGCTACGATTCGTGCCGTTCGCTACAGGAATCCGGAAACAGCCATCGAGGTTCTCATCCCCGATTTTCGCGGCAACCTCGACCAGCTCGACACCGTCCTCGATGCCGGCCCCGACATCCTCAATCACAACATGGAGACCGTCCAGCGGCTCCAGCGGCCCGTGCGCAAAACAGCTTCATGGGAGATCACTTCGAAAGTCCTTTCCCATGCTGCCAGCCGGGACTTCACCACAAAGTCCGGCATCATGCTGGGTATCGGTGAAGAGGAACACGAGATCGGTCACTGCATCGAACACCTCCGCTCGATCGGCGTCCAGATCCTGACCATCGGACAATACCTGCGGCCCTCCAGCGAGCATCGGAAGATGCACCGTTGGGTGACCCCCGATGAATTCGCTCACTGGAAAGCATTTGCGCTCAAACTTGGCTACGGAGCCGTCGAAAGCGGCCCTCTGGTCCGTTCGAGCTACCACGCCGACGAACAAAGCGCCCACCTCCGACAACACCGGGCAACCAAACACCAAGTAGGTGCCACCGCGTAACCGGCCCCGGCACAAAGGGGCCGCCATCAGCCTGCGATAAGGCCAAAGGCCGCCAACCCCGGACGAGTCGAACCACCCACCATCGGGCAAGGGCCGTGACAGGTCCTCCGACCCATTTCGACACCCTCCGCAGTCCTCATCTGCCTCCCTTGTTACCGGGGGTATCGGCACATTCCAAAATCTCTGCCCCCCCCCCGATACAGCCCAAAGAAGCTCGCAGGCTGACCCATAGACTACCAGGTAAGATATTCTGGACACCCAAAGCCGGTCAGCCAGCCGGATGAAGAAGGCCTTTTCGGTGGGACACGGATTCCCTCCGCTGGGCGAAGGTGAAGTCTCGCCAAAGGGGAATGAGTGCTGCCCATCCGTAACTCACCAACTCCACTGACCCCACCGGCTGACTC
>CAYOIB010000062.1:0-15685 GCA_964403935.1 uncultured Puniceicoccaceae bacterium | reverse complement strand
GGCTCTGCGAGGTGTATGGGGCCAACTGCATCCGCGGCCCCGAGCTTATTTGTTCCTCTTGGTTCGGTTGCGGCAGATGATTGTGATTTTTCCGTTTCCTTCGATGTAGGCTGATTTTACTTCGTCGAGATCTTCTACGCCCTGTTGGTGGAAGTTGGTCATGAGCTCTTCCTTTGTGAGAAGTTCACGCCGCATATTTCGCTGGAGGAGTCGACCGTTTCGAACGACTTGAAGGGGAGGTGATGAGGTGAGGTATTCGATGAAGGGGACATGATAGCTGAGAAAGTTCAGCAGGTAGTCCCATCCCATGAGGATGGCTACGAGGATCATACCATCAGTGACGGAGGTGTAGTTGCCGAAGGCATTCGCAGCGGCATTGGCTATGAGAAGAATAAAGACGAGATCCGCCAATGTCAGTTCACCACCGGTGCGCCGGGGCAGGAACCGCATGAGGGCAAGGATCCCGAGATAGAGGAAAGTACCGCGGGCGAAGAGCTCCAGGAGAGGCGTCTCAACAACAAATACCTGGGGCCAATTATGCGGAAAGAGATTCATGGATTGTGGTTCCTGGTGTTCTACCACCATCGCTCACGTCTCGCAACTGGACAGGTCAACAGGAAGAGTCGCTGTCGCTATCAGAATCGAGACTTCGCTCGGTGGCCCAGATCCTGATGATACCGTTATCCAAAGAGCATTGGGCCAGGGGGTGCTTTGCGTGGCTTATTGAAAGCTTGAGTGCAGGGCTTCAGCATGAGAAAGAAAGTGTCATGGCAACACACCTAAAGGATGGTCAGACGCTTTTGTTCATTGGAGACAGCATCACGGATTGCGGCCGACGGGATCCGCAGCATGCGCCGCTGGGATGTGGGTACGTGAAGATCTTCTCCGATTTTCTCTGCATTCGGGAGCCGGAGAAGAAGGTGACGGTGATCAACCGCGGGATTGGCGGAAATACAGTGGATAACCTTCGTAGTCGCTGGAATGAAGATGTGCTCTGGCACCGTCCGGACTGGCTCTCGATCAAGATCGGTATCAATGACCTTAACCAAAATCTGACGGGCAGTGACGGAGGGAAGCTTTCACCGGAGCATTTCCAGGCGATCTATGACCAGCTTTTGGCGTTAACGCGCGGTGCGCTTCCGGGCACGCAGCTCCTGATTATCAGTCCGTTTTTCCTCAGTCGCGACACGGTGAAAGGCTCTTATCGCAGCCGGGTGTTGGAGCATCTTTCGACTTACGCCTCGATTATAAAGAGCCTGAGTGAAACTTACGGCGCGAGGTATATTGCGATGCACGACATCTTCCAGCGTCAATTCGATTACCATCATCCGGATGTGTATTGCCCGGAGCCGGTGCATCCAAACCAGACTGGCCATACCTTGATTGCGGAATCCGTCTACGAGGCGCTGAGCGTATAGCGGAGGATCGGTCGGCCGTTTCTTCTACAGGCGGGACATGGCATCCTCGGCATAGGGGCGCTGAGGGTGGCCGTCCGGGGCGAGCTCGAGAAATTGGCGGTAGGCATTTCGGGCGGCCCGACGATCATTTGCGACCTCTTCGTAGGCGCGGGCGAGGGTGAGGAGGATCTCCGGGCTGTGCGGAAATTGGCGTCGGGCACGTTCGGTTTCGCGAATGAGCCGGTACGGGGGGAGAGCCTGCTGGGCGGCTCGGAGGTATTGCATGGTGTAGCGTGGTTCCTCGGGATCACGTCGCATGGCTTCACTGGCAGAGGCCAGGGCCCAATCGTGTTGGCCTGCTTGAAACTGAGCTTCACTGAGGGCCATCCAGATTTCGGGGTTATCGCGATCGTCCAGAAGTGCTTCGCGATAGAGGCTCACGGCCTGCTCCGGTTCGCCGGCCGAGAGGAGGGATTTGGCGCGCTCGACAAGAGGGCTGGGGGCCGTCCTCGACGGAGATATGGCGGGCTCCGGAGAGGTTTCGGCGGGTCGGCCGTGGTCTTCTCCGGCCACTCGGAGATCCTTGTCGGAGACGGGCTCGGACGGGCGCGCATTGCGATCGCTGGGATCTTCTGGATCGGGGGCTCGATCCGGCGCTGCGGCCTGTTCTTCGGCCGCCCTTCGTTGGGTTATGCGGGCGAGCTCCTCGGCTGCGCGTCGGGCTTCGTCTTGTCGCCGTCGCCACTCGTTCAGGGCGGGACGCTGGGAGGCAAGGGGAGAACGGTCGAACCGTCCGGGAAATTCGGCATCGAGTTGTTCGAGGACGCCTTCCGCATCACTTGGACGGTTTGCAGAGAGGGCGGTTTCGATAAGACCGAGGAGAGCCTCGGGGCGGGCTTCGTCGTCGAGCTCGAGAGCGGAGGCAAACCATGACTGCGCCTGGGCGAGGTTGTTGCCTGCGAGAAAGAGGCGGGCGATGGCGACCTGGATGCTTCCGGAAGGGTTATGCTGATTGGATTGGAGGTGGGCGTCGATGGCGGCCTGCCGGTTTCCGCGTTCGAGGTGGAGCTGGGCGAGCGTCTTCCAGATGGTTGCATCCCCTGGCTCCTCGCTGAGGTAGCGTTCGTAGACACGGGCGGCTCCGTCGGGATCTCCGGCCTCCCGTAGGGCACCGGCGGCGAAGAGGAGTGGCATGGGGTCGTATGCCTCGATTTCAGCCAAGCGGAGGTATTGGAAGGCAGCTAGAGCGAAATCCCCTTCGGCGGCGTAGGCTTCGGCGAGTGTTTCAAGAATCCGGGGGTCGTCAGGGGTGTGTTCATCGAAGGCTTCCAATTGTTTTATGGCCTCGACAAACGCCCCCCCGGCAAGGAAACCTTCCGCCTTGGCCAAGGTTTCTTCTACCGTAGGGTCGCTCCGTCCGCAGCCGACCAGGACGAGCGCTGTGAGCAGGATGAACAACGCACGGGCGGATGACTTCTGGTGAAATCGTATCATTGTAATGTTGGAGGACGTAGCTTGATGGGTATGGGTTTAGGAAAACTTTTCATATCATTATTTGCAACGCTGTTGCTGTCCGGATTGCCGGTGCACGCTTTCTGGGGATATGAAGGGGCGCGCGCCTCTTTTTTTGGAGAGGTTTGGGATTACGAGCTGCCGGGCTTCAGAGAGAGCGATTATGTCCACGCGGTGGAACGTTTGTTTGCCGATTTCGAAGCGCACACCGGACGGAGGTTGGAACCGGGGGAGCGGCGCATGGCGGGGATCAAGATTTACACGAACTCGGGACCGGGGTTGGCGACCCCGCGCGCATTGACGCGGGCCGTGATTCGCGCCCTGCGCGCCCGTGGCTTTGCGGATGATGAATTGTTTCTTCTTGATGCGCGCGAAGCGCTTCTGCGCGATGCCGGGTATTTGCCACCTTTGTCGCGACGGGATGAGGGTGATTATTTTGAGGGGGTGCCGGTCCGCTATCTGGATTCGGGAAATTGGTTCAGTGAGATCTGGCACTATGAAAGCCCCTTGCCGCGGGAGTTCGCGAGTCCCTTGGCTCGGCAGATCCTCGGCCAGCTGATTTTGCCAGGCGAGCAAACACGAAAGAGCTTTCTTCCCGAACCATTGGTGACGGAGGTCGACTTCTGGTTGAATCTGCCTGTTGTCACGGATCATCCTGCTCTTGGTCTCAATGGGGTGATGGCCAATGCCACGCTGTGGAACATCAGCAACAATAGTCGCTTTTTCATCAGTGAGGCAAACGGTCCCATCGCCGTGGCTGAAATTGCGGGCATTCCAGAGCTCAGTGCCTCGTGGGCTTTGACCCTCCTTAGCCTGGAACGTTACCAGTTTATCGGGGGGCCATCTTTTCGCTCTCTCTACACCCGGAGTGTCCCCCGCTTGTTGATGGCGGCGGACCCCGTAATCCTCGATGCGCTGATGGTAGATCTCATCAACGTTCAGCGCGTGCCGTTGGGATTCCAGCCGTTGCCCACGGGGCTTCTCCAGTTGGATTTTGCGGTCGAATTGGGCTTGGGCTATGGGTCGTCGCGCCAAGTGCAGATCCGGAAATTTCCCTGAGCGTCCTCAGCTTTGGGAGGTGCACTACGGTGTCCGGGAGAAGGCAACAAATTCCTCGTCTTTCTGATCTTTCCGTTTGCTCTACTTCAGTCGGACTGCTTGCTTCACATTCGCTCAACCATGACCCTAATTGATTTTCTTCCGGTTCTGATTCAGTTCGCGATTGCTCTCTTTCTCGCCGTCGCGATCCTTGGCGCGAGCCATGTTCTCGGGCAGAGAGCCGCCCGCAACAAAATCAAGGATTCCGCTTATGAGTGCGGGATGCCTGCGGAAGGTCCTGCCGGAGCCCGCTTCAGCGTGAAATTCTATCTGACGGCGATGCTCTTTATCCTCTTCGATATCGAGGTCGTCTTTCTGATCCCCTGGGTGCTGATTTACCGGGATTTTCTGGCCCAGAATCTTCCCATACTTCTTCCGGGGCTTTTCTTCATAACGGTTTTGGCTGTCGGGCTTGTCTACGAGTTGAAGAAAGGCGCGCTCGAATGGGAGAAGTGAGGCGGGTCATTCCGGGAGGCAGATCCATTTTCCATCATGGCGACCCTCAGGGGTCGAGGGCGTGATTCATGCGACTTGATCGGTACATCGCAAAATCGCGGATCATCGAGATCGAGAGCACCGACCTCCAGGGAGCGCTACTGGAGTTGCTGCATGTTTCCGCTTATCGCTCAAGCGACGAACTGAACCCCAAACGCCTCGTCTCGCAGCTGCTCAACCGGGAGCGGGCGATGACGACCTGCCTCGGACATGGAGTCGCCATGCCGCACCTGCGGGTGAAGATGAAGCGGCCCTATATTTTTGCGGTTGGCCGGACGCCCAAGGGGCTGGATTTTGAGGACCGCGGGGAATACAAAGAGGTACGCCTGATTTTTCTTCTGCTCGCTTCGGAAGGTGAAAAAAACTACCTCAACGTCCTCGCCTCTCTGGCTCGCCTCTTTCGCAATCGCGAGTTGGTTGAGCGAATTGGTGCGGCACCGGATACACGGACCTTCCAGGAGCGAATCTTCCTGGCTTTTGGCGGGTTGCTGGCCAAGCCGGAACGGCGCCGAAACCGGTTTAACCGCTTGTTTCTCCGAGTGGCCGAGAAAGTGGCGCGCGATTCCAAGTGTGCCGCCGTCCTTATTTTCAGTGATACCTTTGCCGGCGGCATCCAGCTGACGGAAGGGCTGCCGCGGTACCGGACGATCCTGGTGACCCGGGCGGCGGGCGATCACGGCTCGGATGCCGAAAACGTTGAGACGTGCATCGAGGTCCGCTCCTTTTCGAGGCAGCGCCTCTCCCAGGTGCGCAGTGCTATCCTGATCGGGCTGACGCGCGGCTTGTTTAAGTCGGATGATCGGCTGTGCTGCGTTGGTGGGATCCCATCGAGCAACCTTCTTGATACGATCCTGGTGGTCGATGTGGAGCGCGAGTTCCAGAGTGTGATCGATCGGGAGAGCGCGATTCTTCCGGCTTCGGTGAAGATCGAGGTGGTCGAACGTATGCTTGGCATAGCCACCGAGCTTGCAGTGGAGGGCCGCGAAGGGAAGCCGGTGGGTGCCCTGTTTGTGCTTGGGGACTCCGATCGCGTGAACGGCATGGTCAAGTCGCTCGTGCTCAATCCGTTTCACGGGTATCGGGCGGAGGAGCGCAACGTCCTGAACCCGTTCATGGATGAGACGATCAAGGAATTTTCGGTGATTGACGGGTGCTTTGTCATTCGGGGGGATGGCGTGATCAACTCGGCCGGAAGTCTGATTCACGCTCCTTCGGAGTTTTACGAGGACCTGCCAAGCGGTTTTGGGGCCCGGCATTCGGCAGCGGCAGCGATCTCCCGGGCGGCGGACTGCCTTGCCATTTGTGTCAGTTCCAGCACCGGGCAGGTGACCCTCTTCCGCAAGGGCGTCATGCTTCCGCTTCTCGAGCGGCCCATCGGTTCAATGAGTTGAGGCGTATTTTTCTTGCCAAGGGGGCGGGGGACCATTGTAGTTCGCGGCTTTTTCGGAGACCAAACAATGCCACGCGAATTTATCATCCTTGAATGCACCGAAGCTCGCCAGGAAGGCAAGCATCCCTCCCGTTATTGCTCCAGCCGCAACAAGAAGCTGCAGCAGGGCCGCATTGAAAAGAAGAAGTTCAATCCGGCGCTGCGTCGTTACACGCTGCACCGCGAGATTAAGTAAGGTCGGCGGGTCGCCCGTGGCGACTTTGCGACTGCCCGTTTGCCCAAGGCCGATGGTTCTTAACAGTCGGCCTTTTTCTTTGCTTGATCGATAGAACCCGCGGCCAATTCCCGGTGGGTGCCGAACTCCCCGGAGCGGCTTTCTTCCGTGCTGCGCCGCCGCGAGGCGCGCCACCCATCCCGGTGGTTGCGGATCCAGTCCAGAAGGGCGCGTTCGAAGCCGATGTCTTTGCCGAGCTTTTCGGACTCAATCCATTTGTGGCGAAGGATCTCTTCGCGCTCCGCCAGAAACTCCTGATAGAGGCTCGATCGCTTCAGGACATCCTCTGAGTTCGCTTGACTTGGGGAGGTTTTTTTCATGGCCACGGGCGCTGCCCGACGCTGGTCAATCCCGGTAAAGGCGGATCCGTTGGGTGTCTGTCGTCCGCCGTTCATCAGGATCATACCAGATTTTTCCGAGCGTTCATTAAGCTGGAAGCCTGCTGGTGTAGACAAGTCTTTTTCCCGAGAGAGCGCTGAAGATTAACGGAGTATCAGCAGCTTAGGCATCCGTTTTCTCCTGGTCGTCGACCGCTTGAAAAACATCACGTGCGATCTGCATGAAAGCTTTGGCGGCTGGAGACTCCGGGCTGGCAACGACGATGGGGATCCCACGGTCGCCCCCTTCGCGGATGGCCGGGTCGAGTGGAACCTGCCCGAGGAAACGGGTCTCCAGGGTTTCCGCTGCACGGGTGCCGCCTCCACTGCCAAAGACCTCGAGGCGCGAGCCGTCCGCTTGCTCAAGATAGCTCATGTTTTCGCAGACTCCAATGAGCGGGACATTTACCTTCGCAAACATGCGGGCCCCACGGCAGGTGACGGTCACCGCGGCCGCTTGAGGGGTGGTGACAATCACGGCACCGTCGACGGGGAAGGTTTGCACGAGGGACAGCTGGGCGTCGCCCGTGCCGGGGGGGAGGTCGACGACGAGGACCTCGAGTTCGCCCCATTCCACGTGCTGGGCAAATTGAGAGATGGCGTTGTTGATCATGGGACCGCGCCAGACCACAGGTGCGTCCTTGTCGATCAGCAGTGCCATCGACATCACTTTGATGCCAAAGTTCTCAGGAGGATGGATGGTGTCTTCCGTCACCGTTGGTTGCTGGCCGACGCCAATCATCAGCGGGACTGAGGGGCCGTAGATGTCGCAGTCGAGGATTCCGATGCCACCACTGCCGGGTTGTTCGCGAACGACGCGCTCAAGGGCACAGGCCAGGTTGACGGCGAAGGTGGACTTCCCGACACCGCCTTTGCCGCTTGCGATCGCGATAATCTTTTTCACGCGGGCGAGCCGAGCCGGGCGTTCATCCGCTCCTTTGGCTCCCGCTCCAGCGGCACCTTTTGGCTGGGTGACAGCGACGTTGACGGTGACGGCAGTGACGCCTTCCTGTGCTTGCAGGACGGCTTCGGCGTCCTGCTTGATTGTCGCAGGTGCCTTTGGATCGGCTGTGGTCACGGCAACATTGACGGTGACCCCGCCTGAGTCGTCCACGGAGATGTCTTGCACAAGCCCAAACGACACGATGTCGCGGCTGAAGCCAGGGTAACGGACTGCCTTGAGGGCGTTTCGAATCGATTCCTTATCCACGGGCTCTGGATACTGCCTTTCAGCAGCAGGGGGCGTCGAGGCCAATTATGGACGCCTTGGGTGAAAAGAGGCGAAATCCCGCGCTAGCGGTTTGCATGCCGGCATGATCTCCCTAAACCTCCTCCCATGAAATATTGGGCTGACTCGAAGATTTTCTCCTCCATCCGTCTCCGGGCAACCGGAGCTCCGCTATTTTTCCTGCTTCTTGGCGTTGTTCTGGGTCCCTTGCCCGCGACTGCCCAGGACGGTGATCTAGGTGTTATTGAAGGGCGGGCGCGGGCGGAGTACCGGATTCAGGTGACGTCGGCAGACCGCGCGATGCAACGCTTGGCGGAAGCTGCCTTCAACCTTCATGGTGCCTTTGAGCTCCGGTCCACCGCCAGCGATGTCCATTTCATCTTCAACTTTGAGCCGAACGGAGGCAACAGCGTCACCCTGACAATTTCCAGCGGGGGGCAGAGGCTGTTGAGCCGGGATTTTTCGGGGCGCGATGCGACAAATGCCCTTCTGCGGGCGGCGGATCATGCGGTTGAGCGCACGCTTGATCTTCCAGGATTCTTTGCCGGAACACTTGCCTTGATCTCCGATCGCACGGGATCGCCGGAAGTCTATGTCTCCGATCTTTTCTTCCAGAGCACGCTGCAACTGACCCGGGATCGCGCGGAGTGCCTCCTCCCTGCGCTGTCGCCCGACGGCAAAACCCTGCTTTATACCAGTTATCACCGGAATAGCTTTCCGGACATCTACAAAATCGATCTGCGCACAAACCGGCGCACCACCTTCGCTGGCTTCAGGGGCACCAACACGGGGGCGGTCTTCAGTCCGGACGGGCGGAATGTGGCGATGATCCTGAGCGGATCCGGCAACACCGAGATCTACCTCAGCAATGGAGAGGGGAAGGATCTTCGCCGGCTGACGCGAACGGAGGCGCTGGAGTCCGATCCGGCGTGGTCGCCCGACGGGCGTCGCATCGCCTATACTTCGGATAGCCCGGGGCGCCCCCAGATTTTTGTGATGGATGCTTCGGGAGCGCGTCCGACACGGGTTCCGACAGACATCAGCCGCCACTGCTCAGAGCCCGCCTGGAACCCTCACGATGACGACAAGCTTGCCTTCACGGCGGCGATGGCGGGCGAATTTGAAGTTTGTGTCTATTCTTTTTCGAAACGGAAGAGTGAGGTGGTTACGAGCGGGGCGGGGGATGCCATTGAGCCTGTCTGGTTGCGGGACGGGAGGCATTTGATCTACACGCGGCGGACGTCGAAGGAGAGTTATTTAATGGTGCTGGATACGCACACCCGCAAAGCGACGCGGCTCAGCCCGTCGGGCTTTGGAAAGTCGTACCAGGCGGACTTTCGTTACGTCGATTGATCCGGAACGATCTTGAGCCACGATAGCTGACACTGCCACCTCTTCTCATGAAGACATCTTCTGAAAGCCCGCCCCGCGAAAGTGGAGAAGGTGGGCGACTCCCGCAGGAACCTGATCCAAAGGTCGCCGATTCGGGTTTTCTTCGCGTGGTACGGGCCGTCCGCTATTCATTGGAAGGGATTCGGACAGCACTTCGGCATGAGGCGGCGTTTCGTCAGGAAGCGGTTGCAGCCTGCTTTCTGGTTCCGATAGCCCTCTGGCTTCCGCTGGCTCCGGTTGAAAAGGTCCTGTTGGTTGCATCCATTTTCGCGATACTGATTGTGGAGCTGCTGAACAGCGCGCTGGAGTGGGCGGTCAACCATATTTCACTCGAGCTTCACCCCTTGGCGAAGGGAGCCAAGGATATGGCGAGTGCGGCGGTTTTCCTGGCCTTTCTCCTCTGCGGGTTGACTTGGCTTATTCTGCTCTCCAACCGTTGGGGTGAAATCCGCCTTTGGCTCGGTTGACGTGAGGCAGGGGTTCTGAAAGTGGTGTGGGTAGAGAAAATCCTTTCAATCCGGAAGCCCGGATCTACACTGCCCGGATTTTGACTGAAGACGCATGACGGACTGGCTGTTCTATATTTTTGCCGCACTCACGGTGGTGTCGGCGTTGTTTGTTGCGGTGAGCCGCAATCCCGTGAACGCGGCCATGAACATGATTCTGTCGTTCATTGGGATGGCGACGCTGTTCGTGTTGCTGGAAGCCTACTTCCTGGCCGCACTCCAGGTGTTGGTTTACGCTGGTGCAATCGTCGTCCTGTTTATCTTTATCATCATGCTGATGAATGCGGAGTCGGGGCCGTCGCCAAAGGCTGTGACCTGGTTGGCGAGCACGCTGGCGCTCTTTTTATTAATTGTGACCAGCCTGACGCTGACGGTTGGGCAGTATGCCGGGCCCTTCAGCGAACGGAGTGTGGAGGCCCCGGCGGCGCGCGCATATCAGTTTGGCGTTGAGCTCTTTACGAACCATGTCCTGGCCTTTCAGGTGACGGGATTCATGTTATTAATCGCCATGATCGGAGTCATCGTGATCAGCCGGCGGTTGGAAGTGAGTGAAGGGAAGGTGGACTTGTGAATTTGATGCCTGCTGTGGGGCTCGAGCACTACATACTCGTGGCCATGCTCGTGTTCTCAATCGGGTTTTTCGGGGTTCTCTTGCGCCGGAATACCCTGATCCTCCTGATGTGCCTCGAACTGATGCTCAGCGCATCAATCATCGCACTGATTGCCTTTTCGCGCTTCAACGCCACGACCGAAGCAACCATGATGGGGGGCAACGTGATGGTTCTCTTCATCATTGCCATTGCGGCGGCTGAAGTCGCTGTAGGCCTGGCCATCATCGTGACACTTTGGCGGCGCCACCAAACGGTGGATGTTTCCGAAATCACTTCTCTCAAGCACTGATGCAATTGTCGGACATTCTGCTTCTGATCCTGCTTACGCCTCTGGCATCGGCGGGGTTGATCTGGCTCCTGGGACGGCGCAACGGCGTGCTGGCAGCCACGCTCTCCGTCGCGGCGGCGGGCATCATCGCCGGGCTTACACTGTTTTTGCTCTACAGTTTCTGGGATGGTAACGTAGCCGAAAACATGAGCCTGCGGTGGATCACGCTCGGAGGGTTTTCCCTTTCACTGGGCCTGTCCTTGAACCCGGTCTCAGCTTTGATGCTGTTTGTGGTCGGGTTCGTCGGCTTCTGGATCCACGTCTTCAGTCTGGGCTACATGGCCGATGATCCCGCGCGCGGACGGTTTTTCGGAGGCCTCTCAATTTTCATGTTTTCCATGCTGGGCATCGTCCTGGCGGATAACCTCTTCATGATCTTCATCTTCTGGGAGCTGGTCGGGTTCAGTTCCTATATGTTGATCGGGCACTATCTGAAGACGGATGCGGCGGCGCGTGCTTCGAAGAAGGCGTTCATTGTGAACCGCGTGGGTGACCTCGGCCTGCTCATCGGTATCATCCTGACTTATTGGGGTTTTGGGACCGTCAACATAGCCGCGCTGGGCGAGTTGGCCGCGATCGATCCTGATCTGGTGACGACCTTGATTGGTTTGCTTCTGTTTTGCGGGGTCCTCGGGAAATCGGCTCAGATGCCGCTTCACGTCTGGCTGCCGGATGCCATGGCTGGCCCGACCCCGATTTCGGCATTGATCCACGCCGCAACGATGGTGGCGGCGGGTGTCTTCCTTTTGGCCCGGATTCCTTTTCTCTTCACCGTGGAGGCCCTGACCGTCGTCGCCTGGGTGGGTGTTGTTACAGCGGTGAGTGCGGCCATCTGGGCTTTTGCGCAGAATGATATCAAACGCGTCCTCGCTTTCTCCACGCTTTCCCAGCTCGGCTACATGGTCGCAGCTTTTGGTTTCGGAAGCCTCTACGGGCGGACGGATGGGGCGATCGCGGCATATGGTGAAATAGCGGCTTTGTTAGGCGCGGGGGCGGCGCTCTTTCACCTGACGACGCATGCGTTTTTCAAAGCGCTGCTCTTCCTTGGCTCCGGAAGTGTGATCCACGCCTGCCATCACGAGCAGAATATCTACCGGATGGGCGGCCTGATGCGGAAGATGCCGATCACGGGGGGCACGTTCCTCATCGGTGTTATCGCGATTTCCGGCATCCCGTTTTTGGCCTCCGGCTTTTTCAGCAAGGACGCCATCCTTTATGTCGCGCTTCTAACGAACCCGATTGCTTTCGGTCTGCTGGCCTTCACAGCGCTCCTGACGGCGGCATATATGGGACGTCTCTTCTATGTGACATTTCTCGGCCGGGGCCGCAGCGAAGCAGCACTCCAAGCACGGGAGACCTCTTGGGTGATGTGGCTGCCACTGGTTGTCTTGGCGATCTACAGCGTTCTGGTCGGCTACGTGAAGCTGCCGATTGTCCCACCTGTGCTCCAGCGAGTCTTGGCGGCTATGGTGGCTCACCCGTCCGGGGAGACGCACTATCTCCTTATCGGTGTTTCCACCGTGGCGGCGACGGCGGGCTTGATCGGAGCCTTTTTCTTTTATCGAAATCCGAGAGAAGAGGATCCGCTTCGAACGCGGGCGCATCCCCTGTGGGTGGTGGCCAAAAGCCGCTTTTTCTTTGATGAGATCTATGATTGGTATGTGGCCAAGGTTCAGCAGCGGATTGCCGAGGCCCTCTCATTTCTGGACACCCTTCTGATCTCTGGTTTGTTGGTTCGGGGGACGGCGGGTATCGTGGGTGTCTTTGGGGTGGCCGCTCGCCTCTCTCACACCGGCAATGTCCACGGGTACGTCTGGTGGTTCCTGGCGGGCCTCCTTCTTTTCGGCGCCTATGCCTTCGGCTTTGTTGCAGGGTAAGTCAGCATGATTGAAAACCTTCCATCGCTCGCTGTCATCGACGGCATCTCTGAGGCGCTTCGCTCCTTGCAGGTTGAGTCTCCCCGCGTTCACCCATCGATGCTCCTCCTCGGGATCTTCGGCCCGCTCGCCTTCGCTTTTGCTTTGGCGGTGTCCGGGAAGCTCGAAAACGGTGCCGTCAAGATAGCAGGCTTCCTGGGCTTCCTGTTGCCGGTTCTCAGTGCAGGCTGGCTTTGGGCCACCTATGTCAGCCTTGGAGCCAATGGCGAATACGCCTTCCTGATCGACGCAAAGACGGGGTTGGAGGTGATCGGGATCAGCCTGTTCCTTGGGCTAAATGGAATTTCACTGCCCCTCTATGTCTTGGCTGCGGTGGTCGGGATGGCGGCAGGGCTCTATGCCATTCACAGCACGACGGATCGCCTGCGCCTCCAGTTGATCCTCCTGCTGACCATGCAGGGCGGGCTCATGGGGATGTTCGCTTCGATCGATCTTTTCTTCTTCTACTTCTTCCATGAGTTCGCTCTCATTCCCACCTTCATCATGATCGCGATCTGGGGCCGCTCCGGTAGGCGAACCGTAGCGCTCGAGATGACAATCTATCTGACGGTCGGCGCAATGTTGACCTTGGGCGGCTTGATTGCCCTCGCATGGATGAGTGGAGCCGAAGCCTTCAACCTGATCGCGTTGCAGCACGCGCTCGTCGATACAGGGCACCAAAATCTTCTCTTCGGGCTGTTGCTGATCGGTTTCGGAATCCTGGTGTCGCTCTTTCCCTTTCACAGCTGGGCACCGCGCGGGTATGCCACAGCCCCTGCACCGGTTGCGATGCTCCATGCCGGTGTCTTAAAGAAGTTTGGCCTCTACGGTTTGATCCAGGTCGCCATTCCGCTCCTCCCTGATGGGATGGTCTCCTGGTCACCCCTGTTGATGTGGTTGGCCTTGGGGAACATTGTCATCATCGGGCTGGTAACGCTCGCACAGCGGGATCTGAAGCTGATGCTCGGAAATGCTTCCGTGATGCACATGGGCTATGCATTCCTCGGATTATTTGCTCTGTCGGCTGCCGGGGTGGGGGGAGCCGTCTTCATGATGATTGGCCACGGCCTCTCGGTTGCGCTCCTGTTCCTCTTGGCCGATGGGGTGGAACGCCGGTGTGGCACCGCTGACATGCGCGACCTCGGTGGGGTCGGGCAGGGGGCACCAGTTCTCATGGCCTTTTTCGTCGCTGCCATCATGGCCAGCATCGGTCTTCCCGGATTTGCCAATTTCTGGGGTGAGCTTTCGATATTTACCGCCCTTTGGACCTCGGCCTCCCCGTGGGTGTTGGTGCCCGCAGTTTCTGGGATTGTGATCTCAGCCATTTATGGACTCCGGGCCGTTTCCGCCATCTTCTTTGGAGCACCCAATGCAAAGCAGACCGGCGGCGATATCAGAGGCTTGGAACGGGTGGCCGCCGTGCTCCTTCTGGGGGCGCTCCTGGTGCTGGGCTTTTTCCCGCGTGCTGTTTCCGATGATCTTGATTCGGCCGTGACCGGTCTATACCCAAGCGAGCCTCCGGCCGCAGAGCACGTTCTCGCGAACGATCAATGAATTTTAACATGCCGACTACCGCTGAACTCGAGTCGATCATCGCATCGAACACCTGGTCCGCTATTCTGCCCGAGCTTCTCCTGGGGATTCTTGCGTTGGCCCTGCTGGGAGCCAGTGCCTTCCTCCCGCGTCACCAGGTTTCGATCATTTATGCATCGATCATCGGCCAGCTCGGGGTGCTGGCGTATTTGGTTATCCGCTACAGTGGACTGGACCCGCTCCAGGTCTCGACCTTTTTTGGAGGCTCCGTTATCCAGACCGGAACGAGTGAATTGATGCGGATCTTCTTCGTCGCATGCTCGCTCCTGATCAGTCATCTCGGGCTGGTCTACCTGAAAAAGCGCCCACTCCCGAAAACCGAGTATTTCCATGTATCGCTGGTGGTGACGGCCGCATTCATGTTGCTGGTGCAGTCGGGAAGTTTTCTTTTGTTTTTTGTCGCCCTCGAGACGCTGACAATCGGCCTCTACATTCTCGTGGCGTTCTGCCGCACGAGCCGGTTGTCCCTCGAAGCGGGTTTGAAGTTCCTGATCATGGGAGCGTTTTCCTCCGCAATCCTTCTTTTTGGGATTGCCCTGCTTTATGGTGCCGCCGGTAACCCGTTGATGGCGGGCGCGGCAACGGACCCGCTGAACTTTTCTCAGATTGGGATTTTCCTCCTTGCAGAGAGCGGCGGCGTGGCCAATGCGACGCAACCCATGGTCCTTGCGGGCGTGATCCTCGTTCTCGTCGGCGTTTGTTTTAAAATCGGGGTTGTTCCATTCCAAATCTGGATCCCCGACGTTTACCAAGGGGCTCCGACCCCGACTACGGCCTTCCTTGCGATCATCTCCAAGTCCGGCGGGTTCTATGTGCTTTACCTCTTGTTGACCGGTCCTTTTGCCGCGTTGTGGGACACACTCTTTCCGGCATTGGCCGTGATTACGGGGCTGACTCTCCTTTTCGGAAACATCGCCCCGCTCGGACAGTACAATGTGAAGCGTATCATGGGACTTTCAGGAGTGGGACATGCGGGTGTGCTCATGCTGGGGATTCTGGCCATGCCTGTGGTGGACTGGGCTTTTGCCGCTGTCCTGTTCTACCTCGTCGTCTACGCCCTCGCTTCCTTTGCCGTCTTTGAGGTCATGGCCCACCTCGCACCCGACGAAGACGCGGATCAGGACCTCGCTCACTATAATGGCTTGATGAAGCGGCATCCGTTTCTCGGAGCGGTGCTGGTGATCGGCATTGGATCTCTTGCCGGAATGCCACCTCTGGCGGGGTTTATCGCCAAGGTCATGATTTTCTGGGCGGCGTTTCAGGCAGGTCTCTACGCTCTCCTGGGTATCGCTCTGGTTGGGGTGATAATCTCTATCTACTATTATTTTGGGTGGATGCGGGCCGCCGTTCTGCGCGAGCCGCTGGAGGATCACGAAGATGGCCGTTATCGGCCGGATCCGTCCGTTCATCTTGGGGCGAAAGCAATCATGACGGGTCTGGCTATCCTGACCTTGGTTCTCGGATTCTACCAGGCTGGGCTATCTGAGATCGTTGGCCTTCGCTGAAGGCCTTGACTCGCATTCCTCAGCCTGTCGAAAGGAATGGCAGTTTCTTTGGGGAAGGTTGCC
>CAYOIB010000061.1:0-15873 GCA_964403935.1 uncultured Puniceicoccaceae bacterium | reverse complement strand
CAAGTGATCCGAGGCGGAAGTCTGCGCTCGGCGGCGCGGGAGTTGCAGGCCTTTTCCGCGGCCATGGGGCTAATCAGCTCTGCCCCGGTCTCCCGTGGGCACGCGCTCGATGCCACCTTGGTCACTGAACCGAATCTTTCGCTCTTTGTAGAGTGAGCCGATGGCTTTCTTAAAGCTCTTCTTGCTGGCATTGAAGGCTTCGCGAATCGATTCGGAGCTGCTCTTGTCGTCAAATGGAAGCCGTCCGCCAGCAGTATCGAGAGCGGTAAGAATCTGTTCTCCGAGATTGTCTACCCGATCGGTGCCGGTCGGATCGAGGGAGAGGTCAATCTTTCCATCGAATCGGAGGGTGCGGACATAGCCATCGATTGCCTGTCCCACCTGCAGCGGGTGAGCGAGGTCGCTATGAAAGATCAGCCCGCTGTAGCGGTTCTCCACGATAGCGGAGAAACCGAGGGGCGTTCGATGCGTCACGAGAAAGCGAACAGCCTCACCGGCGGGGAAGGGTGGCGGTGCTTTGCTCAGGTAGCGATTGAAGCGGGTCGTCGCGATAATACGCCGGGACCGCTCATCCACTTTGATATACACCACTACCCGTTGCCCCTCCCGGACCTGATGATCTCCCTGTTCGCGGAAAGGTAAAAGAAGGTCCTTGGAAAGTCCCCAATCGAGAAAGGCACCATGCGTCGGATGCACCGAAACCACCTTCAAGCCGGCGAACTGACCGACCGTCGCCCGCGGCTTTTCCGTGGTGGCCACCAGCCGGTCCTCAGAATCCAGGTACACAAATACTTCAATCGTCTCACCGGGAGATAGCCCTTTGGGAGCAAGGTTTCCTGGAATGAGGATATCCCCGAGTTCGCCTCCGTCGAGGAAGTAGCCGCTTGCCGTCTCACGGAGGACAGTGAGGGTGCTGTATTTGCCGATCGATGCCATGGTGGAAAGAGTGTGGCTGAATCCGCCTTTGGCGATCCTTCACCGAGCCTGTCGACGATAGTCTTGGCGACAGTTTCTGTTTTTCAGGCAATTCAATCGCTTGTGGCTGGAGATCTGAGCGACGATTGACAGCGGGCTATGCATCTGGGAAGTTCGCGTTTTCGGTACGGCCTGCCGAATTTATTCCAGAGGATCCTGTGACCACGACATTTACTACCACAACCGCATTCAACGATCGCTTGAAGCATGCGGAATTTCACAGCTGGGTGCGCCCGCAAAAAGAGAATTTCCTGGGAGCAACCTCGCCAAAGGAACAAGGCTATTGTGCCTGGGTTGCGAGTCAACTGGATCTTTCTCTCGGGGGCATTGCCGACTTGGGGTGCTGGCTTGGCTCGACAACGGCGTCAATGGCGCGCGGCCTTGAGGCCAACCCGACTTTGGCAAAGGCACATGCGATCCCTTGCCTGCATTCATTCGATCAATTTAAGTGGACCCGTTGCTTCGAGGATTGGGTGAAAGGAACAGGTTTTGCCGGGCGCTTTGAGGAGGGAGAGGATTTTTCAGCGGCAGCGGAAGCGCACATCAAGGGCCTCTTGCCGCGTCCGGAGGTTTCACAGATCCACACGGTGGACCTGGAGGTCTTCCAGTGGTCGGGAGATCCGCTCGTGTTGATTCTCAACGACGTATGGAAAACACCAGCCCTGGCGCACAATACGGTGAAGCAGTTGTTACCGGCGTTGGTTCCCGATGCGGGGATTCTCATCAACGAGGATTATCTTTGGTGCACCGATTGGATTATTCATCCCTTCATGTATGCGCTCAGGGACTATTTTGTTCCGGTTTTTCGAGTCGAAAGCAGCCCCATGGTGGTGTGGCGGGCGACGGCTCCGGTGCCGGCGGATATTGTTCTGCCAGAGGATCCCAAGATGATGGCGCGGGCGGAAATGGAAGAAGCTTTCGCATGGAGCAGAAGCCTGTTTCAGGGAGAAGAGCGCGATTTACTTTGGCTGACGCAGGCGTGGGCTCACTACGATCGAGGGGAGCTGGAAGCTGCACGTGCGTGCTTCCGATCGATCGCCACACGCGAGGGGCCAGAAGCCGCCTACCTGAATTGGCAAATCAGTGTGCTGGAAGGCTGGGGCCTGACAGAATTCTTTTGTTAGAGCGCCCGGCGCCGCGGCACCGATTAAATTGCCTTGGCCTTAGCGGACAAGCCCGGTTGGTCGTTAAGACCCTGCGGGGATTGGATCGTGTTCCTTCATTGTAGCGGTGTAATGAACTTGTGAATCCGGGGGCGGAATCATTTCCTTTCCCGAGCAACTTGACCGTCGGGGCATGGTCACTTTGGTGGTTCCCCTGTTGTTTATTGCTCCCCTCAGCCGAGAGGCTGAGGGGCAGAAAATCGGTCGAGCCCGCTTATATAAAGCCTCCGGAGACGGAAAAGGGGTGGGTGCTGCCGAAAGCCCCGGAAGTGTTCAACTCGAATCAAGGCTTGCGGTGGCTGGCTCTTGCTCTCTTGGCAGACCTTATATCGATGGCTGTCTTGTTCCAGAGAACGTGAGGCAAATCAGATTGTTGAATAACAAAAGGTCTTTATCAATAAAGGTTTGTGGCTGGCTTCCCCGAAGGGTGGTAACGGATTATTATTCTTTTTCAGGGACTGTGGGGTTTTGGTATTTGCTGTAGAGGTAGAGCGGCCAGGCGTGGGAATGGGCGCAGAAGAGGGGCATTGGGCTGAGGTAGGTCGAGACCTTGCCTGACAGTTCCGGGTCGGGGTGGTGGTGGCTGTTGAAGCTGTCGCCGATGGACCATTGGCCGATCCAGCGGTCGGGATAGGTTTTGGCGCGTTGGCGGCAGGTCAGTTTTTCGAGGGCTTGGCGGCCGACGTCGGGGTCCAGTTGAGCAAGGGCTTCACCGAGAGGTCCATTGAGGGCAAACCAGATGCCCCCATTTTCACGGCTGCCGGGCGTTTCGCGCTGGCGGGCTCCGCAGGGTTCATTGTCCCAGACGCGTTCGCGGATAGCTTGCCAGATGGTGGCATGACGATGGTGGAGCTCGGGAATCATCAACAGCCAAGGCTGGGGCTCAAAGAACATCTCGGTGTCACCGATGACCTCGTCGCCGACATAGGCGCGGGGAATGAAGGAGCGCCCTTCCATCAATTTCAGGACAGGCTGAAGGAGTTCGCTTCGGTAGACGCGGGCTGCTGCGATGATGGCATCGACGTCCGCGCTGCGCGGAGCGAGGGTGGGGTGTCGGCGATTTGATTCGAGGGCCTCGACGAGTCTTTGCAGGACGACGATGGCCATGGCGGAGTTGAGCAGGCTTTCGCCAATGGAAAAGATGCGGTGGTAGGGGATATTTTTGAAGAACTCATAGAAACAGTCGTTCCAGTCGGAGCAGCACAGGCGGATGTAGCCATGAGGCCCGGTTTTGACTTCGTCCCGGAGGAAGCGAAGCCAGCGGGCGGTGCAATCGAGCAGGTCTGTCTGGCGCGGGCTTCCGAGGAAGTGAATGGGTCGGGTGAGGTGACCGGGGTCGCCCTTGGCGCTCAGGAATTCGGCCACGGCCATGAGGGCGTAGATCTGTGAATCCGACTTTTGTCCAGCGCCGAGGGGGTGTTGGTTGGCCCCTTCGTCTCCCTCGCGGATGTGGCCCCATGGGTCTGTGTGTTTTCCGGTGAAGCGAAGGATGCTGGCGGCGAGTTCGGGTTGGTAATGGCAGAGCGGCAGGGCGTGTTGCAGGTGGTCGCGGATAACGGCCGAGCAGCCCAGGGCGTATTCATAGACGGTCCCCTGTGGCACAAATGTTTCTTCATACCAAGCGGACCACGTGGCCATGGCGTGGAGGCAGTGTGCGTGCCATTGCATCTCCTGCGGGAGTTCGGGGTCGGCTTCATCCGTCCACCGGGGAATGACGGCTCTCCACTGTTCGCGGAATTTCTCTTTGCCGGGCTGGGGGGAATGGGCGAGGAGTGCTGTCCAATCCAGATCCTCTTGTGCGTACCCAACGGCAAACAGGACTTCGGTTTCCCCGCCTGCGGCGAGAGTGAGTTCCTGCTGGTGTGTGAGCCAGGCAGTTTGGGTGGGTGTGTCGATGCGGTGGTCCAGCTTTGCCTTTGGGCTGAGCCGGGCGAGATGCACGCGAGGGGGAAAGCCCTCCTGCCACGCGGGTTCGTTCTCTTCAGCGAGAACGAGGGGGGTGTGCGGTTTGGCGAGGAAGCGGGCGCTCACTTGATCCTCCTCGACCTCGACGGAAACAGGATAGTCGACGCGTGACTTATGGAAGGGGAAGTTATGCCGGAAACTGAAGTCATATCGGGCCCCAAACGATTCTTTCCACGTCAGTTTCTGCGATGTGTCGGTGGTATTGTGCACCTGTAGGCTGATGTAGACGATGGGCTTGCGCTCACCGCAGGCTTCGGACGGGGCGACGCTGAGGGTGCGGCGGATGTGCACACCTTCAAAGGAGTGAGTGAATTCGGTAAATCCGCAGCCGAAGCGGCCGTTAACGGGTTGGGAGGGCAGCTGCTTTACTTCGCGCCCGTTATCAACCGAGATCAGGATCTCGTGCAGCGTCAGGTTTTCCTTGCGGCTGCCGTTGAGGCAGGCCCACGCGCGTTCACCGGTGTGGAGTTGGACGCGGCCGAGCGCATCAACAAAGGCGGTGATCCCGTGATTTCCGAGGAGCGTGTAGGGAATGGAATCAATGCTCGCCGAGGGTTGCCAGGCACCGAGCTCGAGAACGGGAAGTCCCTGTGTATCCATGGACCAGGCAATGGCTTTCGCTGAAGGAATTTTCTCCATGGGCTGACCATGACTTTTCCGCTCCTGCATTCAAGCAGGGCCTTCGCGAAGGAGCGAACTTGTCTTCAAGTCCGACGTGAGGGAATCGTGAAAGCTGTCAGATTCCGAGAAGAGAGTGAGCCAGGGCCGATGCGTCCTTGGTGAAAATGGGCTGGGTGGATGCGTTGCCGTGCTTTGGGAGGCTTGTCGAGCGGGGGCAGATTTGTCTCGTCTCTGGGCTGAAGGTGCCGGTAAATCCGCTCTTGTGAAGGCTAAGAGCAAGTTCAGGCGGTGGGGGAAGGGTTTTGTATGCGTTGGTGCAGTCCTTGCGTTGGTAACGGTGGCGACGGGGGTGTACCTTCAGGTGGGGCACAGGGCGAAGCTTATGCCCCGGACGGAGGTGACCCCGGGGATCTTCTTGACGGTCGAGGATCTCAGCGACGTTCCGGACTCGGAAGGAAGAGTCATCTGTGTGGAAGTGCACTGGGACACGCCTGGTGTCTCCTTTGAGCTGCGCCCGCTTGAGCAGGCTCCGGATGGAGCCTGGAATCAGCAGACTTTGATCCCGCATGAGTGGCCCATGATTGAGCACGGTTACGTCGCCATGTTGAATACGGCGCGGATGCATCCGTCGGCTTGGCATTACAACTATCCTTTCAAGCGTGTGACTCACGTGGAGCCGATCATTGAGCGGGGACGGTTGAGCCATTTTTGGGAACATGCCTACATGCTTTGGTGGGATAAGGATTTGAATGCGCATTTTCATCGGCAGAAACCGATCACCTCCACCGTTATTGAAAATGCATATTGGGGGATAGGGATTCAGGCGGGGCACGTCACGGACGGGAAGTCGGTTTACACTGCCATGGATCCGAATCTGGAGCAGCCGCTTTCCATTTCATTCATCGGGATTGATCCTAAGCGGAAGATTCTTTGGCTGATCGCCTTTGAGCATACGACCGAGAAGTTCATGGCTGATTATGCGGTGAGCAAGGGCGTCATTCACGGAGGGCGGGTCGATTCCCGGAACGGAACCCATCTCTTGCTCGGGCGTGAGACGGGACAATATCTCCGCGGCATCCGGAACCTTCGCTTCCTCCCAGGTTATATCGGGGTGCGTTACGATCCGCCGGAGTCCTGATCTCTTCCAAGTTCCCAGACCTGTTGGAGCGTATGGACGCGGTGTTCGTTGAGAATTCCGCTCCGGAAGAGGGCGAAGCGTTCAACGCGAAAGGGCGGGGCCTCGAAGCCGGAAAATTCCTTCAGAAACTGACGAACGGTCTCCGGTGCGGCGTGATTGACGCGAGCGAGCGTGATGTGGGGGTGGTAAATCCGCTTTTCCGGTTGGATCCCGATATTAAAAAGAGCATCTTCGATCTTCTTCTTCAGCTGGAACAGGTGGGGGTGTCCTGAACCCAAGCCTGCCCAAACGGCGTGGGGCTGACCCTTCGGAGGAAACTTCCCAACGCCCTGAACGGGTAGAAAAAAAGGCTCGACCGACAGATCCTCAAGCGCGGTTTCGATCTCTGGCTGGAACTGGCCCGGGAAATCGCCGATGAAGCGCAGTGTGAGATGGAGGCGTTCCGGGGGCACCCAATGAAAGCCTTTGCGGCGGGTTTCACTCAGTTTCAGGAGGGCTTCTTTAATGTAGTCAGGCAGTTCGATGGCAACAAACAGCCGACTTCCGCGGAACTCGGGTTCTGGTGACATCCCTATAAAGCATCCTATCCCATGGCGGATTGCCAGCATGGAGAATCCAGCTTAAAAGGATTCGCATCCGGCGGTGAAGGCATTGAGGCTGGATTCATGAACGAGAGAGAAGAGAAGCCATTTGAAGGAAGAGTGCAGGTCTATACAGGCGATGGAAAAGGCAAGACGACGGCGGCTTTGGGGCTGTCGGTGCGTGCTGCCGGGCGCGGGCTTCCGGTTTATATCGGCCAGTTCATGAAGGGACAGGATTACGGAGAACTCGATGGGGTGAAGCTGCTCCCCTCGGTGCAGCTTGTGCAATACGGCGATCCGGGGTGGGTTTACAAGGATTCCATCAAGCCTGAACAGGTGGCTCAGGCGATGTCAGGCCTGGAACAGGCAAGGGCCGTGCTTGAGGCGGGGCACCACCACATTGTCATTTTGGATGAGATCAACATGGCGATCTGGTTCGGGCTGATTCCGGTTGAGGCGGTGATTGGATTGATCGACGCTCGTCCTCGACAGACCGAATTAATCCTTACGGGGCGACGAGCGGATCCGCAGATTTTGGAGCGGGCGGACCTGGTGACAGAGATGCGGGAGGTGAAACACTACTTCGCCGCGGGCGTACCAGCACGTAAAGGTATTGAGTTCTGATCATGGCCGGCGTGCTGAGGAATATCTCGGTTGTAGCCTTGGCCACGACGGGTTCGCGTGTGCTCGGCCTGGTGCGGGATATTCTTCTTTTTGCTCTTCTTGGAGTGGGGCCCGTGAGTTCTGCCTTCATTCTGGCTTTTACCCTTCCTAATTTATTCCGGCGACTCCTTGGGGAAGGGGCTCTTTCATCGGCCTTCATTCCTGTGCTGGCAGAGGTTCGCGAGATCGAGGGCCGCTCGGCGGGCTTTGCCCTTTTGAATGCAGTCTTGATTCGCCTTGCTTGGGTGCTCGTGGGGATCGTCGCCATCGGATGGATTCTGCTGTCGCAGATTGACTGGCTGCCGGATCTGCCTGAACGGTATTACCTTGGCGCGGAACTAACAAGGATCCTGCTTCCCTATGTGGCCTTGATCTGCCTCGCTGCGATCATTGGTGCGGCGCTCAATGTGGAGCGTCGGTTTCTTTCTCCAGCCTTATCCGCCATCTGGCTCAACCTCGCAATGATCGGGGCCCTGGCCATCGGAGCGATGCTCCCGGCTGAGCAAATGGATGGCCGGGTTCTGTGGTTGTGTGGCGGGGTCCTGGTGGGGGGGCTCTTCCAGTTGGGTGTGCCAGCTTTTGATCTGGCGCTTCGTGGGTGGCGCCCGAGTCTGGCAATAACCTCGCCCCCACGGTTGGATCGGGTGTTCGAGCTTTTGTTGCCCGGGCTCGCAGGAGCCGCTATTTTTCAGATCAACATTCTGGTTTCGCGGCTGCTGGCCTTTTCCTTGAACGACGACGCTTCCGGAATCCTTTACCTGGCCTCCAGGCTGGTGGAGCTGCCCCTCGGGATCTTCTCAATTGCCGTCAGCACGGTGCTGTTCCCTGAGCTGGCCCGGTTGCGGGCAACGTCGCACGGAAGAGAGTTTGCCCACACCTACAACTATGGTTTGCGGTTGATCTTTCTTGTCACGCTACCTGCCGGGATCGGCTTGGCGGCGCTGAGCGAACCGATTCTGACTGTGCTCTTTGCCTGGGGCCGCTTTGGGGGCGAGGAGGTTTCGGCAACGATCTGGCCTCTTGTAATTTCGGCCTGTGGCGTTCCGTTTTATGCCTGGATGGGGTTATGCATTCGTGGCTTTCATGCGGTGCAGGACATGAAGACACCGGTGCGGTTCGGGGTTTTGAACCTTGTTTTGAATCTCCTCCTGAGCCTCGTTCTGATGAAGCCCTTTGGGGCGAGCGGGCTTGCCTTGGCGAACGTTCTGGCAAGCGCGACCCATGCGATCGCAATGGAGCTGGCTTTGCGTCGCCGTCTGGAGAAGGTTCCAGGAAAAGGTCGCACCTATTTTGCGCTCTTCTCGGGGGCGGCCATGATGGGCTTTGTTATCGTGATTTGTGATTCGGCATTATCCGGGATGCTGCCGGATGCCAAAATCGACGCGCTTCTGCGGGTGGGGTTACTGGTCCCCGGTGGGGTGCTGGTGTATGCCACTTGGCTCTATTTCAGCCGCATTGAAGATCTGGAACAGTTCCGCCGCCGATGGATCAACCGCCGTCGGCCTGCTCGTCCGGAAGCCCCCCTTGGGTGATCCCCGTGGCCCCGCTCTCAAGTCATCAGGGACTGAGGCGGACGGGGAGCCCGGCGCGTTGCAAATGCGCTTTGGCCTCTGGCACGGTAAACTCGCCGAAGTGAAAAATGGAGGCGGCGAGGACAGCGCTGGCATGACCCTCTTTGAGGACATCAACCAAGTGATCGAGCGTCCCGGCACCTCCCGAGGCAATGACCGGGACCGAAACGGCATCGGAGAGGCGGCGCGTCAGCGCCACGTCGTAGCCTGCTTTCGTCCCATCCGCATCCATGCTGGTCAGAAGGATTTCGCCGGCTCCCCGGGCGACGCATTCCCGGGCCCACTCGACCGCATCGCGTCCGGTGGGCTTGCGCCCACCGTGGGTGTAGACCTCCCACCGTTCCTCTCCGGGAACTTTCTTTGCATCAATGGCAACGACAATGCACTGGTTGCCAAAGAAGGCGGAAGCTTCGCTGATAAGGTCAGGATTAAGGACAGCGGCTGTATTGAGACTGACTTTGTCGGCCCCGGCATTGAGCATGGCCCGGATGTCTTGAACAGTCCGGAGGCCCCCGCCAACTGTCAGGGGCATGAAGCACTGCGATGCCGTGGCTTCCACGATATCGCGCATGATCCCGCGTTCGTCACTGGATGCGGTGATGTCCAGAAAAACCAGCTCATCGGCCCCCTGGGCTTCATACGCTTTGGCCACTTCGACGGGATCGCCGGCGTCGCGCAGATCCTCAAACTGAACACCTTTGACGACCCGCCCCCCCATAACGTCGAGGCAAGGTATGATCCGGACGGAGAGCATTGAAATTGAAGGGCCTCTCGATGTCAGGTATCGAGCAGGGCGACTTCGGGATCAAAGGAGATCTTCAGTCGGTAAACCTGGCCCGGACGCATGATCAGCGGATGATCGCGGGTCAGGGTCTGGATATAGTGGAGATTTCCCCAGTAGGTGCGAAATTCCGGTTCGCTCGACACCACTTCGGTTTCCTGCCAGGCGGCCTGGAAGTCATCGTGTTCAACTGCGCAGCCCAAGCCTTCACCGCCGAGCGTAAAGCTCATCGGTACGTGTTTCTCGGAGTGCGGGGCACCGATCGCGAGAACATAACGCATGCGCTCGCAGGTGATGGGCTGCTTCACCGTAAAGGAAAATTCGCTTGTGATCTTGTTGCCGACAAAGGTCCAGGCAACTTTCACACTGCCGACGCCTGGAAGAAGTTCTTCCTCGTTGGTAATGAATTCCGGTTGTTCGTAGCGGAAGTAGAAGCTGCGCCTCATGCCCATGCCGGTCACGCAACGCTTTCCGTAAAATGCCGGAACAACCAGTTTGTCACCAAACTTCAGCTCAGGCAGCAGAATTGGGCGGTACTTGTTGACCGGCCAATCAAAGACTCCGGGGCAGTGCGGGAAGGCGAGGTTGTCCGAGGTGCCGAGCTTACCGCCACCAATAAGCGGGATTTGGAGGTGGAGGTGGGTTTCCGGGTTCTGATAGATGAACAGACCCTGTTCCTTCTTGTTGCTCTTGTCGAAAATCACCCAGCGCCCGGCGCTCTTCGGGATGGCGGCCTTTGTCTGCATGCTTCCACCGATGGCGCGGGCGAGGCGGGACCATTGGCAGAGGTAGCGGGCACCGTCAAAATTCGCCATCCGCGTGGTGTGCTGTGGCTGCGTATCGCGCTCCACATCGCGAAGGACGAGAAAGCCCTGCTCCTGATCAAGGTAGGTCAGGAAAAAGAACTGGAAGAGGCGGCGCAGGAGCTCAAGGTACTGCGGCTTTTTGTCCTCCGTGATCCAACCGTCGCGCATTGCCTGGAGGACAAGAGAAATGCAGTGCATTTGCCCGTAAGCTCCGACCCCGCGGCCAAAGTTCCAGCCCAGGCCGTCGGCGCGGACAATATCCGGCAGAAGTTTCAGGTACTTCTCTGCTGTGGTGCGGAGGCTGGGGAGCTTGCGCTCGCGCAAGTGGACGTTGCCGTGCAACTGCAGGGCTTGGCGGATAAAGACCAGGCTCATCAACCCGTAGATGTCGAAGACGCCTCCGACGCCCCGGTCGGGGCCGTCATCCAGAAATCCAGCTGAGCTGTACTGCTGGGCTCGTTCAACATAGCGATCGACCAGTTTGCCGGTTTCATCCTTCTTGGACAAACCCATGCTGAAGCGGGTCACCGCCTTGGCGATGTTGAAGGCCTGCAAGTGGTTCTCGTAGTCACTCCGCGCGAGGAGGCGCTTGTCGAGGCATTCCCTCGTCGGGTCGAGAAGGCGCTCCCAGACAGCATTCCGCTCTTTGGCGGGGCCAAAGGAGAGCAATCCGAGCGCGGCGTAACCGAGTCCGTTCTCGTTCTCTTCGTCGGCGAAGGCTTGCGCGGTTATGGTGCGCGCAGCCAGGTCGATGAGGTCAAACTGCTCAAACTGAGTTTCCCCTGTTGCGCGGTGAAACTCACCGAGGGCTAGAGCGGCGTGGCCGGATTCGTTAATTTGGACATTCTCGCCATCAGTCGGCGCGACGGTCCCGTCAGGGTTGATCGCATGGAGGTTATGCCCGAGCATCGAGCGGGCCATGTCCATGCATTGGTCAGCAAAGTTCAGCATTACGGAAAAGCGTGGAATTAAGATGCGTCGTTTTTTTCGAGCAAGCTAAAATCAGGAAAAAGGAGAAATGGTTCGACACACCGTTGGGGCGCGCCTCGTCAGATATCGATGAGCTTGAAGAATTGCTCATTGGTGGTGGTCTTTCCAAGGCGTTCAAGCGCTGTTTCGGCGGCATCCTCAATTCGCATTGAAGCGAGGGCTCGACGGAAGAACTGGGTTTTCTTGAGGGTTTCGGGTGGCAAGAGGAGCTCCTCCTTGCGTGTTCCGGAAGCGTTGACATTGACGGCGGGCCAGATTCGCAGCTCGGCGACCTTTCGGTCGAGGACCATTTCCATGTTCCCTGTTCCCTTGAACTCTTGAAAAATGAGGTCGTCCATCCGGCTGCCGGTTTCAATGAGGGCGGAGGCGATGATGGTCAGGCTGCCTCCATCCTCGGTATTCCGTGCCGCTGAGAACAGCTGGCGGGGGCGCTCCAGTGCGCGAATGTCCAGTCCGCCCGACATGGTTCTTCCGCTGCCACTGCGGGCGGAATTATAGGCGCGGGCCAAGCGGGTGAGTGAATCCATCAAGACGACCACATCCTTGCCGGCTTCGACCTGTCTCTTGGCATGCTCGATGGCCATTTCAGCGACGAGCAGGTGGTTCTTCGTATTCTCATCATTGGAGGATGCGAAGAGGCGGCCCGGAACGTTTCGGCGCATGTCCGTCACTTCCTCGGGTCGCTCGTCCACAAGAAGGAGAATGATTTCGCATTCGGGGTGGTTCTGGTTTACCCCGAGAGCGATCTCCTGAAGCAGGGTGGTTTTCCCGGTTCGCGGGGGGGCGACGATCAACCCGCGCTGGCCCTTTCCAATGGGGCAGAAAATATCCATCACGCGGCCACACATGCTGCCGGAGCCTTCCCTTTCGAGGCGGAGCCAGCTGTCCGGGGTCACCGTCAGGAGCTGTTCGAAAGGAATCCGTTGCCGGCGGTCATCCACTGGAAGCCCGTCGATTGTCTCAACGAAACGCAACTTCGGGTTGGGATGGCCTTTGTCCTGTTGAGCGACGCCCGTGAGGTAACTGCCGCGGCCGATCTTGAACCGGCGTATCAGTTCTCGTGGAACGAAGGGGTCAGTCGGACGGAACCGACCGTGATGGGCCGGGTTCATCAATAGACCCGATTTATTGTTTTGCGGCTCGAAGATGCCCTCAACGGGTATGCTCGAGTGCGAATTATCTTCACTCTCCATCTGATTTGTGGCGTTCCCGCAGGCACCTGGAACTGCAGCGGGGGGATCTCGTCCATGCAAACCCGGACCGGGCGCAGCGACAGGACAGACGTGGCTCCGTGCTGAATCGCTATCCTGTATCAGGCGACGGGCCTAGGTCTAAGCGAGAGAAAGGTGGATTCGCCCGCAGCTGTCAATCGAACAGTTGAAGCGATCGCGGAATGTTTAATTTACAATTTTCGATCGTTTTTATGGAATTGATAATTGACGGTCATTGATGGCTTGTCGAGTATGGGCCTCATGCGGCGGGGAGGCGTTGGAACGATCTTGGGCTTTACGCTTCTGGAGGTGATGGTGGTTCTCGGTGTAATCGCACTCCTTGTGACCCTGGGTTTGGCGCTCACGGGTATGGTTCAGGAGCGTGCGGCGGCGGCACGGGCTCGGGGAGAGCTGGCACATATCGCCCAAGCCCTCGAGCGCTATAAAACGCATTTCGGGGACTACCCATGGGTGGATCCTCAGGACGGCGGCGAGCAGTTGCTTTTCGAAGCCTTGACCCTGGGAGGTGGGGTCGAGGGGCGTTGGGCGGAATCCAACCGCGAACATTCGGCTAGGCGTTTTGTGGACCTATCGGTTTTAACAGCAGGGGTGCCATTCCGGTCTGGAGAGGTCGCGGCAGGGGCAAAAGGCTTGGAGGGGAGTGGCTACGTTTTTCTCGATCCGTGGGGGGCACCGTATGTTTACCTGTACCGATCGAGTGCCGCGGACGAATGGGAGCGGGCGGGTTACCTGCTTTTATCGTTAGGGCCGAGTGGGGGCCGGAGCCGGATGGCGGGTTGGGTGGAGGCGCATGAGGTTCCGCCCACCGGTATCCTGCCGAACGATTACTTCGAACGGGGTGGGGCTTATGATAATATTATCTCGAAATAAAGGCCGACGGGAATGGCTCTGTGGGTTCAGTCTTGTTGAGCTCCTGGTTGTGGTCGGTGTCCTGGCGTTGCTCATGGGGCTGTTGTTGTCGTTGGCTTCGGTTGCTCAGAATCGGATGCTGCGGGAGCGGACGCGGGCGCAGCTGGCGGCCTACGCGTTGGCTTACGAGGCCTATGGGGCGGATCGTGGGTCTCTGCCGACCATGGGGGCGGGCGGGGTCGAGTTCCGCTTGCGAGGAAATAACGCGGTATTTATCGAAACCCTGACGGGCTACACCTTGGAAGGAGAACCCTCCCGGCATCCTGATGCGGTGAAGGCGAATCCCCGGCGCGAGCGCTACTATACCTTTTCTCCGGGGGAGTTTGCGTCGGCTGACAGTCCCTTTGCCGGACAGATTGTGGATGCTTTTGGCAACCCGAACATTGTCGCGGTGATCGACCGAACGGGCACTGGTGTCTTGAGGGCGGATCAGTTTGAGAGTCTGCCTGTGGCCGATCGTCCAGAGCAGCTGCCGGGGCGCGTCGTTTTTTATGTGACCAACCCGGAGGACAATCCGGAATGGGAACAGATTCTTCCCTGGGCACCGCGATGAAAGACGGGGGCTTCTCGCTGCTCGAGTTGATGGTTGTCCTCGGGTTAATGGCTCTTCTGGGGGCAGGCCTGGGCGTGGCCTTGACGACCGGTGGCAGCACCTCAATGCGGGCGGCTGAAGCACAAGTCGGGCGTTTCGTGCAGACCGTGCGAATGCAGGCGGTCCTCCAGCAGACGTCGGCCCGCTTGATCATTCTTAATGATCCGGGTGATCCGGAGCGTCATCGGCGATGGTATGGGTTGATATCAGGTGATCCGGAAGCGCCGGGAGAATGGTTGGCCGGGGATGATGGTTTCCTCCTTCCCGAGGGCATTGTCCTCCTTCCGAGCCCGCAGATGGGAACGATGTCCCTCAACTTCCCTCGATTGAGGATGCGGGAGGATGGCTCGGGCCGGCATTGGTCCTTCATCGAGTTCGACCGCAGTGGCCGCCTGAAGGAGGGAATCGGTCTGACCTTGCGGCGTGAGCTATTGGAGGGATCTCCTTCTGGCAGGGACGGAGGTCTGTGGGTTTACCCCTCGGGGCTTACGGTATTCAAGGAAGGGGCTGGTCCATGAACGAACCGGTCGTCGCGGGCGGGGCCGGGCAGGATCCAGTGGCGGGCTCGAGATCGTTCGGGGGCCGCGACGGGTTTTCCCTGGTCGAAGTGCTCCTGGCTCTGGCAGTGGTTTCGACGGGCATTCTGGCGCTTCTTCAACTGATGGGGCCCGCTCTGGAATCATTGAGCGTCACCCATCGCGTTTCTGTGGCAGATCGCATTCCAGCGACCGTCGCCCTGGCGGCGAGAGAACATCCCTGGTCAGTCCTCCTTGCTGAGGATGCGGTCGTTGTCTTTTTCTGTGTCCTCCAGGATGAGCGGGGTGACGGGAGTGGACCGAGCGATCGGCTTCTCACTCATGGCGACTTGGCAAAGGCCCTGGAGGAAGGTGTGCCCTTCGGAAACCGGGTTTTCGAGCTACGCGCCAGGCCGATGGGTTCGGGGGATTCGGTTGATCGCTTTGTGAAAGTGGTCGAGGTCCGGCCTCTGCCGCCGCTTGGACCTGACTTCGGGTTGAACATTGTCTTCAGCGACCGCTTCGGGCAGGAACCTCCGGCTTTTGTCTTTCCCATTCGGGTTCCGCGCCAATGAGCATGATGAGGCATCAAATGCGCGGGACCGGCTCCGGCTTTGAGGGTGGAGGGAGCGGGTTTTCGCTGCTGGAGTTGCTGGTGGCGATGGCTATCATGGCTGCCTTGCTGGGGCTGGTGTTCAAGGTAGTCGCAGCGGTTCTCAATCCGTGGACCCGGGAGGTGGATCGCCTGACCGCAGCCACACAGGCTGGGGTTGCGCTGGATTTCATGGCGGCCGATATCCAGTCCGTCTATCGTGGGGTGCCTGGTTCCGGCGGGATGCATCTTGTGGTGGAGGAGGATAGGGATGGGGCCGGTGTGCAGAGGGAGATCCTTCGCTTGTTGATGCTTGATGCCGATGGAGCCCTTATCGCGGTGGTCTATTGGCTTGAGGCTTATGACCCCATACCCCGACGTGATCCCTCCGGCTTGCCGAACCTCTTCAGAGCTCAAATATCGCCCGAGGACACTTGGGAGAACCGGCTTACGGGGGGGGCGGATTGGCTGAAACAAATACCCCTCGAACAGTTTTTGGACGGAATGGATCTTCAGCGCTGCATTCTCGCGGTCGATGTGATTGAGGTCAGCATCGGGCTTGTGCCTGGCGGGCTTGGGACCCCGGAAGGGCCGCCTGAGATGGAAGCGCATCCAGTTGCTGTCGATCTCGGACTTCGCGTCATGACCGCACAAGGAGCGGCTGCCTTTGCGTCAGAGGCTACCAATGGTGAACTCGTTTCTGTCGAAGACTCACGGGTGGCGCGGTTTGGGCCCTGGTTTTATCGGCGGGTCCGCCTTCCTTAGTCAGCACATCGTCG
>CAYOIB010000060.1:0-15999 GCA_964403935.1 uncultured Puniceicoccaceae bacterium | reverse complement strand
TAGCATTGGCCGTCAAGATAATATATCTCTGAGAAAAATTCTTTTGTTTGATTGGCTAGAGTGTGGGTGGTGGGTGGTGGGTTATTTGAGGTGTTGGTGGAGGCGGGGGAGGACGCGGGAGCGCCCGAGGACGGCGAGCATGGGAATGAGTTCTGGGCCACCTGCGACACCGCTTATGGCGAAGCGTGTTAGGGGCCACCAGGCAAACGGCTTCTTGTTGTGGGTGGCAGCGAGTTGATTGAAGGCTGCATCCAGTTGTCCGGGTGTCCACTCCTTCTCGGGGATGGCCTCCAGGGCCTGAATGATTTCACGCAGTTGGGTCTGTGTCTCGGGTTTTTCGAGCGTTTTGCGCTTTGCTTTTTCGTCTTCAGGATAATCTTCCGAGAAAAAGTAGATTGCGAAGCGACTCAGGTTTTCAAGGCTATCGACCTTGTCCTGGCAAAGGGCAAGGACTCGTTGCAGGTAGTCTTCATCCGTCTCCTCTGGGAGAACATTGGATGCGGTCAAGACGGGTCGTGCGAACCAGGTATAGGATTCGATCGGCAGGGTCTTCAAATGCTCGAAGTTGATATGGTTCATCTTCTTCTCATCGAAGTGAGCCGGGCTCTTCTGGATGTCTTCGAGTCGAAAGCGGTCGATAATCTCGCCGATATCCATGACCTCCCGGTCCCCTTTCGGGGACCATCCAAGCAAGGCGATGAAATTCCGAACGGCTGCGGGGAGGTAGTGGCGATTTCGATAATCCTCTACCAAAGCCCCTTTGTCCCGTTTGCTCATCTTTCCTTTGCCCTGGGCGGGGTCTTTCAAGATCAGCGGCAGATGAGCAAAGCGTGGCGGTTGTGCGCCGAAAGCCTGATAAAGTTCGAGGTGCTTGCTGGTGTTGCTGAGGTGATCTTCGCCGCGAATGATGTGGGTGATGCCCATTGAAATATCATCGACGACGTTAACGAAGTGGAAGGTCGGCTCTCCGTTTGAGCGAACAATGACAAAATCCCGCTCCTCCGCCCGCTCCACGGGCCCTCGGATGATGTCGTCGATGAGGACGGGAGCGGCTCGGACTTTTTCGACCTCAGCCTTGTGATAGCTGTCAAACTCGGTGTAGCGTTCCCCCAACAGCCGGAAGTAAACCGCCCCATCTTTTTTGTAGGTGCGGCCTGCGTTCTCGAGACGGGTCAAGTAGTCGCGATAGATGTCACCTCGCTCGCTCTGTCGATAGGGCCCAAACTCCCCCCCGACGAAAGGCCCCTCATCCCAATCCAAGCCCAACCAGCGAAGGCTCTCATAGATGACATTGAGAAATTCGTCCGTATTCCGCTCAGTATCGGTATCTTCAATACGCAAGACGAAGGCACCTCCCTGTTGGCGGGCGAAGAGCCAATTGAACAGAGCCGTGCGTGCACCTCCAATGTGAAAGTAACCCGTGGGGCTCGGAGCAAAGCGGACGCGAATCTTGGAATCCATCCGCGCCAAAGTGGGGATCCAGCAGCCGAAAGCAAGCGCCCGCATGGCCAGGTCCGGGTGAAATTCTCCTCAGGACAGGCCAAACACCTTTCGAATAAAGTCTCTCAGACTGAACCGACGCCTTTCTGATTCGCCCCTCTGTGCTGCCGGGGGATCGGCCCCTGTGTCTTCTGTCTCTGCCTGGTTTCCGGCCCCTGCGGCACCCTCTGCCTCAGAGCCCATACCCTCTGGACTCTCCGGTGCCTGATTCGTTGGTCCATCCGAGATCTCAGGATCCGTGTCCCTGGCTGAACCGCCTGTATGCCGCGTCGGCCACTTCCGCTCACCACGAAAAGAAAATTCATACAAATAAACCTGACTCGATTCAAGCGACGGGCGTGCGGCGATGACCTCCGAACGAATCTGAAGCAACTGCTCCTCCCAACGCTGCGCCTCACTCACTTCAGTCACCGGTCCAAAATAGTAGCGCAGCCTCTCATGTTCGTAGACGACAAACACTCCCGGAGCGCCCAAGGCCTCTGGCGACGCTGGCACTCCAGGATACAGGCCCTCAAACCGTTCGAGCTCCAGTTGTCTGCTAGCTTCAATCGCCTCGACCGGGAGAATCCGCTCAACAGCGCCCACGTAAGTGGCTTGCCCCCAAACCAACGCCAGGGAAACCCGGAGCCAATGAGAACCTCTTTTCATTACTAAAAATCCGTGGGTACGGAATCGCCTCGACCCACCGGCCGCACCGGCTCATTTCGAGGCGGCTGTACTCCGGACGATCCCCTGTTCTGTTCTTCATCCTCCACAGGTTGAGACGGTGCATCAACCACGGGCGATCCCGAGCTTCCCGGTGCCTCATTGGACCCATCCTGATCCGTGCGCTCGGCGGATTCTCTGCCCGAATATTCCGGCAGGGCCCCGGGGGGCAGCTCAGGCCGCTCCGGTTGAACCGGTCGATCAATCTGGCGGCCACCACCGATGGCGACGTCCTGAACGTCTGGCAAATCCCCAAAATCGATTCCGCCTGTAGCAGCCGCACCCGCGTTGCCAGCTTCGCCTTGCGGGGGTGTTCCAGGTCCATTTCCATCCTCCTCTTCCTGTGCGGAGCTGTCACTCGCACCCTCGGAAGCAACGGCCGAGCCCGCGGTGCCACCTTCTTCCTGTAAGTCTCCCGTTTCGGGATTATCGTTCGAACGCTCAGACCCCTCATCCTGTCCCTCAGCTTCATCTGTCGCACCATCGCCACCGGCATCCTCAAGTGTGCTTTCTGATTCATCCGGACCATCCGCCCCCCCACCTTCCTGACCACCTTCGGCCGACCTTGAAACCGCCTCTAGGAGCGAACCGTCAAAGATATCAGGATCCGGAAGCTGTTTTACGGCAGAGGCCGAGCTGCAGAGACACAGGGCGATCCAAAAACGGAACCAAGCCTGTCGAGTGAAAGTCTTCATGATCTTATCGACCGGGTCCTAACGCTCCCGTTCATTGGCGACAACCCGCACCCGGTCCATCGTCTGATCGGCTCGCACGACAAGCTCGAACTCGACCGGACGGTATCCCCTCCGCGTCCCCCGCACACGATAGCGACCTGGTAGCAGTTCAATGGAGGCCTCGCGTGCCATGGCCGCAGGTGCCCGGTTCATCGGTCCAAAGTAGCTCACCAACGTCAGCCCATCGGTTTCAAAGCGTACCGCGACCGGTTGACTTTGGGCGGTAAGAAACCCCTCCAAGTCCGCTTGTGCGGAAGACAGTTCCAAGTAGTCCGGCTTGTTGGCCATGGCCTCATTGAAGCGAGTGATCGCCTCCTGATACTCAAACTGCTCCGCCGCTGCCGTGGCCGCACGCATATTAAAGTGAAATGCCTGAAGCGCCCGCATGACACGTCCTGTCCGCTCCAGCCCGTCGATCACCTCGGGACGATCAATTCCGAGCGCAACCAGATCCTCGTAAAGCTGCCGAGCACGTTCCCAATTACGACTTTCCTCTGCAATCCGGGCGGCGATGAGTGACTGGCGAATCTGATTCTGACGCCGGTCCTGCTCAAACCGGTTCATCCGATCGGCCAGCGCCCGATGGTCGGGGAAAGCATCGACCAAGGCCTGCAGCTGTTGTTTTGCCTCTTCCCACTGGCCCTCCTCCTGTAATCGATCAACCTGAGCCAGGCCCGCATCGACCTCGGCGTCGACTCGTGCGCGCGCCATCCGGGTCGCCTTCTGCGTGGCTTCAACTGAATAAGAATCCAATTCGGCCGCGGCCTGATATGCAGCGAATGCGCCCTGCAAGTTGCCCACAGCCGACAACGCGTCACCTTCAGCAATGAGATGGCGCACCGCTTCGATCGTCTCGCTTCTGAGGCGACCAATGCGCGCACGTTCGTCGTCTGGATTCGCCTCGAGGACGGTTTCAAATACCTGCTTTGCCTTAGCGGCCTCTCCTTCTGAAAGGGCCACTTGGCCGGTGCGAACAAGGCGATCCAACTCGCTCACCGCTGCCTCTTGAAGTTCGGAAAAATCCTGCGAGGCACGCTTCGCCGTGGAATCTGCATCCAGAGAGCGGCCTGCAGCGAGGGCGGTCTGCGCCTCACGAAGCTGGGAGAACACGGAGGCCAACTCATCCGCGAAAAGAGCGGCCACTGCACTGTCCGCCGCAAGAGCCTTCTCCAAAGCTTCGATGCCCAGGCGCGCAGAACGTTCCGAGCGGATTGTCGCAAGCAGCTCATTGAGATCCTCCTCGGCGGTGCGATACAGGTGTTCGGCACCGGCAAAGTCCCGCCCTTCGGCGGCTCGCTCCGCCTGAACAAACAGACGCTCAATATTCAGCAGGGCTGCGGAATCCGCCCTGTTGGCCGCTTCGATTCTTGCGGTGGAGCGGAGCAAACTGGCCCGCTCACGAGCGGCCTGCATCCCCTCACGGTCGCCAGTTGGCGCTGGGCGCTCCCCCTCCGGAAGATGCATTTCGGAGACCTGTCCGTCACCCGGCTCCGCTTGTTCTGCCTCGGCAGAGACCTCCTGCCAGACCACAAGCATGCGCCAACCGAGGAGCAGCAGCCCGAGAAACAGCAGAATGAGCCATAGCCGGGTGTAGCGCCTTCGTGGGGGTGGCGGAGGCGGTGGCCGGGATCCCGGTGTAGACGCATCTGCGTGCGGATCCCAATGCACCAGCCGGTGCGTCTTTCGCTCATCGGGCTCGGACATTTCAAGAGGGTGCACCGCCTGCCGCCGACCTTCAATCTCCGAAGTCACTCAGGAGATCCATCACCCAGCCGAATCCACTTTGCCAGTCCACCCCATCCAGCGCATAATTGAGGCGGAAAGAGATGGATTCCACGATAAGATCGTCCGATTTAATGGACCCCGTCATCTTCACGACCGCAGGAAAATCCGTTGTCGCGGGGTCAAAGAGCGCGATCGAGTATTCATGGAGCGGGATCCCATCGCGTAGCGCCGCCGAAAGTTTATCCCGCACCCCAAGCCGAGGGTCGTCGGTGACACCCTCGAGGAGAGCCTTGCGTAATTCGGGGTCGAGGATGCTGACCTTGCCGGTTGATCCAGTGGCGAGCCGTAAAAGGCCATGCATGGGAAGAAGCTGGCCCGCCTCAATGCGGACGGGCAACTCCCCGGAGAGATGACCCTGGACGCGATAGCGTTCGTCCGGGAAGAGGCTCGTAATCGCCTCGGCATCGATCCTGTCGATCTCGAAAACGGCGTCGAAATTGGCCCCCAACAGGGGATTGAAATGCACCGGTCGCAAGCGGACGACGCCGCCCAAGAGTTGCATACTCAGCTCCCTCAGCTCAAGCCGATGCGGCAGCGGCCAGTGTACTCTGAAGCGGATGGAATCGATCAAAACCCCACTGGCAAAAATCGAGTCGACCTCGATCATCTGCTCTGAAGCCATGCCAGGCAGACCAAACCAATCCAGTGCGAGGCCCCCGTGAAGGCCAGCAACCCTGACGTTTCCAGGAGCGAGAAACGACATCTGATCGAAATCGACCGAGAGCGAAGCCTCCCCGGCTAAAGTCTTCGGATCGACGGCCCCTTTTCCCTGCAGGCGAATGGATCCATCGATGGCACTAAACTCCAATCGATCCGCCCAGATCGAAGCCCAGCTTCCCAAGACCGCGGGAGGCAGCCCGATCTGAAATTCCCAGGCCGGAGGCTCATCGCCTATGCGTTGCAGCGTCCCTCCCCCGAGCGCTTGCCCCGCCGGGCCCGCCGCGTCCCACGCCAAGCGAGCCACCGGCTCCTCCAGAACAGCTCGGAGTGCCATCGAACCGATTCGGCGCGACTCCGGACGACGGGCGAGCGAAAGGCTGCCCTCTATTTCTTTAAGGCGAGCGAGTGGATCCGTTGCCCGAAAACTCATTTGATCGATTTCGATCAGCGGAAAGTGTTCTGAACGCAAAGGGCTCACTCGCCCGCTGAAGGTTGTGCCCTCGTTCAAGAAATAGATCGAGAATGGCTGCAGCCCGATCTCCCCCAACCGGGTCCCCGTCAACCCAAGCTGACCTTCCAGCGGAGATGTCCACC
This sequence comes from uncultured Puniceicoccaceae bacterium, assembly GCA_964403935.1. Taxonomy (GTDB): domain Bacteria; phylum Verrucomicrobiota; class Verrucomicrobiia; order Opitutales; family Oceanipulchritudinaceae; genus SLLG01. The sequence continues at coordinate 10,021 of CAYOIB010000060.1, read as the reverse complement.
ATTCGGTATGGGGTGTCAGATCCAATCGGAGCCCCACCTGCGTCGCGAAGGTGGCCCCGTAATGAAGATGGCCCGACGAAATTTCGATTCGCGCGTTGCCCGCCTTCTCGCTGAAGAACAAGGATACCTGATCCGATGCGAATTGAAAATCATCTGAATCCAGGAGGAAATTGTTCACCCCGAAGGACAACTGCTGGACCGAATTCCGGCCCAGTTGAAAGCCCAGGATCAACGAACTGAATTGAACGGTATGCGCAGGGTTCTGAAACGTGAACCCGGACGCTTCCATCACGCCACCCCCCCGCTGCAGGGCGTCCTCCCGAACTTCAATCACACTATCAAGAAGGAACTCCCGAAGACCTGCCTGCGTGTCTGTCGGCAACCATTGATCCGGATGCACGGCACTATCGACCGGTGCCAGCCCACGAAAGACCTCAACCGCATCAACAATAGAAGCAGCCAAGCGAATCACTCCGATGTCCGATTCATTCCCGCGCGTGAGTTCGCCACGGGCAAAGAGCCGGGGGCTTTTCAAACGGAACAGACCTTCCTCCGCTGCCGGTGTTCGATCGAAGACGAGGTCAAAGGTCGCTCTCTCCCACTCCGATCCCCGCCGCCAGGTCAGGTGCCCATTCTCCGCACTGAGGACGTCGACCGGAAACGTCTCCAGCAAAGAAAGTTTCAGAGGAAACTGAAGGAGAAGTCCCGGATGCGGTATTGGGGGAAGCGCCCGGCCTGAAGGATCTTCTGCAACCACTTCCGGGGGTGCGTCCCGGGAAGGTTCCGCATCCGGATCACCCAAATGCTGACGCAGCCAGCGCGCGAATTCTTCAGCATCCACTTCCACCCGTGGCCCCTCGAACTCAAGCGCCCGGAGGCGTCCCTGGGAAAGTTCCAGCGGGCGGTAGGTCACATCCGCCGTTGCCCATGAGATATCTGCCCCGCCGTATGAGAATGCCGTCGCTCCTAGACGTGAATGGTGGAGGCCCAGGCGATCCACTGACGTTTGGACGGGAGCACCGGTCAAGGCCTCGCCTTCACGTTCCAACAGGCGCTCGATCCATTCTGGGAGGGAGCGCCAAACCAGCACCGCAAGGACCAACCCGAAGACTAACACGCCAAGCAGCCATGCCTGCCATGACCGATAGCGCGTTCGCGGGGCGGGGACCATTGGGAACAGCTCAGTCGCCCGTTTCGAGGTCCTGAGCCTTCTCCGGTGGGTCGAAGAAGGAGTCGAAGACCCCCGGATTAATCTCCACGCCTTTTAAACGCATAACCGAAACAAGTTCGCCATTGCGAAACCGCTCGATCCGTCTCGCCACCCAAAGGGTACCCTCCCTCTCGTAATCATGAAAACGCGCTTCGAGGACAACGGGTTCTCCGTCAACGGTGGTATGCGTCCGCGATAAATGCTCCTGAAACGTTCTGGGATCGAGTAGAATCTCCACCCACTCTTCCCTGCCAGCGCGCCTTACCTCAACCACGTAATATTCCGAGCGCCCGATCCGTTCCGGTGCTGCCAGGCGTATATCGACCTTCGGATCGGCACTTGGCATGAGCGGACTGTCAAAGGAGCGATCCGATTCAAAGTCCACGGCCTCCTCGCCTTCCAGGTGACTGAAGGCAACAGGTCGCCCGTGGACCTCAATCATCCGCCAGCTTTCGCTTCCATTATATGCCATCGTCAGATCCCTTGCCGCCTGCCGCCAGATAATGCGCTTGAAGTGGGGTCGCTTCTTCACCAGCGCAATCTCGAAGAAGGAATCACCCCCGATCTCCTCCATTGACCCAAAAATCCGAAGGCTCTGGATCGCTTCCATGCCTTCCACGCCTCCATTTGCTTTCAGGTATTGTTCCCGGACCGCCTGCACATCCGTTAAGGTAGCTTGTTGGGCCTGAGCAACGCTCTGGAGGAAGAAACAACAACCCACGACAAAAAAAAGGACAGACGCCCACGGCGGTTGTGCTCTTGGAATTCGGGCGAACGTTTGGTTCATGGATCAGCAGGATGGGTCGAACCAACGCAGTTTCAATTTAATTTCGGCCATCGGAGGCAAGGGATCGAGTTGTCCGGTTTTAAGTCGCTCCCGAATCAGTCCTGCCCACTGAGGCTGGCAGCCAACTCGTTGATCTGAAAAAACGGCTGGAGCGGTTTCCCGTTCCAGCCGTTATAAAACTTGCTCAAGGACGCGGGCGCACACCCATCCCCGATACCCTGCGGTTAATAGCGATAATGGTCCGCCTTGTAGGGACCTTCCGGGCTCACGCCGATGTAGTCAGCCTGAGCGGTTGTCAATTTCGTCAGTCTCGCCCCAATCTTCTCAAGATGCAGGCGGGCGACCTCTTCGTCCAAATGCTTTGGCAGAATGTAGACCCCGGGAGCATAATCATTGACCTTCTTCCAGAGCTCCATCTGGGCCAGGACCTGGTTGGTGAAGCTATTTGACATGACAAAGCTCGGGTGACCGGTCGCACACCCGAGGTTCACCAACCGGCCTTCGGCGAGCATGTAGATGCTATTGCCCGCGGCAAAAGTGTATTTGTCCACCTGGGGCTTGATGTTGGTCTTCTTCACATCAGGTGCCTTGTCCAATTTAGAGACCTGGATCTCATTATCGAAGTGTCCGATATTGCAGACGATAGCCTGATCCGCCATCTTCTCCATGTGCTCGAGGCGGAGAATATCCTTGTTGCCCGTGGTCGTAATGTAGATATTACCCCACCCCAAGGTGTCTTCCACCGTCAGCACGCGGTACCCTTCCATCGCCGCCTGAAGGGCGCAAATCGGGTCGATCTCCGTCACAACGACCTGAGCGCCCGCTCCCTTGAGGGCGGCGGCGCACCCCTTGCCGACATCCCCATAGCCACAGACGACAGCGACCTTACCGGAAATCATGACATCGGTGGCTCGCTTGATGCCATCGATAAGCGACTCCCGGCAGCCATAGAGGTTGTCGAACTTACTCTTGGTCACCGAGTCATTCACGTTGATCGCGGGAACAAGAAGGGTGCCTGCTTTCTGCCGCTCATAGAGACGGTGGACGCCGGTGGTGGTCTCTTCCGAGACACCTTTCCAATCCTTGACGACATTCCGCCAGTGGCTTGGATCCTCGCTGTAAACGCGCTTCAGGAGGTTTTTGATAATGGCCTCTTCATCACTTTCCGCCTCGGAATCGACCCAGCTGCTGTCTCCATTCTCCAACTCGAAGCCCTTGTGGATGAGAAGGGTGGCATCTCCCCCGTCATCGACGATCAGTTGAGGCCCCTTTCCATCCGGCCAGGTAAGGGCCTGCAAGGTGCACCACCAGTATTCTTCAAGTGTTTCACCCTTCCAGGCAAAAACGGGCACGCCGGATTCCGCGATGGCGGCGGCGGCATGGTCTTGGGTCGAAAAGATATTACACGAACACCACCGGACATCAGCCCCAAGATCACAAAGGGTCTCGATAAGAACCGCCGTCTGGACCGTCATGTGGAGAGATCCCATGACGCGGACCCCCTTCAACGGCTTCTCGGCAGCGTACTTCTCGCGCGTGGCCATGAGACCCGGCATTTCATTTTCCGCGATTTCGATCTCGCGACGCCCAAAGCCCGCCAAACTGATGTCGGCGACTTTATAGTCCTGTTCCTTGATTGTTTCTGTTGTCATTAAAAATAACTCTTTCTCGTCTATGATCTGGCGAAGGATGGTGCCCTCAGGCTGTCGGTGTCGCGGAGAGTCCAGCTGCCTTGCGCAGTTCCTGAACACGGTTCTCCGCTTCCCAAGGCATGCCTTCCTTGCCGAAGTGTCCGTAGTTGGTGGAGGCGCGGTAGATCGGCCGGAGCAGATCGAGCTGCTGAATAATCTCAGCGGGCTTGAAAGCGAATACCTCGCGAACCGCCTTGATGATAACGTCGTCCGCCACCTTGCCGGTTCCAAAAGTTTCCACGTGAATGGATGTCGGGTTCGGGTAGCCGATGGCGTAGGCAACCTGGAGTTCGCAGGTGTCCGCCAACTCCGCTGCCACGATGTTCTTCGCGACCCAGCGGCACATGTAGGCCGCCGAACGGTCGACCTTGGATGGATCCTTCCCCGAAAACGCGCCGCCACCGTGCCGACCCCAGCCACCGTAAGTGTCGACAATGATCTTGCGACCGGTGACCCCGGCATCCCCCTGGGGCCCGCCGATGACAAACTTCCCAGTGGGATTGATGAGGTACTCGGTTTTGTCCGAAACCAAGTCAGCAGGCAGGACGCCCGCGATGATCTCCTTCTTGATGAAGGCAGCGATCTCGGCGTGCGTCACATCCTCTGTGTGCTGGGTGGACACCACAACATTGTCGATATGTGTCACCCGCGCTCCGTCATAATGGACCGCCACCTGGCTTTTTGCGTCGGGCCGGAGCCAGTTCACTTCCTTCTTCTTCCGGGCCTCGGTCAGACGTCGCAGGATCCGGTGGGCATACATGACAGCCGCTGGCATCCGCTCGGGCGTCTCGTTACAGGCATAGCCAAACATGATTCCCTGGTCCCCGGCACCCTGTTCCGCTGTCGCCTTGTTTTCAGCGGCCCGTGCATCGACGCCTTGGGCGATATCAGGGGATTGCTTTGTCAGGTAATTTGAAATGAAGACCTCATCGGCACGAAACGTCGCGTCATCCCGGGGGTCGATATAGCCGATATCGCGAATGGCATCACGAATCACCTCGTTCACATCGAACTTTGCCCGAGTGGTGATCTCTCCCGCGACTGTGACCATATTGCTCTTGACCAATGTCTCACACGCCACCCGGCTGGCTGGATCCTGCGCCAGGCAAGCATCCAGAATGCTGTCCGAAATGTAATCAGCGACCTTGTCCGGATGGCCTTCGGAGACCGATTCCGATGAGAACTTCATGTTTTTCGACATAGGTGGCGGATCCTTGAGGTGAGCGCCCAGCCTGACAAGGACAAACATCAACGTATCCGGATTTTTTGATGGGTTGAACGCTGACTTGCAAACCAGCGTCTGAGTCACTTCTGAAAAGCAGGCTTTATTCGCCTGCAGAACCCTGGGCTCTTTTCAATTGCATTACCAAGGCTTATACCCTACCCCGTTGTCTCATCATGCGATCGTTCTTCCTCCGCCACCTGACGGCTTGGCTCACATCCGTTTTCAGTATCAGCCTTCTCTCCGCCGCTGACCCCGTTTTTGAGGTTGATTCCTCCAACCGGGAAGAAGTCCGGCAGTTCTACCGCTCGGCATTCCACGCTTCGGAAGGCTTTGTTCCTGAATGGACGGGCAGCCACGCGGGCAATCCTGGAAGCACCTCTGAGCCCTGGAAGGAATCGGTTCGTCTTCGGGTGAACTTTTACCGGGCGATGGCCGGCGTTCCCGCCTGGATAACATTCCGGGATGAGTTCAACCACCAAGCGCAGCACGCCGCACTCATCATGAGCAGCGCCAATGCACTCGATCATCACCCCACGCCGGAGTGGCCGAACTACACGCCGGAGGGCCTGGAAGGGGCGAGCAATGGCAATCTTGCCTTGGGAAGTGCCGGGGCCGATGCCATTACTGGTTATATGCGCGATGCCGGCAGTGCCAACTACCTGGTTGGCCACCGGAAGTGGATTCTACACCCGCCCCACCGCGAGATGGGTACGGGCGATATTCCGGCAACCAACGGTTATGTCGCATCGAACGCCCTGCGAGTCTTCGACGGTCGCACACTGTCCGCCTACCCACCGGCCCGGGACGGTTTTATTGCCTGGCCGCCGAAAGGATACGTTCCCTACACCCTCAATTTTCCGCGATGGTCGTTTTCCGCTGAAGGGGCCGACCTGACCCAGGCAACGGTCACCATGACCCGTAATGGCGTTCCAATGAACACCGTTGTGGAGCACAACGCCAACGAGGGATTTGGTGCCCACCTGGTCTGGCATGCCGCCGGGGTGGACCCAAACAGCCACGATCCGCTCGATCCCGCACCGGATTCCGACATTGTCTATACTGTTACGATCAGCGGCATCGGAGGGTCCGCGGCGGAGAGCTACACTTATGAGACCATTGTCTTTAACCCCGACACACCCACCGCTTCGGAAGACCTTCCGCAAGTTCCCAGCGGGGCGTGGGCTTGGGATGAAGCCGACAATGCCGTCTTCATTCGCGCTCCCGAGTGGGCCGAAGCGGGGCGTCTGCGACAGTTGACGCTCTCAGAAACCCGCTCATGGACGGAGTCTGTGGCCAACAACGACCGCATTGTTGTTCCCTCAGGGCGGACGGTTGAAGTGGAAGGAATCCAGACCGCCCTTCTCGGGCATGTCCAAGGGGGGCCGGACGACGAGCTTGTTTATTTGAGTCCCCTGTTCGTTCCGGGGGCCGGAGCTTCTCTCACCTTCCGGCATCAGCTGAACTTTGCCGGGCACGCCCAAACCGCCATACTCGAGGCTTCGACGAATCCAGACACCCAGCAGTGGGATATTTTGTGGTCGATTCAGGGCCAAACGGTTTCCGGTGGGTCCATTCACCCGCTCATGGAATCCTTCGAGGATCAGACCATCGATCTCTCCCGCTTTGAAAACCGGACCCTCCACTTTCGCTTCCGCTACGAGCGCAAGCCCGGCCTCTACATGCCGTGGGACGACCATCCCCAAGGATGGACCGGCTGGGCGATTGCCTCCATCAGCTTCAATCAGGTGGCTGAAGCCTCTGTCCTCGCCACCTCGGCAGCTCCGCTGAACCGGCCCGTTACCTTTCAGCCCGCCGCCGGCGGAACCCTGCACCTGCAACCTGGAGCAACAGCTTTTGGCGGCCTGCCCCTGGAGTGGGGAACGGTCCAGCCCTTCACGGTGCTGGAAGGTGAAGGGCATCCATTTGTTGCCTATCCCTATGAAGGAAGCAGCTGGCGCAATACACCGATCGGCTGGATCGATGACAGCCAATGGCCTTGGATTTTCAGTGCCGCCCACCAGTTCCTCTACGCTGTGGAAGGCTCCGAGATCTTCCTTTATGATCCCGGAATTGCCTCTTGGATATATACCGCACCGAATCTGCCCAGCTGGTTCTACAGCTATCGCCACGAATGCTGGCTCCACTTCCCGGGCGAGCCGACGGCCCCCGGACGGTGGTTCTATTTGCCCCAGATACCGGATTACCTCGTCGACGTCGCACTGGACGGCTGGGTAAAGGAAGAGCAGCTCTGGAAGGCACGGCCTCCAAGCACCCCGAGAACCTCCACAACTGGAGTTCAAAATTGAAGCTGGCGGAAGAACGGGAACCTGAAAGGCGCAAAACAGCTGCCCGCTCTTTCTAAGTCATCAAATTGATTGTTCGGTTTCGCTCCGGGATGGGCTTGCGCTTCTTCCGAAGGAGCAGACTCGATGGGCGCTGATCCTCATCCCAAAGCCAGTTGCATTACACTACGCTCCGCAGTCAGGCACCCTATCGCTGAAACAACCCTCGGGGTTTCTGATCTATCTGTCGTGTTCGCCGGCTTTGATGCCGGCCTTGGATGGACGCATTGAACGGATTTCAACCTTTCAGACACCCCCTCACGATTAGCTGGTGAGTTGCCCCTTGACCGAACCTCGACCCACCGACAGGATCCCAGGAAGATCGGGTTACGTATGAGAAATACAATCCCAGCGCAAATGAAGCGCCTTCGCGTGCTTCCGCTCCTCCTCGCGGGGAGCCTGTGTGTGACCAGCACGGTCAGCGCGATCGGCCTCGGTGCCTCCCGGGCAGAGGTTGTGGAGGAGCTCGGCGTTCCTTCGGGAGAAATCCTTACGCCCCATGGAGCTGTCCTTCTCTTCCCGCGGGGTCATGTCCGACTGAAGGAGGACAAGGTCGTGGCCAAAAGCCTGATCTCCGAAGCGGCCTTACGCGCGCGACAGGATGAGCTCGAAGCCCGTCAGGAGGCGGTTCGCCTGCGTCGGGAAGCCCGTCAGGAACGGCTTGCCGAGGAAGGTCAGGCCCTTCTCGTATCGACCCTGCAGGACCCATTTTTCCACGAGCTTCCCCCGCCCGATCAAGTGGCTTTCTGGCGACGCTTCTCGGCACGCTATCCGAGCGTTTCCGTCACAGAGCACCTTCACGAGGCGTATCGTCGAGCTCAAGTCATCCGCCAAGAACAGGCTGCGGAAGAACGTCTTCGGGCCATGGAGACGCGGTTGGCACAGGCCGAGCGGCGCTCCGCCTACCGGTCGTTCCCTCTTGGATACGGGTTTCCCTGGCGTTACGATCCGCATTTTCATCGCCCTCACAAGAAGCCCCGACCGGCCCCTCGTGCTCCCCTGGAGCTGAGCCCACGCGCCGAGATTCTGAAGGAGTTGAATGAGAGCCGACGCGAGGTCTACCGCGGACTTAACTTTAATCGTTTGGAAGACTGACGCCCAACGGCTTCTTCCCAGACTTTTCCATTTGTAACTTGCGACGGGGGATTCGGCGACCTCTATAAGGGTCCTCAGGACCCCAAATGCCGAAACTCCTTAGAGACAACCTTTTCATTTTCTGCCTCGTCCTCATGGTGCCCGCCGCGTGGCTTTTGAGTGACCTTGGGAGGACCGGCGGACCCTTGCGGACCGAAACAGCCGTCCAGGTCGGCATTTTCATTATATTTCTCATTCAGGGACTGAGCCTGCAGACCGAGCAGCTCGCCCGCGGCGTCCTGCGCTGGCGCCTCCACACCTTCGTGCAGATCTGGAGCTTCGTGATCACGCCCCTCATTGTGATCGGGTTAACCTCGGTGACGGGCTCCTGGCTGGACCCCACCCTCCGCAACGGGTTTCTCTTCCTCTCGGTCCTGCCGACGACGGTATCCTCCTGCGTCATCTTCACGGCAGCGGCCGATGGGGATGTCCCCGGAGCGATATTCAATGCATCGCTCTCGAATATGCTTGGGGTCGCCCTTGTCCCGCTCTGGTGCCTCATTCTTTTTTCCGCGCATGCTCAGGCGCTCCCGCCGATGGCACCGCTCCTGGGGCAACTTGCCACGCTGATCTTGCTGCCGTTGCTGATCGGCCAGATGATCAGGCCCTTCCTGGTCGGCTACCTGCTTCCCCGGATCAAACCCGCCTTTCGCCCCATCAGCAACGGCATCATTTGTTTCGCGGTTTTCGCCGCCTTTTCGAATAGCTTCCATGATGCTGTCTGGAATGATGCGGGTTGGGCCATTGCCGCGCAGGCACTTATCGGGGCGCTTGGCCTCCTTCTCCTCGTGACCTGGTTGGTGACCCTCAGCGCCGGCCGCGTCCTCCCGGAGCGGCCGGTGCGGATCGCCGCCCGCTTCTGCGCGTCGCACAAGACGATCGCGGCCGGGGTTCCCATGGCGACCGTAATCTTCCAAAGTGGCACCGGAACCTTTGACCTGGGACTGCTTCTCCTTCCACTTCTCTTCTATGCGCCGCTTCAGCTCGTGCTGGCCTCGGTGCTGGTAGATGCCCTCCGGCGATCGAAACCCGCCTGATGGCGAATCGGTCGAGCCCCCTTACCTGGTCTTGCCAAGTCGCGCCACCACCGGAACATACTCCGCCAATGGCTGCATCACGTGCACAGGACTGGGATCTTCAGGACGGCGAGCTCCGGCTTGAGCTCAGTAAATACATTCCAGGCAACCCCACGCTTGAGCGCGCCCCATCCTACCACTTTTCGATGATGCATGCGGAGAGCAACGCGTGCATGGGAGACGTCGAGCTCCGGATCGGCAACTACTCGGGGCTCCGACTCTACAGTGGCCACCTCGGCTACGAAGTGTACCGCGCTTTCCGTGGCCATCGCTATGCGGCCCGCGCCAGCCGGCTTCTGCTTCCGGTCGCGGCTCACCTCGGCCTGAGTGAACTGTGGATTACCTGCAACCCGGAAAATATCGCTTCGCGAAAGACCTGCGAACGCCTTGGGGCCACCTTTGTCGAGATCGTGGATATCCCACCCTATATCAACCTCTACGCCCGGGGCGACCGACGCAAATGCCGCTACCACCTCGATCTCTCAAACCTCGCACCCTGAGCTATTCCGCCTCCAGGAGGCGCACCCGTCGATGCTTCTGCGGAAACTGTAAGGTG
>CAYOIB010000059.1:0-16651 GCA_964403935.1 uncultured Puniceicoccaceae bacterium | reverse complement strand
TGCCCGGTGCCATCGAGGAGGCCGGAAAGGATGAGCGTGCCAGAGTTGGACAACTGTCCGATGGTATGCTTGTCATCAGCAATGATCAAGGTGCCCTGAATCTGTTCAAGGTGGTCGAGGGTGCCACTGCCCGAGTTTTGACTTCTGAACTCGGCACCGTTGCTCAGGGCGAGCGTTGTGCCCTGTCCGATAGAACGGATCATGTTGTCGTTGCCGCCCTCGTAGAGGATTCGGCCCGCGATGCGCCAGTCGCCGCCGCTGAGCCGCCCATTGTAGTCGAGATTGTCGATGCTGCCTGCGTTGATGGTGCTTCGAGGATCGACATGGAGCGTGCCATTGTTCCAGAACCAGCCAGCTGTGATCTGGTTGATATTGCTGTCGATGGTGCCTTTCACATTATCGGTCAGCTCAAGCGTACCATGGTTGTTGAAGCTGCCGATTACGGTCAGGTGGCTGTTGCCCGACGAGGATTCGAAATTGTTGGTGACGTTCAGGACAATGTGACCTTCGGTGGTGTTCGTGAGGCCGTTGAGGGTGATTTCGGTACTCGCGGTATCCGTCGCCTGAAGGATGAGCGTCCCTTTGTTCGTGTGAAAGTTAGCAAGGCCGTTGCTGTCCATGAACCAGCCTCCCTGGTCGCTGCGGTGGACAAAGGCGCTATCCTCATCACGCAGGCCCGTGAGCATCAGGGTGGATTCATTCGTCGTGATCATGGGGCCATCATAAATGAGTTGCCCGCCGGAGAAGATGAATGTGCCACCAGTGAGGGTGCCGTTGGCATCGACGTTGCCGAAAATACCGCTTCCGGAGACGCCGGTCGTATCGATCTGCGCGCCATCGCCGACCTCGAGGATGCCATGGTTCGTGAAACCGTTAGAGCGGAAGGTGCTCCGTTGAGTGGTGCCGCTACCCCAGTCTTCCTCGCTCCCGACAACGGACAGCAGGCCATGGTTTTCAAATGATTGCCCTGTATCGACAGAACCGAGATTCTGAATGGAAAGCACGCCGTGGTTCTGCCTGAGATTCTCCAAGGCATCACTGTTGTTGGCGTGGATTCGGCCTTTGCCGTGGATGACCACCCCGGCGGCGTCGCCGATGATGTCGATTGCGTTCCCATTGTAATACATGTCGCCAGTAATATCGAGGATGCCGGCTTTTAGTTCCTTGTCCGCGGTGACGAAGCTGGATGATGCACTTCCCATACCGACATTGCTCGGGCTGCCGCCGTGGGCGATATCCTGCTGTGATCCGGTGGCGTCCAGGATGCTGTTTGCCCCGACGCGGATAATACCGTCGAGCGATCCAATGCCGTTGCCAAAGTAAAGATTGGGCGCACCGGAGGGGGCGGCGAGCAGCTCCAGACGCCCATTGATAATCACCTCCGACGCATTCCGATAGAGCGTTTCGTCACGCAGGGTGACGGATCCGCCAATAACCGGCGTCTCAAAAACCAGTGCGCCGCGGGCGACATTGACATTGGCAAATTCAGTCAGTTCGCTGGGCCCGCCGCCGACACCCGTGAGGCTGGGCATGAAGTAACGGGTGCTCAGGCCGAGCTGATTGCCGATGTTCATCGTTTCCTGGAACAAGTCGATGTCGGTTTTAATATCGGTGGGCATCAACTCTTGGGCAAAAGCCGGTCCAAGCCGCAGGCCTATGCCCGCGATGGTCAGTTTTAATTCAAGCGCCTGGGCGAGCACACTCGGCCCAAAAGTCATGGCGGTGTGGTTGGTCAGCGTCGGGTTGTCGAGGTAGACCTCGGGAACGATCGCGAGTCCCGCAGCGTCGCCCTCATGAAGCACATCGAAGGTGATGTCGTTCAGACCGCCTTCCTTGTTCAGCGCCAACGAATACTGCTGCCCAACAAACGCACCGCCATCCCCGCCGTTCCAAGATAAATCGTAGTTCGCATGAAAGGTCACTCTCATGTTCGGATCGAACTCAAACTCTTGCTCAAGGCCGAACTTTCCGCCTGCCAGCAGTTGGAACAGCTTCCCCTGAAGATTGAGCGGGCCGGCGCTGATGCGAACGTCCAGCGGATTGAGCGGCAGACCGGCCGCAGCCGCAGCAATGCCAAAAATATCCGCATACAGGCCGGCAATCGGCGCTTCGGGTGCATTCGCCCCGCCTACCGAGAAACCTTTCGCATCCCGATTCTGATAATTCAGGTTGAGCTGGTTCAGTTCAATCGTACCCAACGTGATGTTGTAAAAGGCCTTGTCGGAACCCTTGATGCCAGCCTGCGTGATCTTCTTCTCTTTCGACAGAAAGAGATTTCGGCTGATGGGTATGGTGATGCCGTTTTCCACCCCGACCGACAGCGTGTCAGAACCGAACAGGCGGAGTCTGTCGTTCTGGTTCTGGTTAAAGTCCAACACCGTGAACGACTGATTGTAACTGAGGATATCATGGCTCGCACCCACGCAACCGCCAAAGCATGCACGGGCATAAGCACCCAGCGCCAGGTTGACATTGCCTTGCACATCCCATGCCACCGAGGGGGTCGAAGCCGTGAGAATGTTGCTGCCGGTCAACACGTTGGTGACGCCGATCGTATTTTGCCCCGTGGGGTTCACCGACCCCAGGTTGAACGTCACGTCCTGAGGAAACGAAATCCCCAGCGTCCCATCGTAGTAACTGAAATTAAAGTCGACGCCAACCGTCCCGTACAGTCCCAATCCCGCCTCGGCTCCGTATCGTCCGGCAAAGAGCGTGTTCACCACCCCACCCACATTGATGTTGGCCACACCCGAGGGGATATCCGATTCCAGGCTGAACGAGCCAAGGTTACCCATCGCTCCGCCCGAGCCGGTGGGGTCGAACATGCTCAAATCGCTGTTGGAGAAATTCAGGCTATAAGTCTGCCCCGATGCCGTCCCCGTCCCGATCCCGAGAACCAGCGCCAGGGTCGCGCACAAAGACAATGACAGCTGGCGCCAAGTTTGAGGATTCCCGGAAAAACGTAGCCACGGGGCATACCCGCCGGGAACGGTGCTTGAGGTCGGGATCATTGCAGTGAGTACTTTCATTTTCAGGAGATTGACAGGCACAAATAAGATTTAATTTCGTGTAAATCCAACGGGGTTAACAGGGGCTTCCCAATCGCCAAACACAGGAGTGAGTAAAACAATAACGTAGGCTTTCTACCCCGATAAAAATAGGTAATATAATTCAGAAAAAGAGAGCCCAGAAAGCACGTCAGGGCAAGCGATTTCACAAATTTTGACGAATTGTTATCAAATCAGGCGGGGAATCAGCCATGTTCTCCTTGTCCCGACAATCGCGACCCCGCTTAAGAGCATGAAGCCCCGAGGCAAGACAGGATCAACCAATCGACTCAATGTGTCACTTCATGGCAGGGGTCTCGCCTCAGTAAAGCTCATCCGAAGAATAACGACACCGGGCTGGTCGATCTTCAATCTGCTTGTATAAGTCGGTCTTCCCTGAGCTTCTGGCTCAGCGCATCGCGCTTTCGAAGGCACTGCCAGCGTTGTCCAACAGCACCTCTTTCTCCAGTCCGTCACCTGCGTTAGTGAACCTGATAGCGCTTCGCCATTTCGTGGATTGGCGCTGCTCCCGAATTGCTTCCAGTACTATCTTTTCTTGACTCTGCGTCAATTTAGGGCTTTTCATTGGTTGCTATATCTTCGCTGTTAATAGCAACCTGCCCAATATTACCGAGCCTGCTCACCCCTTATCTCAACGAATATTTACACGCATTTTCCTGTACTCGATCCTTAACCATATCGATTGCACAACGGAGATCGCCCTCACCGCTAAGTATAAATTTCCCGGAAGCCACCAGCTGCCTGAGTTTTCGTCCAATACGACGTTCAGCAGCCAACCGATTAGCTTTCTGCCATAACGATGTTACTCTTGTGAACCTTTTAAAGCGCCTTGCGCTCGAAGACTCTACCTTGGGAATATCCGCCACTTGATAGGCCTCTGCGCTTATGTTCAAAGAGCGCATCCAGTCCGCCCATTTGAATTCAGCAACTTCTTTCCCCTCATGATTCATACTATGGGCGGTAATACGTAACCAAGGAACCCGCATCAAATCTGCTACAATTGCCCCATGCATGGCTTCAGCAATCACTAGCTTCGAGTTAGAAATCGAACGCAACACGACCTCCACAGGATCACGGGGATCAATAAGATGGACACCCGCATAATCGGCAATTCGACTCCAGTCCAACTTGTTCATTGATCGGTAATGAGGGATAACACTAACAAATTTCTCATCCCGATCCGGAAGATTAACCATACTGAGTGCAAATGCACCATCTCCGGCCCCATAGCTGGAGGGCAAATCCAGGTATTCAGCAGATAGAGGACCCCGAACAAAAGATACCTTCCAGCTATTATCGAGAATCAACCGTTCACCTTGCGGACGCGCACCCGCTCCCAACACCAGCTTTTCTCCTTCCAAATCTTGATAGCGTGAATCCAGAATTGAACCGATTCCAATAAGAAAATTCCCATCATCGTCACCCCCTTCAGGGATCGGAGGGAACAACTGAGGCCATAACCAGGCATTCAAGTCATCCCCAAAGTTTTTCTGTAAGGATTTGAAATAGATGAGTTTCATTACGAAGCAAACCACGGACGAATCGATTGGCAGCATAAATTACGCACGCAGCAATAACGACAAGACAAAACGATCGAAAATCAAGAAGGTCCAACGCGCAAGTAATGGACCTGCATCTCACTCTATAAGCTGAGGATGGGCGTATGAATGTCTCACAAAACCTCTCCCCTCCGAACCCTTCCGCCGACTCGCATTGCACTGCGAGCTCTGCAGGAGAGACCGAAGCGACGGCATTGCCCTTGCCATCCCGGACAACACCCGTCTACTTCATCCCTCTTGGCTTGCGAAATATCCAATATAACCCCTGCAATCATCGACGAGTGCGCCCGCTTGTCCCGGCTCATGGAAGACGACCCGGCGTTTACTTACATGCGTCTCGGCGACGGGGAGTTGGCCTTCCTTTTGCGCTTTCAGGAAGCGGCCGCGATTTCGGGCAGGAAGCAGTTTCAAGTAACGGGGCACGGGGGCCTCACCATTCGTGGCGGCCCCGGGCTAGAGCCGGAGCATGCTCCGAGACTTTTGCAAGCCTACGAGCGGTGCACCTATCTTGATTACTGCGATCGCATCACCTTTATCGCGGAAAATCTGTCCAAACTTCAGCTACACCGGCAGCAATCCGAAGGCAGTCAGGATGCGTCCCGATCTCTTATCGGCTATGCATGGTTTTACCACGAATTGAAGAAGTTTGGCGAAGGGAAAACCTGCCTCTTTTGCGGTGCCGAAGGGAAACTCCTCCAAACACTCCTGGAAGACGATGCCTACCTTCAACATGCCGCTCACCTCTTGCCGACGGACTGGAACCCGGTATTTATCCACCCCCGGAATAAAGGCGAGCACCTCTCCCGGGACCTTGAAGGCATCAAGGACGATCTGAGGGAGGGCATTCGGAAGCACCGTCCCGATATCCTCTTTCTCGCCCTGGGAGGGGCGGCAAAAATCATCGGGACGGAACTGGCGGAGGAGACAGGTGTGCGCGCTTTTGACACCGGTGCGGTCCTTCGTGGATTCACTTATTCCGGCACCGTTGGCTATGCCGCCGCTCTTCCCGCGCATCACACCTATTACGGCAGGATTCCCCTCAAAACATACTATCCCGCCCTCCTTCGCGCCCATCCCGAACTCAGCCTCGCTGATCGCCTGCGCAAGGCACAAGGACAACTGATCCTCGAATGCGAAGTCAAGAAGGCCGCCGAAACCTGCCGTGCCTCGCGCGGTGATTGGGCCTGCCTCGACCGCAGCGCCACGAACCGGAGGAACTTCGCGGAATCCTACGCCTATTACCGGAAAGTTATACGACCCTCACTGCCTGTTACGGCGGAAACCTGTGAAATTGCCGCGGCATTTGAATCATGGCGACGAAATGCAGGTTTGCTATGGGATGGAAGAATCTGGGGACCGCTCATGAACGCCGCCAGAGAAATAAAATGGCGAACCCTTTCCATTGGCAGCCGGGCAGTGAAAGCGACAGGATTGAATCCAATCTATCAGAAATTAAAAAAACCGGGCTTGTCCAAAGTCCTCCGAAGCCGCTGATGTTCGAGGGGCCGGGCGGAAAATCACTCGCCCAACCGGAACCACCTCAACACCCCTTCGCCAGGGTGCCTTGTTCCTCGGTTGAAACGCATCCCGACCCCTCCCCTTGGCTTGGTTAAATCATTATGAGATAAGCGGATGCTTTCGAAAACTTCTCGACGGATAAGCCGCCTCTTTCATTCTCGCCCTGATCGACCATGACGGATTCTTTTCTTCCAGCTTTACGCGCCATTCAGCGGGCCACGACCGTTCGGCTCCATCGTTGGGCAATGCGGCAGACCGGACGATGGTGCCACTTTGATCGCAGTCATCCGAGCAAGATCCCGGTCGATGTCTTCACGCCGATGATCCCCAAGGACATCCCCGTCTTTCGGGAAACCTCGCGCCTCCTGCGCGAGAATCTTCTTCACCCGATTGGCACCCACTATGTGGTTGGCCCCCCCCACGACGAGATCCTCCAGGTGTGCGAAGAGCTGGGCTGCCAGTTCGTCGACGAAGCCGAAGCCCTTCCAATTGGACTGGAACGCGTTCGCGAAGAATACATCAACCGCCCCCACGACCGCTCAGGCTGGTTGTTTCAGCAGCTTTTGAAACTCAACGCCCATGCGATCACACAGAATGACAATGTCCTCGTCATTGACAGTGATACCGCTTTTGTCCGGCCTGTTCGTCTCGAAATCAACAATCGGTGGATCTTTGACGTCACCCATGGCTACGAATCGATGTATGACGATAGCCTGAAGAGACTTCTTGGGGTCCCGTCAGCACTGCCTTACAGCTTTGTCGTCCATTACATGGTCTTCAACCGACACCTTCTGAAGGCTTTCCAGCAACACATCGAGACGCGCTTTGGCCTCCCGTGGGCAGAGGGCATCCTGCAAAACCTGGACCTCGACAATTTCCTCTGCTTCTCGGAGTGGAACGTCTATGCGAATTTTGTCCTGCCCTTGAAGCCCGACATGTTTCAAATCGGTTACTGGTTCAACGTCGAAGGCTCGCTCAATCTCCAGCACCCTGTTCGACCCCAGATCGAGGCCTTGGCCAACGGGGCAAAGACGGTATCCCTGCACTTTTATAAACGGGCCCGTTCCACGGCTTCCTCCAGTCCGGCAGCGGCTTCGTCATCGACCAGCCAGAGCACCCGGTCCTGATAACGCGATAGCAACTGCACCGGATATCGAAGTGGATCCGGCCCTTCCATAATATCGCGCAGGCGCTCACGCTTGCCTTCACCGGTGACGAGGACCACAATTCGCCGACAGCGGCTCAGACCGGTCTCCGTAATGGTCAGGCGCCAGCCTTTCTCAGGAACATCCACACAGGTGAAACTCTCGCTTGTATCCAAACCGATCAACGGACTTCCCGGAAAGATTGAAGCGGTGTGGCCATCGTCGCCCATGCCAAGAAAGCACAGATCGAATCCGGTCTCCCCGCCGAAGCGTTCGGTCCATTTCCGGTTGAAGACGGCGGCCGCCGAATGCGGATCAAGATGCACCGGCCAAGGCAACTTGTTTGCCTCGGGGACCTCCAACGGACCCAGCAGGAGCCGATCCGCATTCCCAAAGTTGCTCTCCCCATCCTCCAAAGGCACCCTCCGTTCATCGCTGACACTCCAGACGGCACGCTGCCGCGCAACCTCCGGAATGCACCCATTCTCAACCGCCCAGGTATAGAAAGCCTTCGGTGTCGATCCCCCGGTCAAGCCAATGGAAAAAGATCGTTTTTCCGCCCCGGCCTCCTCGATGAGTTCTGCGCAACGAGCAAATAAATCCTCACGACGCCCGATCAGCATCGTTCCGTTTCTTGTGGCAACTATCTTCATGGTATTCTCTACTTTCGACCTAGAAAAACAAAGCTTCCGCCAATGTCATGGCGCGTGACAGGGGTTCAATATGGAGCGGTTGGGCCAACCGGGCATTGCCAAAGCCGCCGTTCAATTGGCCGGTTCGCGCCCGTTGCCGGTACTCCCATTGCAGGCCGCAGTCAGGCTTCGCGTATGTCCACTCAATCTCGATCAAATCGCCCCCCTCACCCGTGGGTTCACCCAGGCTGAAGTCGACTGCCGGATCCAGCTGCGACTGCGAAAGGCAGCGGGCGATACCCGCACGCAGCCAATCCAGCAAACATCGAGCCTCGCCACTCGCCTCGGGCGCAGCACGAACTTCAACCGAGGCCAGACCGTCGGCCAGGACCTCTGGGGAATAGACGCTCAGGAACTGTCCAATATGCTGCCGAAGAGGCAGCGTTCGGGCGTAAGCGAGATCCCGCACCTTTGCAGCCGCTCGCCAGGAGGCGTTTTCACGCAGATCCTCATCGACCCCGCTATCGTAAATGACGCGTGTCGCCTGCTTGATGAAGGGCTGAAACAGCGCATCAATTTTCTCACCGGCGACTCGATTGAACCAGTGATAAACCGGCAAATCCGTCTCAAGCCAAAGAGATACTTGATTCTCAAGGAATCGCGCATCCTCCACCCGGTAACCCAGAACGAGCGCTTCGCAGCAGCAGAAGTCCTGCAAATTCTTTCCGATGTAACACTGGCTGAAGATCTTGCTCTCCAGGACGATCCCCTCTTCGCGGGTTGCCCGCGCAGGACACAGAACAACGATTCTGCATGGATATCGTTGGGCAAACTCGATTGCTGTATCAAATCGGAGCCGGGCTTCGTCGATCGACGTAGAGACCCCGAAATGCAGGATCAAGTTCATCTGAGATGCGCGAAAACTCGCCTCCCCGGGCGTGGCACCGGTGACATCGCTGTCCCACATGTGGGACAGCAATCCCGGAACAGCTTTTACCGGAACCGATACCCCTGGAATCGCATCGAGCAGGGTCATGGAATCGGTGGTCATATCCCGGGTCGCCTCCAGACATGCTTCCGCTCCCAGAGGAGCCGCTCCGCCTCCAAGGGACCCCAACCACCCGCAGCGTAGGACGCCAGGCCGCGCGCGCCACAGGCTGACCATTCCTCCAGCACAGGCGTCACCAAACGCCAGGAGGCTTCCGTTTCGTCCCCTCGAATAAACAGGGTGCTGTCGCCCACAATCGCGTCCAGAATCAGGCGCTCATAGGCCTCGGGTGTATTTGACCCAAAGGTTGTGGCATAGCGGAAGTGCATCTTCACCGGCTGGGTCCGCGTTTCGAGCCCCGGAACTTTTGAGTTCGCAAGGAGCGTCATGCCCTCATCCGGCTGAACCTGGATCACCAAGGTGTTTTGCGCGGTGTCAAACTGCTTGTTATTGGAGAAAAGAATACCCGGAGGCTTCTTGAAAATGATCGCGATTTCCGAAACGCGGCGCGCCATCCGCTTTCCGGAACGCACATAAAATGGAACCCCCTGCCACCGCCAGTTGTTGATATGCAACCTCAGGGCAGCGAAGGTTTCCGTGGCCGAATCGGATGGGATGTCGGCTTCCTGCAAGTAACCGGGCACGCGCTTGCCCCCGATCACCCCTTCCTCATACCGCGCCCGCACCGTATCTCCATCTTCGCCCAGCCCCAGGTTCAAGGGTTGAATGGCCTTCAGCACCTTCACCTTCTCATCCCGGATTGATTCGGGGTCCAGCGACACAGGCGGCTCCATGGCAATGAGAGACAGGAGCTGCATCGTGTGATTCTGAATCATATCACGCAGCGCTCCACTTTGGTCGTAGTACCCCCCCCGGCTTCCGACCCCCCCGGCTTCCGCTACTGTAATCTGGACGCAATCGACAAATTCCCGATTCCAGATCGGTTCAAAGATGGCATTGGCAAAGCGCGCCACCAGCAGATTCTGAACGGTCTCCTTACCGAGGTAGTGATCAATCCGATAGACCTGCGATTCCTTGAAGTTCTGTGCAAGAACCCGGTTCAGTGCCCGGGCCGATTCCAAGTCGCGCCCAAAAGGCTTTTCAATAATGACCTTCGCGGCCAGCTTTCCGTTCACCCGGTGCTGGGCCAGTCCACAACGCCCCAGGTTCTTCACAATCGGTTCGAAAACACCGGGCGGCGTTGAAATATAGAAGACCAACTGCATCTCCCGGCCTGCCTCCTTCTGCAGGTCGGCAATCCGCGTCGCGAGAGCGTCAAACCCTGCCGGGTCGTCGTACCCACCTGCCTGATAGGAGAATTTCATCTCCAACGCGCTCCAGACCTCCTCATCCAAAGGACGGCGTGAGAACTCTTCCAGGGCCTTCCGCGCATTGGCGCGCATTTCCTCATCCGGAATCGGCTTTCGCCCGTAACCGACAAAGCGGAACTCCGCCGGCAAGAGATTGTCCAACGACAGGTTAAAGAGCGCAGGAATGAGCTTCCGCGAAGTGAGATCGCCGGAGGCACCAAAGATCACAACGATCGTCGGCGGGGAGCCGCGATGCTTGCTCAGCCCCTCAAGAAACGGATGACGTTGATTTTCAGACATAGATGAATCGGAAAAACAGAAGCCGCCCACCTTCTACAACTGATGGGGCAAGGGCAAGCAGGCACTGCCACGAATACGCCAAGAGCCCATCAGCACGCAGTTTCTGTCGCGTGCGGACGCTTCCGATTTCCCCACCGGCAGCTCTACAGGCTTGAATCCCATGCTTTCAATTCACCGCAGCTTCCCCATAAGTGTGGCTATGGATTCGATCAACGGACGCCCAGCTCCTGCCTCCGCCCCCGCCTGGCCGCTGGCTCCGCCAGTCGACAAACCGACGATTGACGAGATCCTCGACCACTTTCTGGCTTACGTGGCCGACAAAGGCCTGGAGCTGTACCCCGCTCAGGAACGAGCCATCCTTGAACTCTATGAAGGTCGCCACGTTATCCTGAAAACCCCAACGGGTTCAGGCAAATCCCTCGTCGCCACCGCTTTTCAGTACGAACAACTGTGCCGCGGGCAACGGGCAATCTATACCTCGCCGATCAAGGCCCTCGTGAATGAGAAATTTCTTTCGCTCTGTCGCGACTTCGGCCCCGATCAGGTCGGCATGTCCACAGGCGATGCCTCCGTCAACCAGGATGCACCCATCCTGTGCTGCACGGCTGAGATTCTCTCAAACATGGCCCTCCGCGAAGGTTCCAGAGCACATGTCGATGCCGTGATCATGGATGAGTTTCACTACTACTCGGACCGGGACCGGGGCAGTTCATGGCAGATTCCACTCCTGACCCTTCCCCAGGCGCGCTTTCTCCTCATGTCGGCGACCCTCGGGGAGACCGACTTTTTCGAACGTGAGCTCAAACGCCTCACGGGAACGGAAGCCGTTACTGTTTTTTCCGAGGAGCGCCCCGTCCCGCTCGAATTCACCTACGAAGAAGAAAGCCTGGAAGACGTCCTGCAAGTTCTCCAGAATAGCGGAAAGCTTCCTGCTTACCTTGTTCACTTTACACAGCGTGGGGCCACCGAAACGGCGCAGAAGCTGACGAGTCTGAACTTCTGCAGCAAGGAGGAGAAGGCGACCCTCGCCGAAGCCCTTGCCGAAATCCGCTTCAACAGCCCCTTCGGAAAGGAATTTCGAAAGTACCTCCGACACGGGATTGGCGTGCATCACGCCGGCCTCCTCCCGAAATACCGGATCCTCGTGGAGAAGCTCGCCCAGCAGAACGTTCTCAAGGTCATCTGCGGAACAGACACCCTCGGGGTCGGCGTGAATGTCCCGATCCGCACCGTCCTCTTCACTGCGCTGACAAAATACGATGGGGAGAAGGTCCGTATCCTTCCCGCGCGTGATTTTCATCAGATCGCCGGCCGCGCCGGGCGACGCGGCTTTGATGACCAGGGCTATGTCGTCGCCCTCGCCCCTGAGCATGTCATCGAAAACCGGAAGCTTGAGCGAAAGGCAGCCGACAACCCCAAGAAGTCAAAGAAGTTCACCCGGAGGAAACCGCCCGAAAAGGGCTACGTTCATTGGGACGAAACCACTTTCACCCGCCTCCAGACAGCCCAGCCCGAACCGCTTTCGAGCTCCTTTCGAATCGAGCACAGCATGCTCCTCAATGTACTCTCACGGGACGAAGACGGATGCCGGGCGATGCAGCAGTTAATCCGCGACAGCCATGAACCTCCTGCGGCACGCATGAAACATTTCCGCCGCGCATGGAGTCTCTTCCGCGCTCTTGTGGACAAGGATCTCGTCGAAATTCTTCCCCGTCCCGGGCCGCATGGAAACAAGGTTCGAGTCAACCTGGACCTACAGGAAGACTTCTCCCTCAACCAGACCCTTTCGCTCTACCTCATCGACACCGTCCTCAAGCTGGACCGCAACGACCCCGACTACGCCACTCTTGTTCTCGCCCTCGTGGAGGGCGTATTGGAAAACCCGGAGGCCATCCTTCGCCGCCAGGTCGATAAGCTCAAAGATGACCTCGTGAGCGACATGAAGGCGCGCGGGGTTCCTTACGAGGAGCGCATGGAACGCCTCCAGGAGGTCGAACACCCGAAGCCCTTCCGCGAATTCATCTATGGCTCTTTCAATGCCTTCGCCGAGGCCCATCCGTGGGTTGGGCAGGACAACATCCGCCCGAAGTCGATCGCGCAGGAAATGTTCGAGCGCTACATGAGCTTCCCTGACTACGTCCGGGCCTATGGCTTGCAGCGCGCCGAAGGACTTCTCCTGCGCCACCTCTCGAATACCTACAAGACGCTCACCCAAACAGTCCCGGACAGTTGCTGGGATGAGGAGATCGAAGACATGATCGTCTATCTTGAGCAACTGGTCCGCCAGACCGATGCCTCCATTCTTGATGAATGGGAATCCCTTCGCAACCCCGACTTCGTTCGCAGCGACACGGCGGATCTTCCCCCTCCACCCCCCCGACGGGCGCTGGACCCTGAACGCAACCGGGCCGCCCTTGAACGCCTTATCCGCAACGCCCTCTTTCAGTTTCTCCGGCCATTGGCCGCAGGCGACTATGCCTCCGCCAGTGAAATTCTGGCCGAACTCGCCGGACGCCCACCGGAGGACGCCGCCCCACCCCCCGTGGTTTCTGTGCCCGAGACCGAGATGAACGAGGGACGAGGCACCTTTGCCTGGAACATGGAGGCGCTCGAAGCGACCTTTGAACCGTGGTTCGAAAGCCATCAAGCGCTGCGCCTCGACCCACCTGCCCGGGCAAACATCAACACACGCCTGGAAAAGGACCCGCTGACCAACGAATGGGTTGTCGACCATGTCCTTGTCGACCCTGAAGAACTGAACGACACAGAGCTTCGGTTCAGCCTCGATCTCACCGAGACCCAGGCCACCAACCAGCCCCGGCTCCACTTCATCGAGCTCCGGATGCTTTCCTAACACCTTCCTCGCGCACGCCAGGCTCTGCCTCATTCACACCCCGCAGAGCCCGGAGGGATTGTCCGCTCATCAAGGGTGCTGGAATGACGTATTGTCCCGGTGCCTCCGCCAGTCCCCGCTCGCCTCGCCGCAGCATCTGGTCCATAAAATGGACCGCGCGCCTGCCCATTTCCGCATCGCTCGGAGCAAACCCGTCCAGTCGATGAACGTTATCAGTGCCTAGATGGAGCGTGGCAAAGCCCACATCCTCCGGAATCCGATAGCCCAGATCCCGCAGCTTGAAATAAGAGGCGACACTGAAACTTATCAGCGCATCAGGCCGCTCCCGGTGTAGCACAGGCTCCAGATCTCCACAAATGATCTCAGGGGCGGTGACCGGAGAAAGAGAACCCTCGATGACACAGGCTGCTTCCCGCGCAATATCGTCCTGCATGGGCGGATCATGCCGTAACAGAAGTGGCAAGATTCGTTTATAGCCGCGGGCTTTCATCCTGAGCATCAACCGACGCGTGTCTTCGAAAATCTCGCGACGCACACAATGGAACGGCATGCTCGTATGATAACGCCCCAGCGCAACCACGGCAAAGTGTTCCCAACCGGTACCGACCTCCGCACCTTCGCCACAGGGACCAACAAAAACCCCCTGGACACCGCGATGGAAGAGGTGTCTCAAGACCGCCCGCACGTCCTTTTCCCCCGGAACAGAAACTTCTTCCAGTCGATACCCCAGGACGCGGCTCTCCGCCCGCACCCCCTCGAGGATCGATGGGATCGGGTACTCATAGCGACCCTCGCCACTGCGGAGAATCGCCAAGGGCACCGAGCCCACGATTTCCAGAGCATTGCGGGAACCCAGGATGGAAGCGTTCAGATTGGCCCGGTAGCCCAGCTGTTTCGCCACCGCGCGCACCCGGTCCCGCGTCGCTTGCGAAAGACGCCCCGTCTCGCGCATTGCCAGAGAAACGGCGGCAGGGCTCACCCCCGCGGCGTTCGCTACGTCTTTGATGGTAACTTCCTTCATAAAGCGTTGCTAAAACGGTTTAGCCCCTCAAGGCTTTTCCCGCAGCCGACCAAACCTAAGAATTGGATTTGTCGCAAAAGCTAACTCTCTTAATCGCAGTATATCTCATGAAAATCAACGCCCACAATTCTCCATGCGAAGGCCTGCTCTCGGGGCTCTTCCCTCGCCCCCTCTTTGCCCTGGCCGCAGCGGTGGCCTTGGCCGCGCCGAGCCTCCTCGAAGCGCAAGTCGGCTATCAGTACCCACCCAACTGGGAGCTCACCGAGCACGAGAATGGAGAGACCTTCTACTTTTACGAACCGGCTGAATTCGACCCTGAGGGGAGCTATCCGCTGGTTCTCGCCCTCCACGGGTGTTGCTGGGATGGCGTCCTGCCTGTCTCGCCCCCACCCGATCCGATCGCGGCAGGATTTCACGGCTTTGCTCAGAATGAGCAAATCGAGCCAACCTTTATCCTCTTTCCCTATTCCCGAAGTGGCTGGATCCAGAAGGCGGACAATATCTTTGAAATCATCGATGAGATCAAGGCAGCCTACCCGATCGATCCGGAGCGAATTCTCCTCACCGGCTTTTCCATGGGTGCCTCCGGGGCGATTGATTTCATCCGTCAATATCCCGATTACTTCGCTGGCGCGGTCATGACCGGCGGTCGATTTGGAAACGCCAGTTCGATGGACCTCAGCGGCGTGCAGGAAAACATGCCCATGTGGTTCGTCATCGGCACTGAAGATTCCTATATCTCCAACCAAGAGATCACCGCCCACTGGAGAGCGCACAATGGCTACCCGGAAGATTACAATACCGCCTGGCGCGGCGTCTACCCCCGCCTTGATGTCCACGAGGGGGTCGCTCATGGCCCGGCTATGGAGGCAGCCTTTGGCACGGCCGACCTGATTCCCTGGCTCCTCAGTCTCCGGAACGACGGTAATGTCTCGCCTTGGGTCCGCTTTACTGCGCCAGAATATGAGGCCTGGCTCGAAGAAGGTGAGACCGCGGTCACCCTCGTCGTTGAGGCCGGCGATTCGGATGGCGAAGTTGTCCGCATCGAGCTTTACAGGGGCGAGGAAATGATTGCATCGGCGGATGGCGATTCGCTTGAGCATACCGTCACCGGACTCACCGGAGGCGACCATACCTTCAGCGTGATCGCGCGCGACAACGGCGGCGAAGGGATTGAGCCCAAAGAGATCCATGATCGGATCGTCGTCCATGTGCCTCTTGCACTCAGCATTGGGGCGAGCGAACTGCCCCCAGCTTACATTGGTGAATTCTATCGCCAACAGCTGACGGCAAACGGCGTTAACGGACGTGTTCGCTGGTCTCTCCCATCCTTGCGGGACGTCCCTCCCGCCGGACTGAAGCTCTGGGCCGATGGCCGCATCGAAGGTTATCCTATGGAAACCGGCGTGCATGAATTCACCATCCGCGCCCAAGACCTGAAGGGCGACTTTCTCACCACGACCGTGAGTTTTGAAGTGCTGCCCCCCCGCTTCCAGCTGCCGATCATGTCCGCAGTGGAATTTGGTATTAGCCGCCGGATTCTCTACGATGTCGGCCAATGGGCGATTGGCGAACCCTTCGAAACGAGTGGCTATGGCAATCCCCCCGGCGACTACAATTACGCTGCACACCCCGATTTCGATTCGTTTGGCGACGATGCGGGGCTCAGCAAGAGCTACCTCCTGAGGGTTGATCGCAACGCCATGCAAAACACCGAAGAGGACTGGATCAGCTTCTACCTCGATGGCCCCGCAACCGTGTATGTCGGGTACCTGGTCACCGAAACGGGCGCTGTTCCCAGCTGGCTTGAAGAACGGGGTTTCAGCGAAACCGACGACATCATCCGTGCCTACCTGCGGAGCTTCCGGCTCTTCAAACGGGATTACCAGGACGAGGAAGTGGTCCTTGGTGGAAACGAAGGTGCGATCCATGGTGCCATGCTCCACTACGTCGTCACCGTCCAGCCTGACGTTGAAGAGGCCGAACCCTTCAACCCACCGGGCAACGTCGAAGTGGTCGGCGGGCGCATCCTCAATCCTGTCTCCTCCTGGATGGGTGATTACTATGTCGGTATTTCCGCCTGGCCCTGGATCTACCACAAGCACTTGGGGTGGACATACCTCTTCAGCGAAGACGACAATGAAACCTTCTGGTCCTATAACGGCGGCGACTATTGGTGGATGGATACCAGCACCTTTCCCTGGATCTACAGCTTCGAACACGGTTGGGTCTTCTTCATCGATTCAAATGATGTAC
>CAYOIB010000058.1:0-16817 GCA_964403935.1 uncultured Puniceicoccaceae bacterium | reverse complement strand
AGGTAAATTATTCGTTGACAAAGCCGGCCCGGCCCCCGGCCCCGGCTCGACTTGCCTGTATCGGCTAATCAACGCCCCTCCAAGATCTCTCCGACCATCTCTCGGTGGCTCGACAATATCGAACCAGGAACGCCTCACAAAAGCCGCTCTGGAATGTAAAGAATTCGCTTGCCGACACATGAACGCATGTTTACACAGGCGGCGTTATGAATACACCCCTTATTCCCTATGCCTCCCGACGCCGGCCCCGCGTGATCCTCAAAGGCAAACACGCAACTTACCACTGTGTCAGCAGAATCAACGGCCAGCTCCACCTCCTCGATCACACCAACATGCGAATCCTCCGCGATCTCATGCACCGCGTCTCCGCCTTCTGCGGCATCAAGATCCTCACCTTCTGCATCCTTAACAACCACTACCACATCCTCCTCTGCGTTCCTGAAAAAATCGGCCACCTCGGCGACAAAGCCCTCCTGAAGCGAGCCGCCCTCCTCTACGGCCACCAACGCCCAAGGCAAAAGCTCTCCCTCGAGCGCATCTCACGCGCCCTCGAAGAAGGCGGATCCACCCGTGAAGCCATGCGCGCACTCCTGATCAACCGCATGGGCTCCCTCCCCATGTTCATGAAAATCCTCAATCAACGCTTCTCCATCATCTACAACCGCTCCAACGCCCGCTGCGGCACCCTCTGGGAAGACCGCTTCAAAAGCGTCCTGGTCCAACCCTCCACCACCGCCCTGGCCACCATCGCCGCATACATCGATCTCAACCCCGTGCGCGCAGGCATCGTCGACGACCCCAAAGACTACCCCTTCAGCGGCTACGGCGAAAGCATCGGCAAGGGAAAGCCCAACGCCCTGCCCCTCTATGAACATATCGCACGCATCGCCGGGACCGATCGGGACCGCGTCCACCGACACTACCGCATGCTCCTCTTTGCCACCGCCACCGAACCCGCCACCAGCCGGGGCAAAAAACCCTCAAACCAGGCCACCCTCTCACCAGAAAAGGCCCGCGCTGTCCTCGCCAAAGGCGGACACCTCAGCCCTGCCGAACTCATGCGTTGCCGCGTGCGCTACCTCACCGACGGCATGATCATCGGAAGCAAAGCCTACATTGAAGAATGGTTCCGCGACCACCGGCACCTCTTCCCTGCCTCACGCCGCACCGCCGCCAGAAAACTCCGCGGTGGCGAATGGAACCAACTCCACTGCGCACGCAACCTCACCCACAACATCCTTTCCTGAAAACCCACCACCTGCCAAATAGCCTCACCCCACCACCTGCCAGGTAGAGTTTCCTTACATCCGGACCCCGCACAGCAAACATTCAAAGCCTCAAGTAAACCCCAAGCCAAACACCTCTTGAGACAGACAGCCGCTGGGGTTCGACGATGACCTGTGAGGCCTCTGAAACGGGACTCCGGTCCACCCATCGAACGGCCGGGGCACACCATTCCGGCCATTCCTCCCCGATACCGCCGTCCACCTGCGGCAGACAGCGAGGATATACCATAAAGATGATCCATCGGGCACTTAGGATAACCACCGCGTGGCAACCTGAGCTTTCTGATCACCGAAGCATCCTCTCTGGTCTTCTTTGAATAACCGGGGCAGCGAGCGGCCTCTTACAGCCTGGATCCTGACGCAACTATATCTTACCTGGTAGGATATTGAATCCGCGAGGGCCGGGAGCTAGAAGGAGGCATTGCCGGGGGTTCTCGGGAAAGGGATGACATCCCGGATGTTGGCGACGCCTGTGAGGAACATGAGCATCCGCTCGAATCCGAGACCGAAGCCGGCGTGGGGAACTGATCCGTAGCGACGGAGGTCACGGTACCAGCCGTAGTCGGCAGGGTTAAGGTTGTGGTGCGCTAAGTTGGATTCGAGAATCTCAAGCCGTTCTTCGCGCTGGCTTCCGCCAATAATTTCTCCTATTCCGGGCACGAGGACATCCATGGCCGCCACTGTTCTACCGTCGTCGTTGCTCCGCATATAGAAGGGCTTGGTCTCCTTGGGATAGTTGTAAATAATGACCGGCCCTTGAAAATGACGTTCGGCAAGGTAGCGTTCATGCTCGCTTTGCAGGTTGACGCCCCACTCGACAGGCCAAGTGAAGCTTTCCCCGCTGGCCTCCAGGATCCGAATTGCCTCCGAATAATCCAGTCGCACAAACGGCTTCTCCACGACCTGCGTGAGGCGATCCATCAGAGTCTGATCAACAAACTGATTGAAGAATTGAAGGTCATCCCCGGAATGCTGAATGGTGTCGTGGATCAACGCCTTCACGAAAGCCTCTGCGAGGTCCATGTTATCCCTTAAATCGGCGAAGGCCACCTCCGGCTCAACCATCCAGAACTCGCTTGCATGGCGCGATGTATTCGAATTTTCCGCCCGAAAGGTGGGCCCGAAGGTATAAACGTTGCCGTGGGAACAGGCAAAAACCTCGGCTTCGAGCTGTCCACTAACGGTCAGGTAGGTTGGTCGGCCAAAGAATTCCTCCGTGCGGTCGGCCGCACCTTTACCAGTGGAAGCCTCTTCCCCATTTTCTGACGTGATACGAAAGAGCTCCCCCGCCCCCTCGCAGTCACTTCCGGTAATAATGGGCGTATGAACGTATAGAAAACCACGTTCCTGGAAAAACTGGTGGACAGCAAAGGCCAACCGGCTTCGCACGCGGAAGACCGCCCCAAACAAATTTGACCGCGGCCGAAGGTGCGCGATTTCACGGAGGTATTCGAGCGAGTGACGCTTCTTCTGGAGCGGGTAAGATTCATCAGCGGCCCCCACAAGCTCCATTGTTTGCGCCCGAAGTTCCCATGCCTGCCCTTTTCCCCGGGAGGGTGTGAGGCTCCCCCGGATGTCAACAGCACTGCCTGTCGTGTATCGCCCGATCCGGGAAAACTCCGGACAGGCGTCATCGACCACGACCTGCAGGCTCGCACGTGACGAACCATCGTTCACCTCAAGGAAAGAAAACCCTTTTGCATCCCGGCGCGTTCGCACCCACCCTTGGATGCGGACGTCCGGCAGGGCTGAGCGGGCGGCGAGCACTTCCTTAACGCGGGTTCGATTCATAACGCCAAGCAATAGGGGCAGGGTCGTTTGAGGCAAGCGCCCGAAGCCCAAGCCACCGCCGCTTTCACCCCCCCGCCAAGACCGGACGGAACCCCCGATCCCGAAGAATGGCAGCCACGGCATCCCGTTGATCCCCCTGGATTTCAATGATGTCCAGCTTGACGGCTCCCCCAACGCCGAACCGCGCCTTCAGCTCCTTCGCCAAGTCCGGAAGACGGTGCCGATGGCAGGCATCGAAACCCCGAATCTCAGTCACGGTCTTACCCCCCTTCCCGCCCTTCAAGCGGCGGATCTCCAGACGCGTGCCCTTGCCCGACAACCCTGGTGGTGCTTGTGCCGGACCGGGACTGCCTGTCCCGGGGGAGCGCGCTGGCAGGTTCGGCCCAGGTCGCCCCTGAATCCCAGGCGGGATCTGAAGGGAGGCAAAAGGATTGGCTCCCGATAGTTCTGCTCCGCCGCCCGTGCTGATTCGTTGCTTCTTTGCTGCCATGAAAGAAAAGGCTACCAGCCACCCACTTCGAATTTCAATCTTCCGACTCCCGAAGCCATTCCAGCGCTTTGCCATAGCTCCGCCGCTCGAGGTAGTGTCGCAAGCGAGGATGCAAGTCAGCCTTGGGATCGCCGGCCAAGGCATCAAGGCGCGTCAGGGCATCGCCAAAAGCGGGGATGTCGTCGCCCGACGGCCGCTCAACGATCGAGCAAAGGCTGCGTTTGATCTCCTCCGCATCCATTGGTCGGGGTTTGGGTGTTTCTAAAGGGTCCATTTTCTATACCTGAGACGATTTGGAAACCTAGGGCAAAGGTTCAAACCCGCAATCAACTTCCACAGTGAATGCAAACCACGCAAAGGCATTGATCACCGACCAGAAGCTGGCATGGTAGGACACAGAACGCGATCTGTTTCCTGAAATTGTCAAATGAAGAACCCCTCCTTTGCGAACCGTTGGAACGCTGATGTCATTGATGAACACTATGCCCGGTGGCTTGACGACCCCGACTCTGTAGAGCCCACCTGGCGGGCATTCTTCGAGGGCTTCGATCTCGGAAGCGGCGGTGCGCGCCGGTCTCCGGACAAGGCTTCAGATCACGCCATCAAGCAGGCGCGCTTCACCGGCGCGATCTATGCCTACCGTTCCATCGGCCACACCCAGGCCGATACAAATCCGCTCATGCGAGGTGCTCCGAGCAATCCGCGGCTGACGCTGGATCGACTGGGTTTCGAAGAAGCCGATCTCGACGAGGTTTTCTGGACCGGCAATTACCTCGACGGCATCGACATGACCCTGCGCGAGCTGCTCGATAACCTGCACGAGACCTACTGTGGCACAATTGGTGTCGAGTACCTTCACATTCAGGAAACCCCTCAGCGCCGGTGGCTTCAATCCCGCATGGAGCCTGGCCTGAATGACCCCAAGTTCAGCCCGGAGGCTCGCAAGCGCATCCTGGGAAAAGTCATCGAAGCGGAACAATTCGAACACTTTCTACACACAAATTATGTCGGGCAGAAACGGTTTGGGCTGGAGGGCGGAGAGACCCTGATCGCCGCGCTTGACGCTCTTCTTGAATGTGGCCCCGGCTTGGGGATACAGGAAGTGGTCATGGGCATGGCTCACCGTGGACGGCTCAATGTCCTCTGCAACATCGTTGGAAAGTCCTACGAGTATATCTTCCACGAGTTCAGCGAGAACTATATTCCCGATACGCGCCATGGTGATGGAGACGTTAAATACCACCTTGGCTACTCCTCCAAACGGACCAATTCCCAAGGGGAAGGGATCGCCCTGCACTTGGCCGCCAATCCAAGCCACCTTGAAGCCGTCAACCCGGTCGTCGAAGGCCGCGTGCGAGCCCGCCAGCGCTTACTCGGAGATACGGAAAACCGACGAGCCGTTCTCCCCGTCCTGATTCATGGAGATGCCGCCTTTGCCGGCCAGGGCATCGTCGCCGAAGTCCTCAACTTCTCCCAGTTGCCGGGATACCGCACAGGCGGCACAGTCCATATCATCATCAACAATCAGATCGGCTTCACCACCGATCCTTCCGAGGCGCGCTCCTCGCTTTACTGCACGGACGTCGCCAAGATGATCGAAGCGCCGATTTTCCATGTGAATGGTGACGATCCGGACGCTCTGGTTTGGGTCACTCAACTGGCCCTGGAGTTCCGTCGGGAATTTGGAAGCGACGTCGTCATCGACATGTGCTGCTACCGCCGGCACGGGCACAATGAAGTGGATGAGCCTGCCTTCACTCAGCCCCTTCTCTATCAGAAGATCAGTGAGCACCCCCTTGTGAGCGAGATCCATGGACAGCGCTTGATCAAGGATGGCGTGATCGACGAGGCAGAGCTCAAAGCGATGCGTGAAGCCAGCGGCAAACGCCTCTCCGACGCCTATGGAGAATTGAAGCGCAAACAGGAGGCCGGGGAACCGATCACCGCCCCGATTGCGGGAGCCAACCCCACATACCAACCGGAATACGCTTTTTATGATGTCACGACGGGTGTGCAACCCGAGTCTCTGACACACATCGCCCGCGCCCTCACCCGCATCCCCGACAACTTTAACATCAACCCGAAAATCAAGCGTCAGCTCAAGACGAAGCTGAAGAAGTTCGAGAAAGACGAAGGCATTGACTGGGCCTTCGCCGAAGCCTTGGCCTGGGGCTCGCTCATGATGGAGGGCAAACACGTTCGCCTCTCCGGTCAGGACAGTGTTCGCGGTACCTTCAGCCAACGCCATGCTGTTTTCTTCGACACCAAGTCGCGCGAAAAGTACATCCCTCTCATGGAGATGGAGGGTCGCGAGGGCATGCTTTGCGCTCATAATTCCCTGCTCTCTGAAGCTGCGGTTCTCGGCTTTGATTATGGATACAGTCTCGACTACCCGGATATGCTCTGCATGTGGGAGGCTCAGTTCGGCGATTTCGTCAACGGCGCACAGGTGATCATCGATCAGTTCATTGCGAGCTCGGAGTCCAAGTGGCAGCTCGTCAGCGGCCTCGTGATGCTCCTTCCGCATGGTTACGAAGGACAAGGCCCCGAACACTCGAGCGCGCGCCTGGAACGCTTTCTCCAGCTTTGCGCAGAAGATAATATCCAGGTCGCAAACCTCACAACACCGGCACAGTACTTCCACATTCTGCGACGACAGATGATGCGCGATTTCCGCAAGCCCCTCGTCATCATGTCGCCCAAGAGCCTGCTGCGCCACCGCGAAGCGACCTCCAGCCTGGATGAATTCACCAAGGGAGTCTTCCACTCCATCCTTGATGATTCTGATCCCGAGTTTGCCGCGAAAGCTAAACGACTGATCCTTTGCTCAGGCAAGGTCTACTACGATCTCCTTGCCTATAGGAATGAGAACAAGATTTCCGACACGGCTCTTATCCGTGTCGAACAGTATTACCCGTTCAACATCAAGCTCCTGAAGTCGATCATCGGCCGCTATAAGAAGGCCACTATCATAGGGTGGTGCCAGGAAGAGCCGAAGAACATGGGAGCCTGGACCTTTATGAACCCCATCCTCCAGCAAGCGCTCGGGCGGGCCATCCCTTACGTGGGCCGCCGCCCGGCTGCCAGCACCGCTGTCGGCTCCCTCACGCTGCACAACCGCGAACAGGCCGCCCTTGTCGAAGAAGCTTTCAATCTGCGCTAACCTTCTGCTAACAAACAAAATTATGGCTACTC
Organism: uncultured Puniceicoccaceae bacterium; assembly: GCA_964403935.1. Lineage (GTDB taxonomy): Bacteria > Verrucomicrobiota > Verrucomicrobiia > Opitutales > Oceanipulchritudinaceae > SLLG01. The sequence continues at coordinate 10,055 of CAYOIB010000058.1, read as the reverse complement.
AAGTGAAAGTCCCTGCGATGGGCGAATCCATCAGTTTCGGAATTCTCGCCGCATGGCATGTCAAAAACGGCGACTCAGTCGAAAAGGGACAACACCTGTTTGACCTCGAGACCGACAAGATAACCGCCGAAGGCACAGCCGAGGTCAGCGGCACGATTTCACTCAAGGCAGAGGAAGGTGACGAAATCCAGATCGGGGGTGTGGTCGCTGAAATTGATGAGTCGGCAGACGCACCAAAGATTGAAAGCAAGCCTCAGGACTCCAAGGAACCTGAAATCGCCGCAAAGGAATCCGAAGAGTCAGATCAAGAATCAGTATCCAAGTCTCAACACCGAGTTCCGCCCTCTGTCCAACGATTGGCCGAAGAATCCGGGATCGACCCTTCCACCCTGGAAGGCAGCGGGAAAGGTGGACGCGTAACGAAGGGCGATATGCTGGCTGCCACCGATGGAAGGAAGGACCTGCCTCATCGCGGAGACGAGAAAGAGGAAGCCAAATCCAGACCCGCCTCGATCGCCGCAAAATCCACACCTTCCGCAGCAGCCCCTGCCGACCGGCAGTCACGGAGCAAGATGTCACCCCTCAGGCGGACAATTGCCCAGCGCTTGGTGGAAGCCCAGCAGACCACCGCCATGCTCACCACCTTCAACGAAGTGAATATGGAGCCGGTGATGAGCCTTCGAAAGAAACATCAGGAGGCCTTCACCAAGAAGCACCAGGTGAAACTCGGCTTTATGAGCTTCTTCGCCAAGGCCACTGTGCATGCGCTCAAAGCCGTGCCTCAGGTCAACGCCCAGCTGGAAGACGACGAGATCGTCCAGAATCACTACTTCGACATCGGCATCGCGGTCAGCACCCGCAAAGGCCTCCTCGTTCCGGTAATCCGGGATTGCGATACCAAGAGTTTTTCTGAGATCGAAAAGTCAATTATCGATTACGCCGAAAAGGCCAAAACCGGAAAGATCGGCATCGAAGATCTTCGCGGCGGGGTGTTTACGATCACAAACGGAGGCATCTTCGGATCGCTCCTGTCGACTCCAATTCTTAACACCCCCCAGTCCGCTATCCTCGGGATGCATACCATTCAGGAGCGGCCTGTAGTCCAGAACGGCGAGATTGTAATTCGTCCGATGATGTACCTGGCCCTCAGCTACGACCACCGTATTGTTGATGGGCGGGAAGCCGTCACCTTTCTCGTCCATATCAAGGACGCCCTGGAGGACCCCTCCCGGCTGCTTCTGGAAATCTGATCCCGCAAGGGCCCGGGTAAACCGACCGAAACCCTGAATTTCATGGAAAAACAAGATCTCGTTATCATTGGTGCCGGCCCTGGCGGCTATGTTTGTGCTATCCGCGCTGCCCAATTGGGCTTGAAGACCGTGCTCATCGATAAGGATGACAACCTGGGAGGAACCTGCCTCAACGTTGGCTGCATTCCAGCCAAGACGCTCCTCCACTCCACCGAACTGTTTTCCCAGATTGCGCACGCCGAAAAGCACGGGATCGTCATCGACAGCCCGAGGATCAATGTTGCCAAGTTGATGGAGCGCAAGAACAAGGTCGTCGACCAGCTCAACAAAGGCATCGCCACCCTCATCAAGAAACGCGGCATTACCGTGATTCAAGGACGGGGAAGGATCGTAAAGACGGGCGTTGTCGAAGTCACCCAAGGCGAGCAGCGCCAGTCGATCGAAGCAGCCAACATCGTTATCGCGACAGGATCCTCACCCGTCGATCTACCCTTCCTGAAATTCGACGGCAAAGATATTGTTTCCAGCACGGAGGCTCTTTCTTTCAGCGAAGTTCCAAAGCACCTCGCCGTAATCGGGGGAGGTGCCATCGGCCTTGAGATGGGTTGTGTGTGGTCCCGCCTCGGCAGTGAGGTCACAATTATCGAGTTTCTCCCGACAATTGCAGCGGGCTCCGATGAAGACGTGAGCAAGCTCGCTGAACGCATCCTCAAAAAGCAAAAGCTGAAGGTGGAGACCAACACGAAGGTCACCAGCTGCGAAAAGAAGGAGGGTGCTTATGTCATCACGGCAGACAAGAAAGGGAAGACGAAGGAATATGTCGCCGATAAAATTCTCATTGCTGTCGGGCGTCGTGCTCATACCGAAGGCCTTGGGCTTGAGGAAGCCGGGGTGGAGCTTGATGATCGCGGGCGCGTCGTCACCGAAAACTGCCGCACCGGTGTCGAGGGCATCTGGGCGATTGGAGATGTCACTACGGGTCCGATGCTGGCCCACAAGGCAGAAGAAGATGGTGTCGCTGTCGCGGAGATGATTGCTGGAAGGTCTGGACACCTCGACTACAGTCTCATTCCAAGCGTGATTTATACAAATCCCGAAATCGCGATGGTCGGCCTCACTGAGCGTGAAGCAAAAGAGCGCGGCATCGATGTGAAGATCGGCAAGTTCAACATGATAGCGAACGGTCGCGCCATCGCTCAAGAAGCTACCGATGGGATGGTCAAGGTCATCGCCGACGCCAAAACCGACCAGCTTCTCGGCGTGGCCGTGATTGCCACGAATGCTTCCGAGATGATTTCAAATGCCGTCGCCCACATGACCTATGGGGGCAGCGCCGAGGACCTCGGGCGCACCGTCCATCCGCACCCAACCCAATCAGAAGCGATGAAAGAAGCCGCCTTGGCCGTTGATAAGGCCGCCATTCACATGCTGTGAGCGGCACCCGAGCGGCCCCTCTTCAGGGCATTACGGTTTCGGCCTTCTCCAGCTTCAGAAGCTTGTATCGATAGGAATCACGCAAGGCCTGCCAGCTGGCTTCTATGATGTTGGGATCGGCCCCGCAGGTCCACCAACTGGCTTCCCCGTCCGTGCTGTTCACCAGCACCTGAACGATGGAATCCGTCCCCAGTCCGCTCTGAAGGATCCGCACCTTGTAATCGATCAATTCGACATTCGCCAGCTCTGGAAAATTTGACCCGAACGCTTGGCGGGCAGCGTGGTCGAGCGCGCCCACCGGTCCGGTGGATTCAGCCACGGCAATCTTGATGTCAGACTCGTCATTCAGCCGGATCTTAACGACGGCTTCCGAAATATTCTCGTCGTTGTCCCGAACCACCTCGGAGATTGTGCGGTAACTGACCAACCGGAACGTGTCCTCCAGTCCATGAAAATGCTGGCTTAGCAACACCTCTAGAGACGCATCCGCATTCTCATATTCATATCCTCGATTCTCAAGATCCTTGAGCTTCGCCAGGAAGGTACGCATCTCCTGAGACTTCTCATCGATCTCCAGGCCTAGTTCCCGTGCCTTCATGGCAACACTGCTTCCGCCGGACATGTCCGAGAGCAGAATCCGCTGGCGATTTCCCACCAACGCCGGATCCATATGCTCATAGCTGTGACTCACCTTCCGAGCCGCATTCGCATGCACCCCCCCTTTGTGAGCGAAGGCACTTTCTCCGACAAAAGGCTCCCGGCTGTTTGGAGGAAGATTTGCGAAGCGATCCACCTCCAAGGCGAAATCACGCCATCCCTTCATCCTCTCCGCACAGGACAAAGGACGACCCATCTTGAAATGGAGGTTTGGAACGATCGAAGTGAGGTTGGCATTCCCCACCCGCTCGCCATAGCCGTTCATCGTTCCCTGCACCATCCTCGCGCCCGCCTCAATACCTGTAAGCGACAGGGCAACCCCCAACCCACAGTCATTGTGACAATGCATCCCGATGCGGGCTTCGGGAAAACGCTCACGCACCTTCCGCACAATGTCTTCGAGAGGCTTCAGCTGCATCCCCCCGTTCGTATCGCAGAGGACGATATATGCTGCGCCGCCCTCCAGCGCTGCAGCCAACGTTGAGAGTGCATAATCAGAATTATCCTTGAAGCCATCGAAGAAGTGCTCGGCGTCATAAATGACCTCGCGGCCAGCACGTGAGAGAAAACGAACGGAATCCCGAATCATCGCGAGATTCTCGTCCGGAGTGGTGCGCAGAACCTCAGTCACATGAAGGAGCCAGGTCTTTCCAAAGATCGTTACCACCGGGGTCTCCGCATCCAGGAGCATCCCCAACTGCGGATCGTCTTCCGCGGCGATACCTGCCCGCCGGGTTGAACCGAAAGCGGCAATCTTTGCGTGCTTCCACGATTCCTCTTTCGCGAGTTGAAAGAATTCCATGTCGCGTGGGTTGGAGCCAGGCCAGCCTCCCTCAATGTAATCGAAGCCGAAGGCGTCCATGAGTCGGGCCACCAGAATCTTGTCGCCAGCACAGAAGGAGACACCTTCACCCTGCGTACCGTCGCGCAGGGTGGTGTCGTAAATAGATACAAATGGATTTTTGGGCATGATAACGCAGGGAAGAGGATGATTGAGTCGTGCCAAATCTGGCAACACGAGAAACGCAGGCTTCACGCCTGGAATGCGGCATTGAGGTTCTCGGGACCGGAATGCCTGTTCATGCACGTCCGCCGGCCCCTTACCTAATCCGGTAAATCAGGGCCGCCATCCTCATCCTTTTTGACGGCGTGCAGACCATTTGTCGCTGATAAAGCGGCTTGGCCCCGGCTCTGTCAAGCCGACGCTGAATTCGCAAGTTTGCTTCCCGCACTGTCCCCAGCCTTTCAGGAACGCCAGGCGGTAATAACCACGGTGGCTGACATTACGCCAGCAAACCCTTGGTTGTCGGGAGCGTATCGCCCGTGCGGCCGTCAAATTGTGTGGCCATATCAAGGGCCCGGGCAAAGGCCTTGAAAATCGCCTCGGCAATATGATGTGGCTCCTCCCCATACGACAGGGAGACATGAACATTGGCTCCACATGAATTCGCAAAGCCCTGAAAAAATTCCTTGATCAACTGGATATTGAAATCACGCACAAAGACTTCGCGCGCCCGGACCCGATAGACCAGAGCCGGGCGTCCGCTGAGATCAATCGCGACTGAAGCAAGGGCATCATCCATCGGCAATAACCAGAAGCCGTAACGGCGGATCCCCCGCTTGTCACCCAAAGCCTCCTTGAAGGCTTCCCCGAGTACAATCCCAATGTCCTCAACCGTGTGGTGGTAATCCACCAGCAGATCTCCCTCCGCCTTTAATTCGAGATCGAAGAGGCCGTGACGGACAAAGGCCTCCAACATGTGATCGAAGAACGGAATCCCTGTAGCGACAGAAGAACTCCCATTTCCGTCAACCTGGAGCGCCAGCTCAATGCGGGTCTCACTGGTCGATCGCTTGCGCTTGCTCAATCGGTCTGTAGCCATGATTCGATAATTTGAGAAACGACGTTCATTTGTTGATCCGTTCCAATGCTGATGCGGAGGTAGGGCGCTGTCAATGGATCGCCCGGAAAATACCTTACCAAAATCCGATTGCACCTGAGGAACTCGAACAAGCTTTGAGCGACTTCGGGCCCCTCCGATCCATCCGCCCTGCGCGGGCGGGTAAAGACGAAGTTCGTACTCGATGGGTAGCAGAACCAATCCCGCTTCACCAACTCAGCAACAAACCGGTCGCGCGTCGCCTTTACCAAGCCGACGGTATGATCAAAGTAGGCTCGATCTTCAAGGGCGGCGAGGGCACCCGCCTGACTGAGACGATTGACGTTATAGCTATCGCGGACTCGGTCCAGCAGTTCGATGACTTCCGGATGCCCCAGTCCATATCCCACGCGCAAGCCTGCCAGCCCGTAGCTCTTGGAGAAGGTTCGCGTAACGACAAGGTTGGGAAACCGAGCAAGAAGGGGCACAGCATTATCCTCTGCAAAGTCCACATAGGCTTCGTCTGCAACAACCATCCCCTCCAAACGGGAGATGAGTTCCGCTAAAGCCGCATTTGAAAATGCCACCCCCGTGGGAGCATTGGGCGTAGTGAGAAAAAGAATACGCGGTTGAGCGGCAAGGATAGCCTCCACCGGGAGGGCCATGTCCGGGGCAAACGGAATCCGTAACGTATCAGCCCCTCGAATGGCGACGAGGGCGGGGTAGAGCGAATAGCTTGGGGAAGTCATCGCCGCCCCCTTCTTCGCATCGCAGAAAACCCGCACCAGAAGATTTAGGATATCATCGGAGCCATTTCCTACGATGACCTGATTTGCACCAAGACCATGCTGGGCGGCAATCGCTTTCCTAAGGGACAGACTGCGAGGATTCGGGTACAGCGGAAGCTTCGCCACTTCACCAGAAACAGCAGCCGCCACCCGGGGGCTGCAGGGATAGGGCAGCTCATTTGTGTTGAGTTTGATCCAGTTGCTCTCCTCCGGCTGATCACCCGGCACGTATGCGTTCAGGGCACGCACGTGCGGAAGCGCAAGCTCGATTGGATTGACCCTGTGCAGGGCAGGATTCATTGCTCCCTCCCCTTTTCCATCCTGATCTCCAGGGACCGTCCATGAGCATCCAGTCCTTCCATCTTGGCGAAAGCTGCCACGACTGAGCGCGCCCTTGCCAACGATCTTTGATCATACTCCACGATGCTGCTGCGCCGCATAAAATCAGTAATCTTCAGACCACTGAAGAAACGTCCTGTCCGGTTTGTTGGCAGGGTGTGGCTGGGACCCGCGGCAAAGTCTCCAAGAACAGTTGGTGAGTCGTGCCCACACAGAATGGCACCCGCTGTCGTTATTTTTTTGATCAAGCGCTGTAGTTGTTTTTTCGCTACATGAAGCTCCAAGTGTTCGGGCGCAATCATGTTGGCAACACAGGCGGCGTCATCCAGATCCTCTGCCTGGATAAAGAGCGTGTTCTTCTTCAGAACGGTCTCGATAGCGGAACGATTCGACAGAGTCGGAAGCTGGCGCTCAATCTCGGCGACAACGGCCTGCCGCTGTTCATCCTTGAGGAATATATAGTATACACGTTCCTTCCCGGTGCCGTGTTCTGCCTGCGCAAGTAAATCCGCGGCAAGGTAGTCGGCTCGCGCCGTATCGTCGGCGATGGCAAGGGCCTCGCTCGGACCCGGCAAGAGATCGATGCCCACCGTCCCAAAAACCTGGCGTTGCGCTTCGGTCACATAAGCGTTGCCAGGACCGAGGATCTTTAGGACGGCCGGAATGCGGCGCGTCCCATAAGCCATGGCTCCAATTGCCTGCGCGCCGCCAATACGATACACTTCATCCACTCCGCTCAACGAGAGCACAGCGAGAATCTCGGAGGCGACCTTTCCTGTCTTGTCTGGTGGAGTGCACACAGCCACCTCGGGCACCCCTGCCAATTTCGCGAGGGTAACCGTCATCACAACAGTCGATACAAGTGGAACGATACCTGCCGGAATGTAGATACCCACACGCTGCACAGGATACCAGCGCTCCCCCACTTTTGCTCCATGCGGGTTCCAACCCATCCAGGTCTTTGGCATGCCTTCGCGGTGAAAGGATTTCACGCAGGCAATTGCATCCCGAACGGCTGCGCGCTCGGCCCGACCCAAGGCCGAGCGTCCGGCGGCCAACTCCTCGGCTGTCACCCTCAGCTGCGCCGGCTTAAGAGTAACGCCATCAAAGCGTTCAGTGAATTCAACGACCGCCCGGTCACCACGGGTGCGAACCGCTTCGAGAATCGTCCGCACTGAAGACTCGACCTCTGGGTCCGTTCCGCTCGTAGAAATAAAACGCTCCAACTTTTGTTGGAAGCCAGGCTCGGTGGATTGAAGAATACGCATTTCCTAAAGCCCCAAAGGATATCGAAAAATTGCCAGATCAATTTCGCCATTGATCTGGATTTCATCAATCGTCATTCGCCCAACCAGTTCGCCGTGAAGGTAAGAATCGATCCGCATCGGGAAGCGAATGCCGCCCACCCGCTGGTCGCCATGCTCCCGGAGCATCACGCCATCCTCCATTTCCGTGGCCATCAGTCGCCCCGTCCGAGGATGAAAATGGCGGACCATCCGGGAACGTGAATCAAAGCGATACTCCAGCACTACCGTAGGTTCCCCGTCTATCTCGGAGTCATCCAACCGTTGGACCGTGCCCGAAAACCTGTCGTGGCCGCGGAAGAAATAGAGATTGGCAATGGTGTTGGCACGCATGCTCCGGTACATCCGCGAATCCATCGGTGCGACCTGAACTGATTGGAGCGGTGCCTCACGCTCGCGAACCATCATCCAACCTTCGAGGGCATCAACCGCGGTTATAATCAGTCTCCCTCCATCATCCTGCTCGACACGCTGAAAGAGGGGGCGCATGAGATGGGCCGTATACTTCGTCCGGCTCCCCCCTTCAGCAGGTTCCTCTGTTCCCACAAAAACAAGGGATTCGACCGCGCTTAGGCTGGCCTCGTCGCCCTTGTAGGCCCGGGCTTTAGCAATGACTGATTCTACGTCCTCGTTTGCAGCGGCTGCAAGGGGCATCCCCAGCATCCACAGCAACGCAGCAATTCGCCAGAGCTTCTGTTTCATCCCTGATCCTACTCCCACTCAATAGTGCTGGGCGGCTTGGACGAGATATCCAAGACAACACGATTCACCCCAGCGACCTCGTTGATGATTCGGGTGGAAACCTTTTGCAGAAACTCATGGGGCAGGCGAGCCCAGTCAGCGGTCATCGCATCAATGCTTTCGACAATTCGTAGAGCAATAGCGTTCTCATAGGTGCGCTCGTCACCCATCACGCCCACCGAACGCACCGGCAAAAAGACGGCAAAGCTCTGCCACACTTTATAGTAAAAGTCATCGCGCTTCATCTCCTCGATCAAGATCGCATCGGCCTCCCGCAAAACATGCAGATTCTCGCGGGTGATGTCCCCGATTACGCGGACAGCGAGGCCGGGGCCTGGAAAGGGTTGGCGCCACACGACGCTCTGCGGGAGCCCCAAGGCTTCGCCAAGCTTCCGAACCTCGTCCTTGAACAACTGATCAAGGGGTTCAAGAATCTTCAGCTTCATCCGTTCCGGCAAGCCACCCACATTATGATGGCTCTTGATCAGCGCTGCTGGGTTTCCGCCGATAGGCACCGACTCAATAATGTCCGGATAGATCGTTCCTTGGGCAAGGAAATCCACCGCACCGATCTTCTCCACCTCGCGCTCAAAGACATCTATAAATAAGCCGCCGATAATTTTCCGCTTCTGCTCTGGGTCCGTCACGCCGCGAAGCCGATCAAGAAATAGGTCAGCCGCATCAACCACCACCAGATTCATGTGGAAGTTGTCACCAAAAAGCTTTTCCACCGCAGCCCGCTCATTCTTACGCAGGAGGCCGTTATCAACAAAAACACAGGTCAGCTGATCGCCAATGGCCCGATCGATCAGTGCGGCCGCCACCGAACTGTCCACACCGCCGCTGAGCCCCAGGATCACACGTTTGTCGCCCACAGTCTCCCGAATCCGTTCGATTGCGGTATCCGCATACCCTGCCATCGTCCAGTCGCCCACGCATCCACAGATCTTCATCACGAAGTTCCGGAGAATGTCCGTGCCCCGCTCCGTATGAAAAACCTCCGGATGGAACTGCAAACCGTAAAACTTCCGCACAGGATCTTCGACCGCGGCAAAGGAACTGTTTTCGGTCGCAGCAATCGCATGAAAGCCGCCCGGCAAGGCCGCGATCCGATCGCCATGAGAGTTCCAGACGCGAATATTCGCTGGAATGCCTTCAAACAATGGAGATTCTCCCGCAATCCTCAATTCACTGCGGCCATACTCACGGTGAGAACTCTTCTCCACCACCCCACCCAGCTGGTGGCCGAGCACTTGGAGGCCGTAACAGATCCCCACGATTGGAACACCAAGCTCATAGATTGCCGGGTTCGGAAGCGGCGAATCTTGGACAAAGACGCTGCTGGGCCCGCCTGAAAGAACGATCCCTTTCACCCCGTCTGCAATGAGATCAGAAGGCAGGGTATCGAACCTGTAGACTTTCGAATAGACCTGGAACTCACGCAGGCGGCGCGCAATCACCTGGGTGTATTGTGATCCGAAGTCGAGGACGGCTATGACTTGTGACATGGACTCTAAAAAAACCGGTAATCAGCCCCGTATCCCGCTTCGATGCAAGCTTGATCGGTGCTTTCGGCGATCATCGCTGTGACCGCCTCCTCCGAAGGGTCAACCGATGGTGTCCTTCCGCAGATCACGGAGACTGCACAGTCCAAACCACCCG
>CAYOIB010000057.1:0-17345 GCA_964403935.1 uncultured Puniceicoccaceae bacterium | reverse complement strand
AACGATCGGGGAAACTTGTCTGGGCCAATCACCTGGACAACTACCCCGGCGACCCAGTCAATGGCTCCAGCAACGCATGGGCCCACCCCGCCACCTGGGGCACTCTGATCTTTGTCGAACCACCCTCGGAACCGATGCCCCAGTGGCCATTCATGGACTATTACGATAGCCCCGTTTTCCACTGGATCTACTACTTCGACGACGGATGGGCCCTCTGGTATGCCGATTTCCAGGGACTCGACTGGGGCCTCATCTACCTGGCCGAGGTCGACATTAACCACTCTGGCTGGGTCTTCCACCTCGACCATGGCTGGATCTATTTCCTCCAGGGTTCCGTCACAGACGGCGTCTTCGCCTACTCCAGCGACCTTGGCTGGATCACCGCCTACGAAGCCTTCGGTGCCTCCTTCTATCGCTACGACACCGAGGAATTTATTCCTTGGGTGCCTTCCGAGTGAATACCCGCACCTCCTGCAAAAACGCTCCAGGGCCTCTCGCGAGAAACGCCTTGTAGCCTGCACCCACTCACAAGCCCTATTCCTCCGGAATCTGATTCCAAGGCATCCGGGCCAGGACCATCGCCATCCCGCACGTATTCGTAATCCCCGCGAATATCAGCCCGGCTCCCACAAACCCCGAGAGGAGCGTCCATCCTGGATGTAGCACCAATCCCAACGCCACGCCCGTCACCACCAAAGCCCCGGCTCCGATCCGCACCTGCCGCTCCAGCGAAACCGCGCCCACACCCCGGATCACTGGCAAGCCCGCTCTCTCCCAAGCCTCGATCCCGCCCTCCAGCACCCCCACATCCTCAAGGCCCGCCGCCTCCAGACGCTGAACCGCCACCCGCGAGCGCGCACCACTCTGACAAATGACCACGATGGGGCGCCCCTCTGCTTCCGCCTCCACCGTCGCAGGGTCCAGGCTCACCAACGGCCGCAACTTCGATTCCTCAAGATGCGTCGCCCGAAATTCCACTGGAGTGCGCACATCGACAACAAACGCTTGTTTGATCAGCGATCGCAGATCATCGGGGTAGAGGATTTTCATACACCCATTCCATATCAATCGGCAATCACTCGACAACATAAGAATACTAATATTCGAGCTTCGATTATCATCCATTAGAGAAATTGAAATCCACCCCGATTCGCTCCACCTCCGAAACGACCTCAGCTTCCCCGGTGTCTCACTTATTACCATGAAACCAAAGCGCCGGATCAAAAGAAACACCCTCAATTTTATCGTCGATGCTGCGGCCGCCTTTGCCTTCCTCGGACTGCTCTTCACCGGATACATCATCCGCTTCATCCTTCCGGCCGGCTCCGGCCGGAGCCATCGCCTCTGGGGAAACGATCGTCACGACTGGGGCGACCTCCACGCGTGGTTCAGCTATGCCATGCTCGGCATCATTCTCATTCACGTCGCCCTCCACTGGAAGTGGATCACCGGAACGCTCCGCAGCTTTCTCCGACACTGGAACGGACACGCTCAACCGGCCTTCCGCATGGTATCCATCCTCGCCGCTCTCCTTCTCCTCCTCTTTATCGCCCTCCTCTACACCGCCCACCAATCCGTCCAATCCGGCGATCACGGCGACCTCAACACCCCCACCGGACAACACAAACAACTCCGCCTCGGCACACCGCACCCCCTCCCGCCCAAATCCACAGTCAGGCCGCATCGGCAAAACCTGCTCGCTCCGGTCGCTATCCGAGCCGGATCAGGAATGATGGTGGGCCAGCGCCCAGGCGAGGGTCATAAGGAGGGCAGCGAAAGCACTGCCAAAGCGTTGCCAGTTCCGGTGGATCGGGTTGTTACGGGTGAAAGCTCCAGCGAGAAGCCCGATGGGGAGGCCGGCGACGAAGCCAAAAAGGTGAGCGGTGACATCGGTGCGGCCATCCCCACCAGCACCGAACCAACTTAAAAGGATGCCCCCCGCAAACAAGGGAACGAGCCAGGCGCTTTTCTCCGTCGGCTTCCCCTGACGAAGCTTATTTCCGAGAGGAATCGATGCGAGCAGACCCACAACCGCGAAGACGGCGGTGGAGGCCCCGACCGAAAAATGCGGACCGGGAAAGTGGAACCACGCATTGAGCAGATTGCCGAAGCCCCCGCCGAGCACAGCGCAGGCCGAGGCCACACCCAGGCCCAATGCGCGAGCCAGAAGATAAAACAGGCCCCCACCCATGACCGTATTTGCCAGAAGATGCGCACTATCGGCGTGCAAGGTAAGGGCGGTGAACCCCAGCCACCAGGCACCTTCTCCCATAACCTCTTCAGCTGATAGCCGGCCGACCCCCTGCCAACTCCATTGCGCCGACACCAAGAAGAACCCGATAAGAAGCGCAGGCCAGAGAGCCCAGGCAATCGGCGACACGGGATGATCGGCGAAGACGAGCTTGTGAAAGGGCCAGGCCCGCTGCTCCCGTCGATAGAGGTCGAGATGGCGCACCACCCGATCCGCATGATCCGGCTCCACCAGGAGATGGACCTCCCTGCCCGCACGCTCGACCCAGTAGCCCGCACCTTGGCTCAACGCCACCAGTCCATATTCGTGGGCTTGGCGCATCGACCGAAAACGACCGATGACCACCCGCGCCGGTGGGGGAAGTTGCTCGCTCTCTGAATCCGCTTTCTTCACCTTATTGACAGCCCTGGCATGGAATCGCCCCAGGCAAGACGAGGCAGAAGATTCCGTTTTCACGCAGAAGGCAACCTCTCCTCAAACTCGCGCGATCGCAGCAGCCGCCCCCCATCAATCTTGTCAAAGCCGCTCACCCGTCATTGCCAGAGGGTATGAAAGGGGCATCGTGCCATTGCATGAACATTCTTGTCGTCACCACGAGCCTCAGTCCCGAGAGCCGCAGTCGAATCTTGGCGAAGGCCGCCTTCGCGGCCCTTCAAGATGGACCCGCGCGCCTGGAATGGCTCGATCTTCGGGATACGGCCCTCCCTTTTTGTGATGCGGATGTGGCTTACAGTGACCCGTCCGTCGGGACTGTGCGATCAATGGTGGAGCGGGCTGACGGGCTCATTGTTGCTTGTCCGATCTACAACTACTCCATCAATTCCGCCTTGAAGAATCTCATTGAGCTAACGGGCTCCGCTTGGGAAGAAAAGGTGGCCGGGTTCTTGTGCGCTGCAGGCGGCCAAGCCAGCTACATGGCCATCATGGCTCTTGCCACGAGCCTCATGCTTGATTTTCGGACGCACATTGTGCCTCGGTTCGTCTATGCCCATCGGGCCGACTTCAAAGACGGTGCCATCACCAATCCGGAGATCGTCCGCCGGACAGAGAAGCTGGCGAGCGAGGTCCTTCGCGTGAGCACCGCCCTGCGTTCCTGAATGCTCGGGCAGCTCCGGAAGACAAACATCGTCAGGTCCCGCCCGCCCTCGGCGGTGGCGGTCGAGCACCCTTGCTTTATACCTGAACGGATACCAGCCTTACCCTGTCTCTCCTAAGGTCTACGCTCAATGACCCCGCCTCCCTCCAGCAGCCTTCATGCCCGACTCAATCGGCGCCTCTACGTCCTCTACGGCGTGATCGCGATCGCTGTGCTTACCCTGCTGGGCTCTCTCGGCTACCGGCAGCTCATCCTCGTCGACGACTACAAGCTAGCGGCCGAACGCCAAAACTACCGGCGGATTCTGACCCCCGGTCCGCGCGGCAACATCTATGACCGCGAGGGAAGACTCCTGGTGGGGAATCGTCCTGTCTTCACCGCCGTCGTCTACCTGAACGAACTGCGCCGCGAGTTCCGCCAAGAGTATTTCTCGATGGTCCGCGACCTGCGTTCGGCCAACGAAATGATGGACCGGGAGGCCCTCAACATCCGGGCACGGGCCGCCGTTGTGCAACGCTACCTCAATGAGATAAACCGCATTCTTGATCGCGATGAGGAAGTCAATGCCAACCGCATCGAGCGGCACTTTGCCCAAAGTCTCCTCCTCCCCTTTCCGCTCGTGACCGACATGACCCCCAGGGAATACGCAAAGCTCATTGAGCGCATCCCGATTGATTCTCCCGTCCAGGTGATGAGCGACAGCGCCCGCTACTACCCCTACGAAGCCGCCGCCGCCCATATCCTGGGGTACGTGAGCCCGACCCAGGAATTTGAAGTGGAAGAGACCCTTGGCGATAGGCTCCTCACTTTTCGCCAAAACGCCGCCGTTGGCCGGGATGGCCTGGAACGGCAATTCGACGATCACCTCCAGGGAAGCGTCGGCCTTGAGATTTGGTCGGTTGATCCGGGAGGGTTCCAGTATGAACGCGTTTCCCACGAACTTCCGGTCCGGGGCAACGATATTGAGATCAGCCTCGACATCGATATGCAAATCATCGCCGAGGGAGCCATGGGAACAAATACCGGATCCGTTGTGGCGATGGACATTCAGACAGGCGAAATCCTTGTCTCCGCCAGCAAACCCAACTTCAACCTCAACCAGCTGTCGCCCAGGCTCACGACAGAAGTCTTCAATACCATCGGTGAAGAAGGTGGATGGTTAAACCGTTCCATCCAGGGCCTCTACCCACCCGGCTCGACCTTCAAATTGATCACGGCCCTCGCCGCCATCCGGGCGGGCCACGTGGATGAAGGGACGGTCATTTCCTGCCCCGGTTATCACATGGTCGGGCGGCGGACCTTTCGCTGCCACAACCACGCAGGCCACGGCGATGAAAGCCTGGTCGAAGCCATCCGCGACAGCTGCAACGTCTATTTCTACGACCGCGGCATCCAGACAGGAATTCGAGGTATCGCAGACGAAGCGCGCCGCTTTGGGCTGGGAGAGCCGACCGGCATTGAATTGCCCAACGAAACCCGTCGCATGTTGATACCCGATCCCGACTGGAAGGCGCGCCGCTTTTATGGCGAATCCTGGTTTGACGGAGACACCGCCAACGTCTCCATCGGCCAGGGCGACCTCCTCGTGACCCCTCTGGGGATTACCAGTTTTGTCGCCTCTCTCGTTCGGAAAGAAACCCGGACACAGGCCACCTTGATGCGTCACCGCGGAGACATACCCCCCGAACACGGCGGCGAGCCCATCGGAATCGATTCGGCCATGCTCGATCAAGTCATCGAAGGCATGCTCCAGGCCGGGCGCACCGGCACAGCCCGCCTCGCCAGCTCACCGCACATGCGTGTTGGGGGCAAGACCGGCACATCCCAAGTCCGCAAAGATGGCCGCCCCACCACCTTGGCCTGGTTTGTCGGCTTCGCTCCGGCATCCGATCCAAAGATCGCTGTGACCGTCCTTATCGAGGGTGTGCCCGATGATGACATCAGCTATGGCGGCGGTTCGACGGCCGCTCCCATTGCCCGAAAAGTGTTCGAAGCCTACTTTGAGAAACAAACTGTCCTTCCTCCACCACTCGCACAGGAGTCCAAGCTTGACAGGGTGAGGCCCGCCTTTTGATCTTCCTCGCTTCGACCCTCGGAAGAGGGCGCTCGACAGGCTCAGGTGGTGAAATTGGTAGACACGCTGTCTTCAGGCGGCAGTGCCGAAAGGTGTGGGGGTTCGAGTCCCCCCCTGAGCACCATTTACAGGCCTCCTCTGCCAAAAATCTTGGTTCGGTGTGACCTCAGTATCGCCAAAGCACGATTAGGCCTCATCGTTCCCCCCGATGAAGTATGTCTTGGTCATTGCAGATGGGGCGGCCGACAATCCCATCCCCGCACTCGGGGGACAAACACCTTTTGCCGCTGCGCGGAAGCCGCACACCGATGAACTCGCCCGCAGCGGCCTTCTCGGGACGGCTCGGACAACCCCTCACGGCTTTAGCGCCGGATCCGACCTCTGCTGCCTTTCGCTCCTCGGCTACGATCCCGCAAAATACCACCGCGGCCGCAGCCCGCTGGAAGCCGCCGCCATCGGCGTGGAGCTGGAACCCACCGATTGGGTCTACCGCTGCAACCTTGTTACCATCGAAGATGGCGTCATGATCGACCACTCGGCGGGGCACATTGATACGGAAGACAGCCACCGCCTGCTGGCAGACCTCGCCGCCAGCATTCGGGACCCTGCCCTGAAATTCCATCCGGGCGTGAGCTACCGCAACTTGATGACAGATGACAGCGGTCGGAGCTATGCCGATGTCCAGACCGTCCCGCCGCATGACATCCCTCAGCTTCCGGTTGGGCCCCACCTTCCTTCAGGAGGCGATGGTGCGGACGTGTTGCGGATGCTGTACGATCACAGCGAATCACTCTTTGCCGACCACGAAATCAACCGGAAACGACGTGAGGCAGGGAAGCGGCCTGCCACTCACGTCTGGCTCTGGGGCGGAGGCCAGAAGCCGCAAATGCCAGCCTTCGAATCGATGCACGGCATCCGGGGGGGCGTCATAACAGCGGTCGATCTGCTCGCCGGGATCGGGAAGCTCATTGGTCTCCGGCGCATTCACGTCCCGGGCATCACCGGCTACCACGACACGGACTACCGGGCGAAGGGCGAATATGCCATCCGCACCCTTGATGAGCTCGACTTTATCTGCGTGCACGTGGAAGCGCCTGACGAGGCCTCCCACCAGGGCGATTTCAAGACAAAGGTGGCCAGCATTGAAGCCATTGACAGCTTCATTGTCGGCCCACTGGTGAAGGCACTTCGACGACGTGAGGCAGCCGGAGAAAAATGGCGTTTTCTGTATTTACCGGACCATTACACCTGTGTGGGTACCCGAAAGCATGATGCGACGCCCGTCCCTTTCCTGATGGCCGGACACGGCCTGAACCCGGCCCCCGGGGAAGCTTTTGATGAGGCCGCCGCCGGGAGAGGCCCCCTGCACCTGGAGCGCGGTCACGAGCTGATGGAGCGGTTTCTTCAGGCTTGAACCGCAGCCCACCGGAGGAAAGCCCGCGGCGACTTGGCAAGCGAATGGATCTTCCCTTAAGGTCAATTCATGATCTTCGAATCACCCCCACCCGATTTTGATTCAGCCTTTGAGGCGGCCTCCTGCCTGCTGCATGAGGGCGATTCCTACCTCTTCCTCCATCGCGCCCCCGGCACCTTTCTCGCCGCGCACTGGGGCTGCCCCACCGGAAAGATCGAACCGGGCGAGTGCCCACGCGCGGCGATGCGGCGCGAAGTCATGGAGGAAACCGGTTTTCAACTACCAGACGGCCAGTTGATATTCCTCGAAAAACTTTATGTCCGCTTTCCGGAGTTCGACTTCACCTACCACCTTTTCATGGCCAGACTGGAACACCGTCCGGAACTTCGCCTGAATACCCGGGAACACAGCAACTACGGATGGCTCACGCTTGAAAATGCGCGGCGGCACAACCTCGTTCCTGACATGAAAGAAGTCCTTGATCGGTTCGAAGCTCGCGTTTCGAACAAGGGGTGATTGCCTGCCCCGAAGATGCAGAAGAAATCCACCCCTCCACCCGCCGCCCCTGATCTCGAAGGTCTGGTCGGCACTCGAGCCGGGCTTGAAAAATCCGTCGCCGGCGAGCTCAAGAGTCTGGGCATCCCGGTGACGCGCATCGGTCGGCGGGCTGTTTTCTTTCGAACGGATTTGGCCGGAGTCTACCGCGCCAACATGGGCCTCCGCTCGGGGCTGAATGTCCTTTTGCCCATCCGGACCTTCAACGCGCGCAATTACGACATGCTCTACTACCAGTCTCGCAAGACGAACTGGCATAAGCTGTTTCCGGTTGAGCGGACGTTGCGCATCGATGTCAACGGCGGCTCGGATGAGCTGCGGAACTCGGAGTACGTCGTTCACCGCGTGAAGGATGGAATCGTCGACACCTTTCGCAAACTGGCGGGAGGCATCCGCCCCTCGATCGATAAACGAGATCCGGATATTCATATCGTTGTTCATCTTGATGCCCACCGGGTCACCCTTTGTCTCGACACCTCGGGGCAGCCGCTTTTCAAGCGCGGCTACCGTGAGGCACACGGCATCGCTCCCCTCAAAGAAGACCTGGCGGCAGCGATCCTCCGCATCGCGGGATGGGACGGAACAACCTCTCTCATCGATCCCTTGTGCGGGTCGGGAACGTTTCTTTTCGAAGCCTGGATGAAAGCAGCCAACAAGGCCCCCAACCTCGACCGGCGCTTCGCCTTCGAATCGCTCTTTGACTACGATGCCCATCTCCACGCAGCGGAGCGCGAAGCTCTTGAGGCCGCCGAACGCTCACCGCGTCCGGAGTTCAAAATCATCGGACTGGAAAAGGATGCGGCCACCCGCACCGTGGCGGAGACAATCCGTAAAACATATTTCCTCGATGCGCCGATCACGATTGAAGCGACGGACTTCAGAGCATGGCCAGACACCGTCGAGAGGTTTTTTGCCGTCACCAACCCACCCTATGGCAAGCGTATTGGCACCCATGCGGAAGCCGTTGCCCTTCATCGCGAACTGGCGGATTTCCTCCGTAAACGCTGCCCAAATGGACGAGCGGCCGTCTTTTCAGCCAACCCCGACGGCATCGCGGCGCTGGGCCCGACGGAGAAGAGCTGGACCCTCTACAACGGGGCCCTCGAAGGCCAGCTCGTGCGCTTTCCAACCTCCACGGTGATTTCGCAAATCTAGAGACGGGGGAAACGCCCGTACTCCACGGCTCTTCATCAGAGCGCGCCCCCTTGTCATCCGGGCAGAGGCATGTAATTTTGCTGCATGCAATGGCTTGAGAAAATCGATCGAAAGATGAGCGGCTGGATGAAGGAACATGGCCTGTTCTTTCTGCAACTATCCCTCGGGCTGACCTTTATATGGTTTGGCGCGCTGAAGGTATTCGGAGTAAGCCCGGCCGAAGACCTGGTGAAGATGACGGTCTACTGGGTCGATCCGGACGCCTTCGTCATTATTCTCGGTGCATGGGAGGTAGCGATCGGCATAGGGCTGCTCTACCGCCCGCTGATCCGGCTCTCGCTCTTCCTCCTCGCGCTGCAGATGCCGGGCACCTTCCTTCCACTGATCCTTCTGCCCCACGCCACTTTTCAGGATTTCCCCTTCGTCCTCACGATCGAAGGGCAATATATCATCAAGAATCTCGTTCTGATCAGCGCCGCGCTGGTCTTGGGTGGCACGGTGCGTGAACGGCGGCCCAGGATGCGCGCGCCCGCTCCTTCCTGAACAAACGCCAGCCACATTGGGGTCCCTGCGATACTCGCGACAAAGGTGCAACGAAGAGCCCACTCAGGTGTTACACCTAACACCTGAAGCGGGGGGCTTCATCTGGAAGGGCTGCATGCTTGCGGCCCACGCCCTCCTTCGGTTACGCGAATATTGATGGAAAGCAATCCACGGAGGATAGCAGGCAGAATGTCGGGCTTTACGCTGATCGAGCTGATCATCGTGATCGGCCTGATGACCCTGCTGGCTGGGCTCGTGGTGGTGAATGTCACCCCGATCTTTGAAGGCCTCGGTGCCCCTCCGATCGAGCGGACTCTGAAACAAGCCGTGAGGGAAGCCCGCTACCAGGCAGCTCTCGAAAAGGAGGCGACCTTTCTCCGCTTCGATCGCGAGGCGAGCGCCTTCATCATTACCAACGCCGTAAATTCCGAGCTCGCCAAACTGACAACGGGTTACGAAGGCAAGGCCGCGGACGAGCTGGAAATCCAGTTCTACCAGCTTCTGCCCGAGCGCGGCCTGAGTTCGATTCGCCGCACTGTGGACCGTGCCGAAATCCAGCGGGTTCGCTTTCAACCAGACCGTTCCTCGACCCCTTTTGAGGCCGAAATCCATTTTGGGCGCGACGTTTCGCTGCACCGCTACGACCCTTTTTCAGCGGTTGAATTGAAAGTCGACGAATGATGATACCTCATCACCGAACGGCCGCTTCCGGGTTTTCTCTCATCGAAGCCCTCATCGCTCTCGCCATCGCCGGAGTCGCTTTCGTCGTCCTCACCAATACCTTTGCCAATACCCTCACCGCCTTGCGGATGATGAGTATCGAAGCTGACCTTCAAGCGGACGTTCGCTTCGTGCGCAGCATTGCCATCCAGGTAACCGATCTGGATGAGTTTGAACGCGGGGATTCAATCGAGACGCTGGACCGGGGTCGCGCCGACTGGAGCGGTGAAGTCGAAGAAACAGCCATTCCCGATCTCTTTCGCGTCCGCCTCAGAGTCGCCTTCCCCACATCGCCGGACCGATCTGGACCGACCGAGCACGAAGAGGTCATTTACCTCCTTCGCCCCACCTGGTCGAATCCGGTGGATCGCTCCAGCCTTCTCGCCGATTTCAAGGATCAGGTCGAGGTGCGGCGCATGCAATACGACTGGTAATGAGCCCCAACAAAAACAACACGGGGTTCACCCTGATCGAGATGCTATTGACGCTCGCCATCGTCGGCACGGTCATGACCGCCCTCTCGTTCCACATCTTTGCCCTCAGCCAGATCTGGCTTGACGACACCGAGCACGATTTCTTCGAGCAGCATGCGGAGGGCGTGGCCATGTTTCTGAATACCGCGCTGGCCCAATCCCAACCCGCACCCGAAGAAGGCGCCGAGTCCTTCCCTGTCCAGTGGGCCCGCCCCCCCGACTGGAGCGAATTCCAGCCTCCGCTCCTGATGTTTCGGCAAACGGAGGCACCCCCACTCTTTGTCCGCGAAGGTATTCGTCTGCCCGATGTCGTCTGCTACCTGCACTTCGATTCCCGCGATGGCTTGTCATTCCTTTGGTACTCGGAGTTGCAGGAGGAGTTCGAGCGTGTGGACGATCTTTTTCGAACGCGCCTCTCGGAATGGGTGAAGCGGATCGAGTACTGCTACTACGACGCAGAAACCGACCAGTGGGATACCGTGGAACGTCCGCTGGAAGATAACGATGACGCCTACCTCCTCCCCCAGTTCCTGCGTCTTCACTTTGAATACGAAGACGAGTCCACCGTCCGAAACGTCTTTCTGCCACAGAGCAACCGCGATGTCCCCCTCTTCTGATCCCACAGCCTGCGCGCACGCCAGGCACACCCAGCGATCGACCCGCCGCCTCTCGGATAAGGGAGGCAGCATCGTCGTCGCGGTTCTGGCCTTTGTCGTCCTGTTCTCCTTCATCGTCCTCGCCTTTCAGAAGGAAGCCATTTCGAAGATTCGCTACTCCGGCCTCTTCCAACACCGCGACGACCTCCGTTCCCACGCCTTCTCAACCATGGAAGCCTCCCTCGCTGTGATCAATGCCTTCCGCGAGATCGACGGGGGCCTGCACAATCCCATCGAGGGCTGGGGCAATCCCGCCCAGTACATCAATCTCCCGGAGAGCGACGGCATCACCACAACCGTCCGCGTGATCGACGAGAGCGCTCGCCTCCCCCTGCGGACCGTGGAATACGAAACACTGAGCCAGGCCTTCAAGCTCCTGGGCTTTGATCAGTCCTCGGGACAAAAGCTCGCCAATACGCTCCTGGACTGGATGGATGAAGACGACCTCGCCCGGGGAGCCTCCGGCGTTGATGGCGAAGACTACCTGCGCATGAGGCCCCCCTATCGGCCGCGCAATGCCCCGCTCCGCACGTGGGATGAACTCGAGCTTGTCGCCGAGTGGAAGGACCATTTCTGGGACGAGGACGGTCTCCCGCTCCCCGAGCTCAGTCGCTTTCGCAGCCTCTTCTCCCTCGATAATGAGGACTCCGTTAACGTCAATACAGCGAGCTCCGAGGTTCTTACCGTCCTCCACGAGCTGGGAGTGATCGATGCCATCGCCATCGAGACCCATCGCGCGGGCCAGGATGGCATTGCGGGAACAACCAATGATCGCCCGATCCGCTCACGCGACGCACTCTTTTTCCTCAGCGAGAGCCAGCTTGTCGGCGTGACGGCTTCCATGCTGCGAATCGAAGTGGAGGCACGCCGCGGCGAAGCACGCTTTCTCCTCACCACCCTCGTGCGCTGGCGAGGGTCTGATCCAGGGGCCGGGCAGGCTTCCGATAACATCGCCCGCAACACCGCTCCCGGCCCCCGGACCCGTGGAGAAACCGACCCCCGGGGAAGTGCGCGGACGTCACAGGGCGAAGCGAGTAAACTCGGCTATCCCTTCGAGATCATGCGCCTGACCGAGAACCGGAAAATGTAATGGACAGCATCAGCGACCCCTCCTGCAATACGCCTTTGCCCTACAAATGAGACAGGCCTTGGAAAAATGGACCAGTCAGCTCCGCGCCCGCATACCCGAGCGCCGGGTGCTGCTCGTGCCGGCGGATACCTTCTACGGCCATCGCTTTGATCTGCCCGCCGACATCCCCCCCGCCGAGCGGAGTGGGACCATCGAGCTCCTGCTAGAAGGTGTTTCCCCCTTTCCAATGGACCACCTCCACTGGGGCTTCCTTTTTGAGGAGAAAACGCATCAGGCCTTTGTCTATGCCGCTCCACACGCCCGATTGACGAAGCTCGGGATAGAGAAAATCAAGGATTACTTTCACGCCTTTCCAGGTTTCCTCACGGCTATTGGTCCTACCTTTACCCGCCGCACCGTCCGCTTTGTCAGCGAAAACACCGCCGTCACCGCGATTTATTTCGAGCCAGGCGAATCGATCCCAGCCCGCGTTTCCTCCCGCCGTGTGCATGATGAATTCCTCTCGGACAAAGCTGTCCTGGAAGCGCGTGACAAACTCGCGAAAGCCGTGCCCGCAGAAGAGGGCTGGACCGTAGAGGAAGGTGTCTTCGTCGGTGCGGGCATCCTCGTTGAAGGCGAACGGAAGCTGATCTGTTTTCACCGCCGCCTTCTCCCGGACACAGATGAGACAGCGGACACCCCCCCGAAGTCACACGTCTTTCCCCTCGATCTTGAAGCCGTCTGGGCAGCCGACATCCGTTCGCCCGAATGGTGCGCCGCAGAACGCAAGGATCGGCGGATCTCCCGCTCTATTTTCAAGGCAACCGCTGCCGCCGGGTTCTTCCTTGCCTTCCTCCTCTTGCTGCAAGGGATCAATCTCGGACTCGGCATCTATAACCGGAGCCGGGCGGAGCACATCGTGGAGCTTCAACCCAAGGTCCAACGCATCAACGACACCTGGGCACTTGCCGCCCGCATCACTCAAAGCACGGAACAGGACCTCGCCCCCTTCCGCATGCTCGAATTGATCAACGAAGTGCGGCCGCAGTCCGTCTACTTTACCCGCACCCGCGCGACCACTTTCAACGAGCTCCGCATCGAAGGGTTTTCCGCCGCCGTCGCTCCGGTCAATGCCTACGCCGATAGCATCCGCCAACTTCCCTTCGTCGCGGAGGTCGAGAACATCGTCGAAACCCGAGACGGACAAACCCGCTTCGACCTGCTCATTCGCTTCAATGAAGTGCCGCACACCACAGCGGGTGCCCAGGCCGACCTCGCCTCCACTGAATCGAGCCCAACTCCCTGAACCATGCTCCGCAGCCTTTTCAGCGCCATTTCCCTTCGCGAGCGGGTTCTCCTCGCCGCCTTCATCTGGACCCTTCTCATCTTTTGGTTCTTCTTCCTCTGGAGCAATTTCCGCTCCGAGCGTGTCGTTTATCGCATTCAGAAAACGCGCGTAGAGGAGTTTGAACGCACGCTTTCCCAAGCAGATGCCGCCGAGAACGAGCTCCAGCAAGCGCGCGCTGGCTTGGATCCACGCCGCACCCTCACGGCCTCCCAGCTCTCAGAGCGGCTCGACAACCTCGCCCGCGAAACGGGCGTCAGCTTTACCATTTCCAGCCCGGATACCCAGGAGACCGACATTTTCAGCTATCACTCCGTCCGCCTGGCCATCCGCCAGGCGAACATCGAAAGACTGATCGAACTCGATTCCAAACTCAAGGAGGAGTCTCCCTACATCACTTTGACCACCTTTCAGATCACCGCCCAACAGCGGGATCCGCGCCTGCTTGATGCCACCTTCGAGCTCTCCTCGTTCGAGCTCAAGCAGGCTGCCCTCAACTGATATTAATTAATCATGCCCCAGTCGCCCGATTTCAACCGCTTGAGCCTCCGCCCTCGCCTCTCCCTGTTCATTCTTCTTGGCGGGCTCCTGATCCTTTCGCCCTTGTCCTTCGCCCAGGCGATCGAACCAGAGGAAGACGCGCCCCAAGAACAGGCCGCTCCTCCGTTTGGAGCCCCGCCTTCCGGCCCACCGAATTTCACACCGCCGCCACCGCCGCGAAACCTCCGCCCGCCACCGCCACCGCCCGCCCGGCCAACGATGACAGAGGACACCCCAAGGTCGGAGCCGCCAAGTGCCCAAGAGGTGGAGACCTCAGCCGCTGTTGAACAACGGGCAAACCTTGTCGATGAAACAGATCCCCGTATGCGCGAAAGCGTGGGGCTCATTCGTATTCCCGGAATGGGTACAAACGAAGTGATCGAGATGCTCGAGAACTTCACCCGCAAACCTATTCTCCGACAACAAAACCTGCCCGGGGTGAACATCACGTTCTTCAGCCAACAGGCCATGACGCGCCGCGATGCGATCCTCGCCATTGAGTCGCTCCTCGCCCTGAACGGCATTGCCATTACCGAGGTCGGTGAGCAGTTCCTCAAGGCAGTCCCCGCCGCCGTCGTCAACAACCAGGTAGCCCCCCGCTGGGAGGGAACCACCCTCAATGCCGTTCCCAGCCAGAAGCTCTACGAATACCTCATTCAACTCGACTTTCTCTCCGCCCCTGAGGCCGTCCAGCTCATCCAGCCACTCATGTCCCAGGGAGCCCCCATCGCCTTCGACAAGAGCAACATGCTCCTCGTAACCGACGCGCTCATCAACCTCCAGCGCCTCGAACGCCTCCTTCAAGTCATCGACGCACCCAGCGCTGTCCGGAGTGAGATTCTCTTCTATCAATTAAACAACATCCCCGCCCAGGAAGCCCTTCAGCGACTCCAGCAAGTTCAGGCCGGGCCCCTCCGCCACCAACTCGAAGGCAACACCACCTTTGATGCCGATGAGCGCAGCAATCAGATCCTCGTCTTCACCCACCGGGGAAACAAAGACCTGATCGGAAACCTGATCACACGCCTTGATATCGACGTCGCGCCCCTTACATCCACCCGTGTCTTCACCATCCAGCATGCCCAGGCGCAGGATGTCGTCAGCTTGATCGAGCAGGTCGTCTCGGGCCAGAAGCAGTCACGCGACGCTGCCCAACCCGCAGCTCAACGTACGCGCCCGGCGCAGGCTCCACGTGCTCAGCAACAACCCGCGCAGGCCACCGCGCAGCCCTCGGGAGTCCGCGGTGAAGGCGCCGCCCTTCAGTTCAGTGACCTCATGACCCTCGTCGCCGATGAACGCGCCAACGCGATTGTCGCTTCCGGCACCGCCAGCGACCTCCGCTTCCTCGAGTCCCTCGTCCGGGAAATCGATATCGTCCTCGCACAGGTCCGTATCGAAGTTATCATTACAGAAGTAACCCTGACAAAGGGCTATGTCCGGGGACTCGATGCCTTCGGAATTACGACCGGGGTGACCGCCGGATACAGTGTGGTGGATGGACAAGTTGCCCCGGTCATTACCGATATTGGTGGCCCCAACACGATTCTGCGCCCTATATTCGACGAATCAAGTGCCGAAATCTCACCTGTTATTCTCGGCCCCGGCCAGTTCTCCATGGACCTGATTCTCCGGCAGGGCCGGACCAGCGGAAACGTCCAAGTTCTCTCGGCCCCGACGATTGTTACGACCCATAACCGAGAAGCAAATATCTCGATCGTCCGCAGAATACCGATCATCACAAGGCAGACCGATCGGGCTGACCAGATCGGGGGCGGCATTCAGCAAGAAGTCCAGTATGAATCCGTCGGCATCGAACTGAACGTAACCCCCCTTATCGGAACAAACGGCATCGTGCAGCTGGAAGTGGAACAATCCGTGAGTGACCTCCTTCCCGGAACAGGTGTGGCGGGTAATCCGATCTTCACCAGTCGTTCAGCGAGATCCTACGTTAGTATGGGCAACGGCCAGATTGTCGTCCTCGGGGGCCTCCAACAATTGAATACAAACGAAAGCGAGTCGCGGGTATTCCTTCTCGGTGACATCCCCGTCCTCGGCAACATCTTCCGCCGGAAAGCCGATAACCAGGAGCGCACCGAGCTTCTCATCTTCATCCGCCCGCACATCGTCTCCAACACTCTGGAAGCTCATATTGACGGGCAATCCCGCCTCGAAATCATTGAGTCGCGCGACGACGTCCAGCGCTACCTCGATACCGGAACCTTCCGCACCGAAGAAGAAGAGAAGAAAAAAGCCGACGACGAAGGGGGTTCAACAAACGACGACGACAAGCACCTCCCCGCAAGACGTCGCTACCGCTAAATTCAGCTCGTTCAGCTCAGTTGACGAAAAAAGCTCTTTCCCAAAGCCTCCCCTCCGCGGGGAGGCTTTTATTTTACCTGCGGTTCTTGAATGTGAGTTCTGCAATCCCGGATTTGTCCAGCTCGCCGATACCGCGCTCCACCATTCGTTCATACTGCGCACAAGTCGCATCATTCAGCGGAAGATGCAGCCCGTGCTCCACCCCCAGCCCAGCAGCGATCCCGCTGTCCTTGGCGGCATGAGCCCCTGAGAAATAACAATCGTGTTCCCGATTCTGCATGTCCTCTCCGTCCGTCTGCAGAACGCGGCTCCCGGCTCCTGTCTCCGCGAAGACCTCCCGCAACATCGTGAGATCGATCCCCAGCGCATCACCCAACGCCAGACCTTCGGCAAGGCCCGCCGTATTGATATTCATGACCATGTTGACGAGTGCTTTCACCTCTGCTGCCCGCCCGGCCGTGCCAATGTAACGCATCGAAGAACTGAGCGTCACCAGAATCGGCTTCACCTGCTCGAAAACCGCTTCCGCACCCCCGATCATCAGGTAGAGCGTTCCCTCGCGCGCCTGCGTGATACTCGAAGCCATGCAGGCCTCCAAACTGACCGCACCCTTCGCCGCGCACAAGGCTTCCACCTCCCGATGAACCTGTGGAGTCACCGTGGCACAATTGATAAAGGTCCGGCCTTCCGGCGACCCCCTGAGAAGACTGTCTTCTCCAGCTCCGAAAATCTGCCGCATCGCCTCGTCATCCGGCACCACTGTGAGAATCACGTCGGCATTCGCCGTAACCTCCGCCAGCGTGGACACCGCCAGGCACCCCACCTCCAACCCCAGCGCCGCCGCCAACTCACGATTCACATCATACACCGCCGTCACGCGATAGCCCTGATCCACCAAGCGGCGCGCCATATTGGCCCCCATCCGACCAACCCCAACAAACCCAACCTTCTTGCTCGTTTTCATTCAACACACCCTACGGGCAAACCTCACAAGCGTGAGCAAAAAAACAACCGATTATCCCCCATATTCAAATCAACAAAAATCAATAAAGAAGACACAGAGTCTATTTTATTGACAAACCATGAATCTCCAAGAGATTTACAAGGCATGGAGATTCAGACTCGGCGGAAGTTG
>CAYOIB010000056.1:11911-17397 GCA_964403935.1 uncultured Puniceicoccaceae bacterium | reverse complement strand
TGATGTCTGGTCGAATTCGCCTCTGTTCCACACTACTTGCCGCACCCTTCATTTTCGCTCCCCATGCGGGAGCTGTTGAAGCCTTGGGAAATCTTCCCTCGCCTGCCTCCGCCCTCGTGGCCATGTCCCCACCGGCCAGCCACCATGCAACGGCTGGGCTTGCCTCCTTGCAGGAAACCGCCCGGAAGAATCGCGGGATCGCTATCGAGCAAGAAACCCAACGCCGTGCGGCAACCCATCGCGAGCTATACAAGACCCTGCCCGACCGCACCCCAACCCAAAAGGACTACGAGGCATGGGCGAAGGAACGTGACACCTATTCGCTCTACACTCTTGCCCAATTCCATACGGCCGCGAACCATCCCTCCGAAGAAACCGGACAAGGTCTTCAGTATTTGAAAGAGGCTGCTCGTCATGGGCACCAGTCCGCCCTTTACAGGCTCGGCCACATCTACAGGACGGGCTTCCTCGTCCAAAAAGATCTCACAACCTCTTCCCGGTATTTCATGCGCGCATCTGAGGCCGGTGGATCGCTGGCCTCGACAATGCTTGCGGACCACTACCGGGAGGGCCGGGGCGTGCCCCAAGACTATGCCAAGGCCCACGAATATTACGAACAGGCCGCAGCCTTGGGCGCGAGTGGAGGTCTCCTCGGGCTTGGCCGACTCTACCGGGACGGCTTGGGAACCGAAGTTGATATTGAGCGAGCCCTGCATTTCATAAATCTCGCCAACGATCACGCCAACAGTGGTGCCGGCAACAATGCTGCCCACATCTACATCCACGGTCTTGGCGGTGTAGAAAGGGACCTTCATGAGGCTCTCAAACACATCGAACAATCCGTCCTCTTGAACGATTCCTGGGCCTGCATCTCGATGGCCAACTTCCTCTGGGACGGCCAATGGACCGAGGAACTGCCCCTCGTGAAAGACCCTGTCCGCGCCTGTCAATTATATGCCATAGCCGCCGAACAGGCCCATCCTTCGGGCTTCATCGGTCTTGCCCGCTGCACCGCCACAGGCCTCGACAACAACCCACCCGACCTCGCCCAGGCAAAGCAATTGTTTCGGGAAGGCCTCCGCCGCGGTTACAAGCCCCAAGCCGACGCATTGGGTGAATGGGCAAAAACCTTCGACGCTTTTGAATGAGATTGAATCGGTTCTCTCCATCCTTCCGGCTGCTGCCCGCCCGCCTTGCCATGCTCGGGGCCTTGTCGTGGCTCGCTCACCCACCCCCCACCTTCGCCCAACCGGCCGATCCGCTGGGCCAACGAATTGGCCTCGAAATTGCCTTCCCCGACAAAAATGTTGAGCGCGCCCAAGTCCTGATCCTCGAGGGGCTCTACGATACCAATGCCCCATACACTCAATATATAGATGGGATGGGCTGGCGCTGGAAACCAACAGGTCAGACACGTGACCGAATGTTTCCCAAACTGCTGCCCGGCCGGGTTTACACACTCTTCGTTCAGACTGATTTCTCAATACGATCATGGGGCACCGATCGACCCGTCCACCTTCTGTTAGACGTCCCCATTGGTTATGTGGCCCTTATAGATGGTGAACCTATCGACCGGCTCACACTTGTCCCGCCAGCTCACGCGATGGGAGGTGGCTGGTTCGTAGGTCGAGCTTGGCATACATTGAAACTCGTTAAATCACCCCACGACCTGGACCTCGCTGCCGCCGCAGTCGTGCCGCAAATCGGGGACGCATACCTCGCTTCGATTGGCCTGGGCGTGTCTTCAGGATTGGATCCCGGTCGCCTCTGGCTGAGCCATGATTGCCTGGCAGAAAACAGTCCGCTTCTTCTCCCCACTTCCATCCTTCAAGCCTTCGAGACCCAAGCCTCCACCGATATCGTCCGCTTCACGCCCGATCACCCGCAAACGGAGGATCGTTTTCAGATCCGGCAAATCTTGCTCCGCAATCATACCCCAAGCCCGGCCCACGAAGGCCGTCGCGAACAGCAGCAAAACATGCTCGTCGATGTTCAGCGGATCGACGACACCGCACTCCGCCTCAACTTTTACCGATCAAGAAAGCCCTATCGAAAACAGGACCTCACGTATCCACCTGGCCGACAGAAGCCCTTCGCTACCATAGATCTTAAACTGGAAGAGCTTCCTCATGCACACGGTCGACGGCTTCGCATCACCCGGAAAGTGCGTCGGGAAGAGACATTCTACGAGGTTTCGCGAACCCTCTGTGAAGGCGACATCATCTGGAGCCTGCTGGAAGGGAATTCCAACGAAAAGACTCCTGCCGCGCGCCAGGAGCTCATTGCAAGCAATGAAGAAGGGAGGCATCATCAGATTCTCTCCACCTTCGCCCTCGATCAATCAGGCGGGGAAACGCTTCAATCCCGCACAAAATGGATTTTCCGGGAATTGGACTGGAGCCAGGTGCTTCCACCCAAGAATGAGATGCCTGCACCGCAGGGGATGTATGGCTGGCCCACCCTCATTCCTTCCAGCTATGGCCGCGAGTATGTCATCGAGACGCAAATCTCCGATCCTGATGGCGCAGCCAGGACTACCCGTTTCCACTACTACGACGACCCAATGGAACCGGCTACTTTCGGAAAGATTCAGGCGATCGAATACCCCGACGGCAGGCACTTTCGCTACCATTACCACACCACAACCCGGACAGATGACGATTATCTCCGGCGCGGGCGACTCCGCCAAGTCGAGGAATCGACGCTCTAGTGTCCTGTCGCGCGCGCTTGATCTTCGCGAGGATCTCCGCCCTCGGGCTTTCCAGACATAGCGCTTCGGATTGAGATCCCTCAGCGCTATAGACTTCGATCCCACAGGCAAGTTCGCGCACGCTCTCGAAGCTTCCATTGCAGATCGCCTGCTGTGAGAGGTCGCCGAAGAAGCGCTCTATCATCTTCATCCAGCTGCTTGAGGTCGGAGTAAAGTGAAGGTTGATGCGTTCGTTGCCATGGATGCGTCTTTGTTGGCGCTTGCGCCTTTCGATCCAATCGCGCACCTGCGCTTTTTTATGAGTCGCGCAGGTGTCGAGGAGGATATGCAGAGTGACTTCGGCTGGAGATTCGCGGTGGAGCTGTCGCTTCTACTTTCTTCGATCTCGCTGGATTCCCGGCCCCGTGCCCTTCAAGAATTCCCGCTCTCTGGATGGTTCGGCTTTCGCTGATGGAGGGCGAGGGTATTACCGTCGGGATCGGCTACCAGCGCCAAGCGGCAGATCGGGTAATCCTGGATGTCCAACGCGATCTTGACCCCGTTTTCCCTGAGGTGCGCCACCGCACGATCCAGGTCCTCCACCTCCAGGCAGGCACCCCCTCCATGCGCACTCGGTTCCCATTGCGGAGACGCTTTGGCCAAGGCAAGGGTCTGGCCCGCCAGATCGTATTCCAGCCATCCAATTTCCCCTTCGTGATCATACGAAAGCGTCTCCTTCAGGCCGAGGATGTTTCCATAAAACTGTCGCGCCTTTGCGAAGTCGGCGACCGGGTAACCAACAAAAGCGAGTTCCTTGAGTCCGATTCCATTCATCTCCATAACTCCTGATTTACGACACAGGGCGCGAGGTGCCCGCGGATCGGGCAGCCGTTGACCCATCGTCAACCACTGTTCGGATCACTATCCCGATTTCCTAGACTTCGTCAACTGCCGCTCGCATCCCCATGTATCTGGATCCAGGGAGCAGCTTCGCGATCGGAGACCCGCCCGCAGACCGCAGTCCCGAGATGGAAACCGCCTACGCCGACGGCGCTCAGTGTGGTGGCGAAAATGAGTTTCTGATCTCGAAAGACTTTCTTGCCCCCGATCCTGCGCACATCGAGCACCGTTATGCTCTCGGGCATTACTCATCCATCCCTTAGCGAGATCCACAGAAGTCCCCGGCTTTCGATCAGCCGGGAAATCGAAATGCGTTGACTGCCCATTGGTGTAAAAAGATCATTAAGATCCTTCGACCCTTTCGATCTCCGGGAGTCGTCGAAATCTGCCTGCCTCTCCTTCAACCTCCAGATACTGTGAAAATTGCTCCTCTTACTCTGTGGCTTTTTGAGCTGTTTGCACTCACTTTTTCCGCGTCGCTTGCGTGGGCTAATCCCGTAGTGTGGAGCGGGCTCGGGGGCGACGGCCTCTGGGGCACCGCCGCTAACTGGGATAGCGGGAATGTGCCCGGAAGCGGGGACGATGTGATTATCGGCACTGGAGCCGGAGAGGTGAGCCTGACCGGCTTTCGCACGGTGCGCAGCCTCACTCTGGACGCGGATTTGTGGTTACGGGGGGAATCCGGGACTTCGGCCCTTTCGATAACGGAAAGTCTTCTCAACCGGGGCACAATCCGGCTGGAGTCAATAAATAGTTCTTACATCTCCCGACTCGACATCAATTCGACGGGCACGCTCGTGAACGAAGGCACCGTGGTCGCCGGACAGGGTTCCGGCGGCAGCCGGAGCGTGAACGGTCCGCTCATCAACCGGGGAACCATCCGGGCAGAGGCGGGAACGATTCTTTCCCTCGGCGGATCGGGGGCATTCGTGACACAGGAAAGCGGAGGCAGCTTGGATGGCGCAGGGTCCCTTGTCTTCTCGGGAAGCAACGCTCACCTCTCTCTTCAGGGCGGGCTATGCACGGGCGAGGTCGTCATCAGCGGCGGCAACCTCAGCGTCGGGCCAGGACTCGCCGGGCAAACTGTCTATGTCCGGGGTTTCGGAAATACTCTCTTACAGCAGGAAAGCCCAAATGTCACCGTCTGGGTACGAGGTGATTCGGGCACGTCCGCGCTCACCGCCGCCGATGGCCTCGTGAACCACGGCACGATCCGGATCGAATCGATCAATAGCTCCTACGTTTCGCGCATCGATGTGGCTTCGAGTGGCCTGTTCATCAATGAAGGCACAGTGGTCGCGGGACCGGGTTCGGGGGGCAGCCGAAGCGTAAACGGCTCCTTCCTCAACCGGGGAATTGTCCGCGCCGAGACGGGCACGATTTTGTCGTTCGGCGGCTCGGGAGCGATGGTAACGCAGGAAAGCGGAGGCAGCTTGGATGGCGCAGGGTCCCTTGTCTTTTCGGGAAGCAACGCTCACCTCTCTCTTCAGGGCGGGCTATGCACGGGCGAGGTCGTCATCAGCGGCGGCAACCTCAGCGTCGGGCCAGGACTCGCCGGGCAAACTGTCTATGTCCGGGGTTTCGGAAATACTCTCTTACAGCAGGAAAGCCCAAATGTCACCGTCTGGGTACGAGGTGATTCGGGCACGTCCGCGCTCACCGCCGCCGATGGCCTCGTGAACCACGGCACGATCCGGATCGAATCGATCAATAGCTCCTACGTTTCGCGCATCGATGTGGCTTCGAGTGGCCTGTTCATCAATGAAGGCACAGTGGTCGCGGGACCGGGTTCGGGCGGGAGCCGCAGCTTCAGCGGGCAGCTCATCAACCGAGGCACTGTTTCCGCAGGCGAAAACACCACGCTCAATCTCAGCGCCGCAGGAAACTCCACCGTCAT
>CAYOIB010000056.1:0-11811 GCA_964403935.1 uncultured Puniceicoccaceae bacterium | reverse complement strand
ATCAACGAAGGCACCTTCATTGCCCGCCCTGGGGGCGGCGGAAGCCGCAATTTCAGCGGGCAGCTCATCAACCGAGGCACCATCGCCGCAGGCGAAAACACCACGCTCAATCTCAGCGCCGCAGGAAACTCCACCGTCATCACGCAGGAGAGTGGCCTGCTCGGTGGCGGCGCTGGCACCGTTTCCCAAAGTTCCGGCCACCTGCGACTCGAAGGCGGCACCCTCGGCGCAGGGTGGAACTTCGAAGGCAACTCCCTCGCAGTCCTCGCCAGCTTCCCTGCACAGACGGTTGAGGTGCGCGGTAATACCACCCTCACCTTGCAGGAAAACCCGGAGATCGAGATCTGGCTCAACCCTGTCGGGGGCTCCCGCACCCTGTCCGTGCCCGATGGCTTTGTGAATCCGGGCACCCTCCGCCTCGAATCCCTTGAAAGCCGCACCGCCACGCTCAACGTCTCGGGCACCTTCATCAACGAAGGCACCTTCATTGCCCGCCCTGGGGGCGGCGGAAGCCGCAATTTCAACGGGAGCCTGACAAACCGGGGAACCGTCCGCGCCGCTGAGGGCATTACCTTCTCCATCGGGCAGTCCGGAGCCACGCATCTCAACGAAGGGTTGTTCGCCGTCGAAAATGCCAGCCTCTCGTTCAGCGGGACATCCTTTGAAAACGCCTCAACAGGATTGATCACGGGCATCGGTAACATCCACCTCGGCGGCATCCTCCTGCAAAATCACGGCGTCCTTGCGCCGGGAATGCCGAATGCCATCGGCACACTCACCTTCACCGGATCGGCCAGTTTCAGCGAAACCGCCCGCACACGCATCCGTCTCGGGGGAAGCGAAGTCCTTCCTGAGAGCGACCGTATCCATTTCTCCAACACCGTCGCTCTGAGCGGCGAGTTCACCCTGCAAAACAACGAAATCTTTCCCGAACTGGATACCAACATCGATCCCCTCACCTACGGCGGGCGAAGCGGCGAGTTCTCTCTCCTGACCGGGACAGTCCTCCCTGGCGGGCTCGCTTTCTCCTTCGATTATCAAGCCGACCGGTTGCGCCTTACAGCCGAGGAAGGGGACGATACCGGACCCTCCATTGTCGATGAACACTTTGCCGCAAATGCAGTGCGGCTGCGCTATTTCGACGCCTTTGGGATTGAGCCCACCTCTGCCGCCGCCCCGGCCAACCACCTGCTCGAACGCACCGACGGAAGCGGCTGGATGCCGGTACCCGGCCTTCTGCTCGGCATCAGCTACGATCCCACGAGCCGCTGGTCCACGATCAGCCTGCAAGATCCTTTGCCCACCGGTTCTTATCGTCTCACCGTGAGCGGGGTGCGTAACCTTTTGGGTACGGAAATGGAAGAGCCTTACACCGTCATCTTTCAGCCGGAAGATGTGCTCGATGGCATCCGCACGTGGCATGGCGGGACCGGAAGCGACTGGCATGATCCGCAAAACTGGTTTGGCCGACGCGTGCCCGGCGAAGACGAACGCGCGGTCATCCCCTTCGGAAACACACCGGTTATCCTTTCGCAAAACGCCACCCTTCGCGGCCTGACTGCCGCGTCACCCATCGTCCTGCAAAATGGAACGCTGCTTGTGACGGAGGGACCTTCGACCCTGTCCCAAGGCCTCGTCATCGAGCGCCAGGCGGGCTTGCATGCGGCCGGGGCGGGAACAGCGGTCAGCGTTGTCGGGACAACGGCTTTCAACGGTGGCGAACTCCGTGCAACCACCGGCGCCCGCATTTCGCTTCCGACTTTGCCCACGCTCGCAACCGGTTCGCCCTCTTGGAACTCGCGGAACCGCATCGAAGCCGACGGCACGGGCAGCCGCATCGAGCTGCCCGCCGTAACATCCTTTACCGGCGGATCGATCACCTTTCAGATAAACGCGCTGAGCGGCGGAACGGTTCTGCTCGATCACCTCGAAACGTTCGAAGGGCACTTAACGGCACGATCCCACGGGACCGATTCAATGCTCTACTTTCCCCGATTGCAGACCATGAGCAGTCCGGGAACCAATTCCCGTATCGAGGTCTTCGATACGGGTGAAGTCGAGATCGGCACAATGCGATCCGCCACCACACTGCACCGCGTCTTTCTTGAACTCCGCAACGCCGGGCGCATTCGAACAAACCACCTCACAGTCGAGGCTCCCGGCGAAGTCACAGGCACCGGTCTGGTCGACGGTAATCTGGTTCTCGACCGTCTCGAACTCGCGCGCACCAATTCTGCATCGCCACCGGACGTTCTTTCAGTCACCGGAAACCTCACTTTCCGTCCAGGAGCACAAACCCGCTTTCGCGCCTACTCCACCGGAGTTCCCCGCATCGAAGTCGGGGGCGTCGCCCAACTGGCGGGAGCTTTCACCTTCCAGAACGTCAACCTCTCCCCAGCGCTGACAGACAGCCATCCGCTCATCGAAGCGACCGTTCTGAGCGGGGCCTTCACCGATTGGGCGGGCCTCAACCTTGGCGGGGCGATTGAATACAATCCCGTTTACACGGCTGCAATGCTTCGCCTCGAAGGGGTCGCCGCTGTCCTCCCGGAGGTCGTCGAGGTTACCCCGGTGAATGCCGTCGACCGCTTCAGCACTTTCATCGTCACCTTCAACAAAGCCCTCACCAACACTACGGTGGGACGCGGCGACTTCATCCTCACCACGCCATTGGGTAACCTCGAAGCAGCCGCCGTTGTGCGCGTCGCCCCAGAGCGCTATCGGGTGACATTCGCAGAACAGGAGGCAGTCGGCGAATACACCCTTGCGATCGGACCGGCCATTGCGGATGCGGTGGGCAACACCATGGCCGCCCCCTACGCGCACCCCATCGCAATCGCCAAGCCCCCCCTACCCGACCTCGTCGTGGAAGGCGTCGGGGGACCGCTTCACATCGCCGCTGGCGGCAGCGTTGACCTCACCTGGACCGTGGCCAACCGCGGAACCGCACCCCTCACCGGAACGTGGACGGAAACCGTGCGGATCGAGTCGACATCACCAAACGGACTCTCTGTGGTCCTCGAAACGCTCCTTTTCGAAGAGTACACCCTCGCCGTGGATGGAACCGCGCCGCGCGCCCTTACCCTAAGCCTGCCCATGGGCGTTCCGCACGGCACCGTCCGCTTTGTCGTTGAAGCCGATTCACGAGGCACGGTGCAGGAACTCTTCACCGCCAACAACAGCGCCGTTTCCTCCGAACGCCATCTGGCCCCCGCGCTCTTCCTCACGGGCGATGTGCTCTCGATTAAAGAAACCGCCTCCGCAAACACCCTCCGCCCCACCCTCACGCGCACGGGTTCTCTCAACACACCTCTCACCGTCGGCCTCGCGAGCAGCGACCCGGCCGAGGCCGACGTGCCCGCAGCCGTCACCTTCCCCACGGGTCGGCGCAGTATCCGCTTTTCTGTTACACCGGTGCACGACGGCATCGTCGACGGCGACCAACCCGTCACGCTCTCCGCCGAAGCCACTGGCTATCTCCCGGCAGACCTGAACATCACCGTAATCGACACCGACCGACCGGCCCTCCTGGTTGAGTTGGACCGCGAGGCCCTCGTCGACGGGGAGTCCACCGGTGGACGTGTTTTCAGCAACTATTCGCCAACCGCGCCGCTTTCTGTATCGCTATTTTCCTCACGCCCCGGACGCCTTGCCCTCCCTCCTGCGCTAATCCTTCCGGCGGGGGAAAGCGAAGTCCACTTTTCCCTCACGGCTACCGAGTCGAGCGCCATGCGCGGCGATGTCGATGTCACGATCGGAGCCGAAGCACAAGGATACACGAGGGGCGAGAGCAGCGTCTTCGTGGTCGATCCGAAGACGCCAACCCTGTCCATGGAGCTGCGCGACCCCACCATCCGCACAGGCGCGATCACGCAGGGAACCGTTCTCACCGTCCGTCGCGCCGGAGGGCCCCTCGTGCCCATGGATGTGCACATCGTCAACACCCGTTCGGATCTCGTGCAGATCGCCTCTACGGTTCACTTCCCGGCCGGAGCAGCAACGGCGACCACACCGGTTTCCGTGCGTCCGGGTGCCGTCGTCGCGGCGATCACGGAGGTTGCCCTCAACGCCCGCCTCGGACCGGCGGATACGCCCTTCGCCGAGTCGGACATGATTTGGCTCAATGTGGTGAGCGAACAGACTCCCCACCTCAGCGCGCAATTCTCCCCGAACGTCGCCCAACCGGGCATGACAACGGCCAGTATCCTTACGCTCACGCGGAATCCCGTTGAAGCCACTCCCCTCACCGTGGCCCTGACGAGCAGCCATCCCGATCGCGTGGAACACGCCGCGGAAGTGATCATTCCCGCGAACACCGCCTCGGTCGATGTCCCCGTGGGCACGTTCCCCCAGACCGTCGTCGAAGGACCGCGTGAGGTCACCTTTACGGCCGCAGCAGAAGACCATCTGGGCGTTTCCACAAACCTGCTCATCACAGCCACCGCGCTGCCCGACTTGGCGGTGCTCGAAGTCACCGCACCCGCATTGGGTCTCTCCGACGGTCCTGCTACCATCGGCTACCGCATCATCAACCAAGGCACAGCCGCGACAGAGAGAAGTTTCCATCAACGCGTTTTCATCACTAACGATCCCTCCCGGCCCTTCCAGTATTTGCTCGCTCAGCACACCTTCACGGGGATCCTCGCGCCCAATCAAGTCATCGAGCGTGACCTTCCGATCCTTCTGCCTCGATTGGAGGGTGACTTCCATGTGTTTGTGCAAACCGATGCCACCAACAGGATTGAAGAGCTGCTTGAGGACAACAACCTCGGCTACGCTCCGCACCCCATTGTCGTAAATGCCGGGTACACCGCCACCGTAACCGCCGGGTTCGCGAGCGCCCCCGCGGGAACGCCGGTTCCTTTGAGCGGCACGGCGACCTTTGCGGCCACGGGTGACCCCGCGCCCAATGTGCCCGTGCGCGTGATCATCCGCCGGGGCGGGTTCGAGCGCACGGTGGAATTTGTCACCGATGCCACGGGTGCATTCGCCGGAGAGTGGCGACCCCTCGCCAAAGAAGCGGGTTCCTACGAAGCGGGGGCCGCGCATCCGGGTGTCGCCGAAGTGCCCATGCAAACAGCGTTTCGCCTCCTCGGGCTGCGCGCACAATCGTCGTCGATTTCCCTTCGCCTCACCGAGGGTGGTCCGTCTAAAGCCGTGCAGATTGTTCTGGAGAATCCCGCTAACGTACCTGCGGGCGGCCTTGCCGGTGCCCTTGCGAACGGCGGTGGGCCCGTGAGCGCAGACTTCCATTATCCCGCTGGAACAACCCTGCCCGCCGACGGGACTCTGTTAGTCGAGGTCGAGTTCACCCCCTCCGCGAGCGGTACCGGGACGGGCAACGATGCCTTGCTTTTCACCACCGCCGATGGTTCCACTGTGACCGTTCCTGTCGCTTTTCAGGTCATTCGCCCGACCGCGAAACTGGTTGCCGCGCCAACGCGCCTGAGTGCCGCCGTGGTCCGCGAACGGGCCTTCTCCACTCAAATAACAGTGACGAACGAAGGCGGCGGTGCTTCGGGTCCGCTTGAAATCCTCGCCTCGGACCTCGCCTGGTTGAGCCTGCCAGCGCGTAGCCTTCCCCCGCTCGCGCCGGGCGATTCCGCCAGCTTCACCGTGCGCGCCCACCCGCCCATCGACATACCTCTCTCCTCCTTCGAAGGAGAACTCATCGTACGCGAAAGCAACGGCCCTGCCCTCACCCGTGTGCCCTTTGCTTTGCGCGTGCTCTCGGACGCTTCCGCAGCTCTTCGCGTGACGGTCGAAAACGAGTTCACTTACTTTGCCGAAGGGGCACCGCGCCTCGAAGGAGCGACCGTACGCTTGAGTGACTATTTTTCGGGAGATCTCGCTGCCACCGGCGTCAGTGGTCCGGATGGCAGCGTCGACCTCATGGGCCTCGTCGAGGGCTACTACCTGCTCGAAGTGAGCGCAGCAAATCATCATGCCTACGCCGAGACGCTCTTTGTCCCGGCCGGACCCGACAACACCGTCACCACTCTGCTCAATTACGAAAGCGTGCGCTACATCTGGGAGGTCGTCGAAGTCGAATACGAGGATCGGTATGAAATTATCATTACCACAGAATTCGAAACCCAGGTCCCCAAGCCCGTCGTCACGATAGAGCCCGCTTTTGTGGACCTCATCGAGTTGCTGCGCGAGCGCGAATCTGTGCAGATTGATTACGCGGTGACCAATCACGGCTTTATCACCGCAAAGGACGCCGCTCTCGAATTCAGCAACCTCCCCGGCTACACCACGGACGTTCTCATTCCGGATATTGGAGACATTCCGGCGCTGACAACCCTCACAGTCCCCGTCATCTACACCCGCGAGAGTGGACTCACCCCACAGGGCACGGCGGGGCTCAATGCCTCGCATAACGCAACCGTCAGCCCCCAAAGCACCTCTCCGACGGCGGGCTGCATCGAAACACAGCGGGTCGTTTACCACTACGAGTGCGGCCTTACGCAGATGCGGGAAGTGGCACGCACAATGACGCGCTACGAGGGTTGTCCCCCGCGCGAGCGGCCTCGCGTGCCCCGACGCACGACAGACGCTGCCTCCGGTTCTGTCCGCACCGGCGACAACAACCGCGCTATCATCAATGGAACCGGGATAAGCAACGCCCTCGGTTGGCTCTTTGCAGAGATGGGATTCACGGGCGGGGGCGCTCCCCGCGAAGTCACCCCGCGCGATATCGTCGCTCCTCCCCGCGATAACCGTCCCTGTGCCAATTTCATCAACGACCCCTTTCCGCCCTGTATCGGCCTGCTTGGTTGGCCGCTCATCGGCCCTATCCAAACAGCCATCGCGGTGAACAACTGCCTTCTCGTGGGGCATCTCAACGCCTGCATCGGTTTGTTGCCGCTGCCGCCCGCAACGGGGTGCGCCCTCGATTTGCTCGGGGAAACGGGATGGGTGCCGGACATCTACGTTCCGCCGGGAATCGGATTGCCGCCTTTCGCATTCAGCGCCTTTGCCGGCGGCACGCTTTCTCCCTCTGGCGATCCCTCGCCCTACGCCCTCCTCAGCGAATTCCCCAGCCAATCGGGCGACGCTCTCCGCGACTACCTCGATCGCGTCTTGGTCATGGAGGTTTTCAAAGCCTATCTTCTCGGAAGCTACCTTGTGCGCACGCGGGATTCGGGCTCGGACTACCTGAACTGGATGCGTGTTTTCGAAGCCGCCGTGGCCGAGGACGGGCCGGGCGGGGGCGCGATTACGCTCGCCGAGCACTCTGCCTTGCTCGACATGTCCCTGCCCGAGGGCGTCGACGAAGCCGAGGCCAACCGCGTAATCGACCGGTGGAACCGCACCCTCGACTACCATGCGGCAGGCATCCTGAATGTCGCCGATGTGCCCAGCGGAATGAGCACCGATTTCATTGCCATGGATGAGTTCAACATGGTCTCCGCCAATGCCGCTGCCGTCATCGCCGACAGCGAGGCGGACGGCTTCGCCCACCCGCTCGAAGGTTTTCTTTTCTCCCTCCAGCTCTACCTCGAAGACCGCAGCGATTCCGTCTGCGCGACCGTTAAGCTGCAGATTCGCCAGGAAGCGGTTCTTGCACGCACTGCCTTTGAGGCCCGGCTGACGATGGAGAATGACGGCGGCGATCCGCTCGAGGACGTCTACGTGGAGGTCTCCATCTTCAACAGTGCGGGGCAACGTGTGAACGACCTTTTTGGTATTCAGGCGCTCCATGGCGAAACGCTTTCGGGCCTCAGCAGCAACTCCCTTGCGCCCGCCGCCAGCGCATCCGGCGAATGGCGGATCGTTCCTTCCCTTGATGCCGCACCCACCGACGAGCCCATTGTTTACGGGGTTGGCGGGGCCATTCACTACACACAGAACGGGCGACGGGTCTCCATTCCCTTCGATCCGACAGAGATCACCGTTTATCCGCAACCCGAACTCGTTCTCAACTACTACCACGAGCGCGATGTCTTCGCCAACGACCCATTCACACCTGTAGTGGAGCCATCGATACCCTTTTCGCTCGGAGTGCTCGTGAGCAACCGGGGCTTTGGAACAGCGCGCAGCCTCACAATCATTTCCGGCCAGCCGGAGATCATCGAGAACGACAAGGGGCTTGCCATCGACTTCGAGATTATCGGCGTGGAGACCGACGGGGCCTTTGTTGAAAACAGCCTCACAGCGCGCTTTGGCGAACTTGCCCCCGGTGAAACCAAGTCAGCAATCTGGTGGCTCACGTCCAGCCTGCACGGCAAGTTCATTGGCTACGATGCAACCTTCGCCCACCTTGATGGATTCGGCGATCTGCGGCTCTCGCTCATTCAGGAAGTCGCCATTCACGAGACCCTCGGACGGGTGCGC
The DNA here is from genome assembly GCA_964403935.1 of uncultured Puniceicoccaceae bacterium. GTDB lineage: Bacteria > Verrucomicrobiota > Verrucomicrobiia > Opitutales > Oceanipulchritudinaceae > SLLG01. Next base: position 3,471 of record CAYOIB010000056.1, on the reverse strand, counting down.
GATGTGCGGGCGGGTGCGGGCGGGCGCTCAGGCTTTCTCGTCAGCGACCGCTTTCCCGTCGCTCCGCGCCCGCTCGAGATCCATTGGCAGGACGGCGGGCACGAACCCATTGCCTTTGTGGGGAATCCATCCCTTGGCGCGCCCCCCTCACCTCAGCAAACGACTGTTTTCGTAAACCTCACCGCCCCGGACGGCTGGTTCCTCTCGCGCTTCGAGGACCCCTCCGGGGGTGCCCTCGACTTGGTGGCAGTCGTTCGGGCAGACGGGCGCGAACTCCTTGTCGGCGAAAATGTGCGCGTGACCGACCGTACCTTCCGCAGCGTCGGGCGCAGTCCCGTCCGCGAACACATCATTCACCTCGTCGATCACGGCGGGCCGGGTCAATACACCCTGGTCTATGCCCCCGACCGTTTCGACGACACAACCCCACCGGTGGCTTCCGTGAGCGCGCTTCCGGAGGAAAATTACGAGCGCTTTGTTGTCGAGTGGGCCGCCATTGACGCAGGAGGCATCGCTTCCTTCGAGGTTTATGTCTCCGTCGACGGCGCACCCGCGACCCTCTGGCTCGGTCCAACCAACGCGCGCGCGGGTGTCTTCGATGGCGAACTTGGGCGCAGCTATGCCTTTTATGTGGTCGCCCGCGACCTTGCTGGCAACGCCAACCCACTGCCTGCCGAGCCCCACGCGACAACCACGGTTTCCCTCCAGAACCAGCCACCGGCAATCATCCACATCCCCGACCAAACCATTTCCGAGCGGCAGAACTTTGTTCTCCAAGTCGAGGCGAACGATCCCGACGCCCCCGCGCAGTCCCTTCGCTTCGTGCTTGCGGGCGGTGCCCCCCCCGGCATGGCAATCAACGCCGATACAGGCCGCATCACCTGGCTCACAAACGAAAACGACGGCGGCGGCGTGTGGGACATCACCGTCCGTGTGACCGATGACGGCTGGCCGCCCCTGACCGACGAAACAACCTTCCGCCTGACCGTGCTCGAAGTGAATCACGCCCCGGTTGTCCTCCCCATCGGGATGCGGCAGGTTTTCCAGGATGAAACCATCGCCTTCGTTGTGAGCGCGAGCGATACCGATATTCCCGCCAACAACATCGCCTTCAGCCTCGATCCAGGCGCGCCCTTGGGTGCCACGATCCATGCGGGAAGTGGCCTCTTCACCTGGGCGCCTGATCGCGAAATGCCCCTCGGCACCTACAGTTTGGCCGTGCGCGCTATGGATGACGGCGCGCCCCCCCTCAGCGGAACAGGCACCTTTTCTATCGAAGTGCTACCTTTTCGCGTAGATCTGGCCATCGGCCTGGGAGCCACCGGCCTCTCCTGGACGGAAGGTGATTCGCCTCTCGCCCTCGCAGCCGATGCCGAGGTGACGGTGGGGGAGCCCCTCGACTTCAATGGTGGCCGTCTCACCGCCATCATCACCGGCGGGGGCAGCGCTGGCGACCGCATCGGGCTCGCCAGCGGACCTTCGGGAGAAGGTCTCTATCAGATTGACGAGAGCGGCAACGTGCTCCGCAACGGCGAACTCCTCGGTCTCCTTTCCCTCGGTTGGCCCCAAACCAGCCAGACCCTTCGCATCGACCTTCTTGCAACAAGCGACCCTGCTTCTCTTCAGGAACTCCTACGCCTCCTCACCTACACCAACACGGAACGGCACCCGCCTGCGAACGACCGCATCATCACCCTTGCCTTGAGTGATAGCATGGGCCGCGAGGCCACGGCCGTGCAAACCGTCGATGTCACACCAGTCAACACCCCGCCGGTCGTCACCGCCCTGCCTCTTTACGCCACAACCGAGGGCCGCGCGGTTGTCCTTCCCTGGAGCGATCTGCTCGGGGCTGCCTCTGATCCCGAAGGCGATCCCCTCTCCCTTGCCTTTCCCTTCTCCGCCAGTGACAGCGGTGCGGCCATCACCCCCGAATCCGGGCGCATCCGCTACGCCCCGCCCGTCGGCCTAAGCGGTTGGGACACCCTTCGCTTTCATGTGAACGACCTCTACGGCGGCCAAATCGAGGGAACGGCACGTATTTGGGTCCGCGCCTACAACGCCCCCTCGGCCATCGCTGTGGCCAACGACGAGACTGCCGGGATCGACATCGTCGGTGTTCCTGGACTACGCTATCACATCGAGTGGCGAAGCGACGGCGGTCCTTGGCAAGCCCTCGACACCGTTTACCTCCCGGAAGCCGGTTCCGTCCGCCTGCCCGCTCCGTCCGGCTCCGATCCCGCGACCCTCGAACTCCGCGTCCAGCGCTTGGGCGGGCCGGTCCTCCGCATCCCCGAATCCCATCCCCGCCGCATCCAGGTTTTCGGTATAGTCGGTGAACCCTTCGATCTGCGCGTGTCCGAAGACCTAACCGAATGGCAAACGCTCGAAGAGGGTATCCTCGGTCCCCACGATGTACTCGAATGGGCCGACCCCGAACCCACCGCCCACCGCCGCTTCTTCATTTTCGGGCAATGAGCCTCTAACACCGGAGTCGGCAATCCCTGATAGTGGGAGCTCGAATTACTGCCTGTGACACACCTTCACAGCCCGTCCGGTCATCGGTGTGAATGCGCCTGTTCCCAGTCAATTTGAATCCGACCATCGCCGGGAGGTATCAAGGCGAGGACCAAGTTCAAGAGAAGAACCTGGACGCTCGCAGAAATGAATCATCTTGCTTCTTCCGAAAGGGTGCCATACTGAGTATGGCATGAAAATGACGCTGCATATTGATGAGGCTTTGCTCACCCGTGTGATCGAGGCATACGGCTTCAGCACAAAAACCGAAGCCATCGATAGCGCCTTGCACGAAATGGATCGCCGGGCCCGTTTCAAGGCTTTCGTCGCCACACCTTCACTCTTCTCGCCGGAAGAATTGAAGGCCGGGGTGGAGCCAGGTTACGACGTGCACCGCATGCGTGTGGCGGAATCGTCCGGGAAATATGGAAAGACGAAATGAAGCCGCCCGTTCTGGTCGATAGCAACGTCTACATCGGCCTCCTGCGGCGGGGATGTGATCCAGTCGCCGTCCTTGGGCGATGGATCCGCAACGGCGATCTTGCCACCTGTGGAATGGTGCGTCTGGAGGTCGAACGAGGTTTGAAAGTAGTGGCCCTGCGCCAACGCCTCTCGGCGTTTTTCGACGTCATGTGCTATATCCCAACAACGAATCAAACGTGGGAACAAAGTGCGGAGCTCGCCTGGACGCTCGACCGCGCAGGCAAAATCCTGCCCGCCCAGGATATTCTCATTGCCGCCACCGCACGGACACTCGGGGCCGTTGTCCTGACAGATGATACCCATTTTTCAGAAATCCCCGACCTTTCCGTCCTTGCCCCCGCAGATGTCCTGCCCTGCTGGTGAGCCGGGATTCGTCCGGGAAGGCTCCCCAGCAGCGTTTCACCACCCGCCTCCGGCCGACAAGACGCCAAGATCTTCAGGAAATGGAAACGCACCCGCCTTACTCTCCCCCCC
>CAYOIB010000055.1:13185-17810 GCA_964403935.1 uncultured Puniceicoccaceae bacterium | reverse complement strand
GACAATATTCCCACTCCTCCCGAAAATATCAAGAATTATTATGTCTGTGTTAATATTATTTTTCTGCTCTTAATCCTGTGATCCCAGCTCATGCCAAAAGCCACTTTGTCGTTCATATGCGACAAATTATATAACTCTGGGTTAATAAAGCTTCGACACTCTGGAACTGCAGTTTCCAACCCTCCTGCTATGTTCTATGTTCCGCCAGGATCTTATTTTTTGGATTCAGGGGGCCTACTCGCCGCAACCGCCGTCTTTGAAGCCGCATGCGGGGTTTCGGCACTGTCGGCACTTTCCGTCTTGGATGTAGGTCATCTGCCCACACTTTGGGCACAGGTTGGCGCTGTTTTGCTGCAAGGTGGAGGTGTTGGCGTTTCCCGGTCGGGAGGGAGCTGATTGGGGTTCCAACCGGGAGGATGCAGACACTTCAACCGGACCGGAGGCATCATTCCAGGACAGTTTGGCACCGCCCGGGTGATTGAGGTCGATGAGATGACGGGACGGTGCCGGGAAAAGCCAGTCCAGGATTCGCATGATGAGGTCGACCAAGCTGGAACAAGACTTAATTGCCTTGGCGCTCTCGTTCTCGGCGTCGTCGCCCACTTGAGCAAAGCCCGAAGGTTCGAAGGCCACATAGCGAAAGTCATGGATGATCTCATCAAGGGGAACTCCATACTGTAGAGCGACCGAAATGGACTTGCAGTAGGCCTCGAGGAGACCGCTGGCAAATGTCCCTGTCTGCCCCACTCGGCCAAATATCTCGCCGCATCGTCCGTCCGGATAAATCCCAACTGTCAGGTAGCCACGGAGGGCACCTCCAATGGTGAACTTGATCGTCTGGGCCATCCGGCGGCCGCGCAGTTTACGCCGACGCGGTGTGGAGGCTTCCCGGAGGGAGGTCTCCATCTGCTTCTCCGCGGCTTCGACAAGCGAATCCCAGACGGCCTGTGGCTGCAAACGCCGTCCTTCGGGGGTGTCGACTTGAAACACCGAGTTGGCTTTGCTTTCCGCACGGAACAGGGCGATGCACTTCACGCCCAAGTCGTGGCACATGACAAAGCACTCCTGAATCTCCTCACGCGTGGCTTGGTGAGGGAGATTCACTGTCTTCGAACTCGCCCCACTGATGAACGGTTGGATCGCGCCGAGCATTCGCATGTGCCCGGTGGGTGCGATCGAACGCGTGCCGTCGCCATTACTCACCGAGCAGTCAAAGACAGGCAGATCCTCAGCTTTGATGAATGGTGCGCTTTCGAGGTGATTTGAACCATTCAAGATGAGTCCCTCGGCTTCGGATAATGAAGGCTCATGCGCTCGCGTGCGCAACTGGAGAATATGGCTCTCAATAGCCTGAACATTCGGCTCCACCCCTATCGCCTTATGCCACGCTTGTCTCACAGGCCCTTCGTTCTCCGCTGGCCACGGATGGGCGAGATGCTCCGCCGCTTGCGTGATGCCTCCGCTGGCGGTGATCAAGCCATCGAGTCCAGCGCATTCCAGAGCCGCTTCGCGAACCGTCGCCCTATCGTAACCAAGGTACGTCAGACCCCGCAGCGCAAGCCGGTTGAAGAGCTTGATCGAGCCCCCGCCGGACAACTGCTTGTATTTGACCAAGCTGTAGTCAGGCTCGATTGATGTCGTTCCTTCATCATAGCAACCAAGAGGAGCCGAGATAGTTCCCGTCGGAGCCATGACCGTTACGAAGGAGTTTCGGAAGCATTCCGCTGCGGCGACTTCCTTCCAGAGTTCAGTTGCGCGGGCCGTGATCTTTTCAACACAACGCAGCCGTTTGCCATCCATGTTGTCGGGCTCCACAAAAGCCCGGGCAAAGGAGATCATGGCATCGCGCCCCGTCAGACCCTGCGCTCTTGGGAGCGAGCGCCCCTTTTCCCTCCAGAGGCTGTCGATCCGGGCGAGCGTCGCCTCGCGTGACGCCATCGGGAGTGAGGCGGCGACCTCCTGGCAGGCCGCGTGCAGGTTGATAACCTCGCGCAAGTTGTCGCTGGTTCGGTCAAATGCCGCATAGGGTCCCAGCTCTCTCGCCAGTTCCGCACTCGCTCGAAAACTTGCCGCCGTGAGCAGACTGACCAACTGGCTCGCGACCCAGCGGCCCTCATCCGAATCGTAGGGGACGCCCAGCGCCATCAGGGCACCGCCGACGTTGGCATAACCGATACCGGTTGTGCGGTAGGTCCGAGTCCCTTTGGCGATCTCGGGTATGGGAAAGCCACCCCGCTCGACATTCAGATCCGCACACACCATAGCCAGCCGCGCCATGTGCACGAGCAGGTCTGGATCGAAGGTCTGGGTCTCCGGATCCAAGAGCCGATAGGCATTGAAACTGGATAAGTTGCAGGAGGTATTATTGAGGTGAAGGTACTCACTGCATGGATTTGAGGTCGTAATATCACCATCCTGCTTGACGGGATTCCAGAGGTTAATCCAGTCGTTATTGTGCTGCCCCGGCTCACCGTTGTTCCAAACGCCGTCCGCCATCGCCTGGAGAAGCGCTTCCGCCTTGAATGTTTCCTCAACCTGTTCGGGCTGCGTCACCCACCGCGTGGCATATTCACCTTTCGCCCGATAGGCCTGCCAGAAATCGCCTTTGAGCGACACTGAGTGATTGGCGTTCTGATTGCTGAGGGTATCGCCATAGAGGAGCCCATCCATGTGGCCGTCATAGACGATATCATTGGCTTCCGGCAAATGGAGGATCAACTCCGCAGCCATCCGCTCCGCCGGTGAACCTTCGACACGCTTCGTCTTGGCGAGCTCGACCAACTTCACGCGTACATTGTGCTCGCGAAGGATGACCTTAGCGATGGCTTCCTGATCGTTCTTCGAACGGATGAAGCGAAAGATGTCCGGGTGATCGCTGAACAGGATGACCATGCGCGCCGCCCGCCGCGTCTTGCCCCCACTCTTGATCGCTCCTGCCATCCGGTCCCACCCCCGGTCGAAAGAAACCGGCCCGGAAGAGCGGCCTTTCCCGGTAATGGGTTCTCGGGAAGAGCGTATGGAAGATATGTTGATGCCGACGCCCGAGCCGCTTGCAAAAACGCGTCCTTCCGTCGTGAGGTGCCCGAGAATGGACTCCATCGTGTCCTCGACCTCTGTCAGAAAGCAGGCGGAGCATTGGGGGTAGGCATAGACATTGTCCACCTCCTTCACTTCGATCGAGTCCTGACCGGAGGCGTAGAAGGCCCGGTTCCCGCGTCCGCCGAGAATACCTCTCAGATCCGGCCGCCCCCAACGCCACTGTTCCCAATGTCCGATATTGAACCAGACCGGGCTGTTTGGTGCCCACATCTGCCGCACCAGCATGGACTTCAGCTCTTCGTTGAAAATAGCGGCATCGTCGAGGGCCGAAAAATAGCCCTCTTCCCACCCCCAAACCGTGTAGGTATTGGCAATGCGATCAAAGACCTGCTTAAAGGAATCCTCGAACTCGGCGCTATCCGGCTCGCGTCCAAAGAGATACTTGTCGGCAACAATCGTGGCGGCGTTCTCGTCCCAATGGGCCGGCACCTCGACCCCGAGCCGTTCAAAGCGGACATCGCCCGTCGCCCAGTCCCGGATGCGGACGTCCCGCCGCTCCCAGTTGACTTCCTCGTATGGATGCTGGCCGGGGGAGGACAAGCAGCGTTCAAACTGGAGGCCTCCCAGCAGGTTCTTTCGTTCGGGAAGGTGGATGGAAGGTCCAAAACGGTTCTCCAAGACGGCACAGTCGGTAGGCATAATCGGGAAATCTGAGGTTAGGATGGATGCTCGAGACGAGTCGATTCTGCCACAAAGGAGCCCGCCCCGCCTTGATCAGAATCAAGACTTGCGGCAGGCACCGGTCCACCTTCCCGTTCTTTTGTGCCCTACAATTGAGCCAGCCTAATCCGTAGCTTAAGCGGATCTGTAGAAACTGAAAATCTGACACCCGCCCGCCGCCTCGACCCATGCGCGGCGGAATTCAGCGAGCCCCCTGATTTTCCGAGAGGACGCGCTCGGCGGCGTTCACAATATCGTCCACCAAGGCGAGCTTCCCCTTCCCTTCGTAGCCGCAGGCCAACATCCCGCAAGCGGGATCCACCACGGCATGCCCTCGACGGAGGAGCACCTGAAGATTCGTCTGGGTCGCGGCGTGATCCAGCATCTTGGAATTCATCGCCGGTGCCAGAATAACGGGCGCTCGCGTAGCCAGATAGACACACGAAAGCAGGTCATCAGCGAAACCGTGGGCAAACCGGGCGAGGCAGTTTGCCGTTGCTGGAGCGACCATGAGAAGGTCCGCCCGATCGGCCAGATCGATATGCCCTGGATGCCACCCATGCTCCTCGTCCCACAGGTTCACCGATACCGGATTCCGGCTCAGCGTCCGCAAAGTCATTGGGGAAACAAAGCGGGTCGCGGCTTCAGTCATGACCACATAAACCTCCGCCTCACGCTTCACCAAAGCGCTTGCAATATCAGCTGCCTTGTAAGCGGCGATCGAGCCGGTCACGCCCAAGACGATCGTCTTCCCTCGAAACGCGTTGTTCATCTTCCTTTTTCGACGACGTAGGACTGTGCCAGCAGGTCGTGAAGCCCCCGCTTCCGTGGATGAAAGGCCACCCATATAACAGCGACAAGGCAGA
>CAYOIB010000055.1:6488-13085 GCA_964403935.1 uncultured Puniceicoccaceae bacterium | reverse complement strand
ACCCGCAGCCAGAAACCCGCAGGCTTGGTTGCGTCGACGCGAAACAGGTTACCGCGTCCAAGTTCGTTTGCCGGGATCGTATCAGGGTCGTAATTCATGCAATCGGGAATGGGACCGAAGACCCCACAGTGGGCAAGCGAGCCTGCTTTGCAAAGCGTGAAGTCGCGATCATCCAAAAAGAACGCCCCAAAGCCATAAAAGACAGGCGAGGCCCGTAGTTCCCTGCGTCGTTGACAGGTCCTCCCCGCGGGCCGTAATGTCGGATGCTTTTCATGGAGAAAACTGAGTTCACGCTGGATTTCGAGAAGCCATTGCGGGACCTGCAACATCGGCTTTCCGAATTGCAGACAGCTTCGGCCGAGCAGGATTTCGACGTCTCTGTGGAGGTGGCGGCGATCGAGCAACGGATTGAAGAGACCAAACGCCGCATCTATAGCAGCCTGACGCCGTGGCAGCGTGTTCAGTTGGCTCGCCATCCGAAGCGCCCCTACAGCCTCGACTACATTCACCGGATCTTTGAAGGGTTCGAGGAAATGCACGGCGACCGCACATTTGGTGACGACCAAGCTCTGATCGGCGGTGTCGCCTGGTTCAACAAGTCACCCGTCATGGTCATCGCCCAACAAAAGGGCCGCGACGTGAAGGAGAACCTCCACCGCAATTTTGGTATGCCACATCCCGAGGGCTATCGCAAAGCACTCCGGCTTATGAAAACGGCGGAAAAGTTTCGGATGCCAGTGATCAGCCTCATCGATACGAAGGCCGCCTACGCTGGCGTCGGTTCCGAGGAACGCCATGTCTCCGAAGCCATCGCGCGCAACCTTCGCGATATGTCCACCCTCGATACACCGATAATCGGGGTCATTTTAGGCGAAGGTGGAAGCGGAGGAGCCTTGGGCATTGCCGTGGTCGACCGTCTGCTGGTGCTGGAATACGCCTACTATTCTGTCATTCCGCCGGAAGGCTGCGCCGCCATCCTCTGGCGTGATCGGCAGTTTTCCGAAGCGGCAGCCAACGCCCTGAAAATTGGCGCGCGCGAACTTCAGGAACAAGGGATTGCCGATGAGGTCGTACCGGAACCGATGGGCGGTGCCCACCGGGACATCGAGAAGGCGACCGCCAACGTCCGCGATGCCCTCGAACGCCATCTCGGTGAGATCCAAGCCCTTTCTTCGGATGATCGCCTTGAAGCCCGATACCAGAAGTACCGGACGATGGGCATGTTCATCGAAGATGCTTCATCCAAAGCGGCCCCGGCACGCAAGCAGGCAACTGCCGCCGCTACTTCGAAGTAAGGCCTTCTGGGCAAGCCTGCCCTCTCTGAGCGGATTCGACTTCAATCCGAAGCCCGTCGTGCGCATACTCGACTGTGGGAGGTAAAAGCGCTCCATCCCGCGCGTGGTCCACCAAGTGTGCCATGTGGGTAAAGTAAGTGTATCTGGCACCGATCCGAGCGGCCGCGTCGAGGGCCTCCTCTGTGTTCATGTGCGTCGGGTGGGGTGCCGGGCGAAGCGCATCGAGGACAACGACATCCGCTCCCCGGGCAAGGGCAACAGCCTCATCAGGAACCCGTTTGCAATCGGTGTAGTAGACCAAGCGCGCTCCCGTTGAATCCTCTTCAAAGACCAGCCCAAGAACCTCGACCCGCCCATGCGGCAGCCGAACGGAGTGGATCCTGCCTCCATCCAGCTCAAGCGTCTGTGGCATCAGGAGTGGCCGGAAGGCGGGGTACCCCTTGAATTCAGGCCGGTCTCGAATCGCATAAGGATAGATCTCCCGAATCCGGGAAAGCCCCTCTTCGGTGCTGTAAACCGGCAAGGCCCGGCCTTCCCGCAAATCGATGAAGCGCCGCAGGTCATCCATGCCCAGGACATGGTCGGCATGCCCATGGGTCAGAATGAAGGTATCGACCGCCGGGATCCGATTCCAGACACACTGGAGGCGGAACTCCGGGGCCGCATCGACTTGGATGCGGTGCCCGTTCAAGACAACATGCACGCTCGTGCGGGTGCGCCAGTTCCGCTGATCATTGAGATCGGGATCCGGTCCATCGTGTGCAATCATCGGAACGCCCTGAGACGTGCCTGTACCGAGGAAAATCAATTCCATAGCCCGGAGACAAAGCGTCTGGCGGCCATCTGGCAAAACCCTAAATTCGAACGGAAGCAAGTAGGCAGCGCCCAGCAAATCCAGTCTCCATTAACCGCCCGCGCTCTTCAGTGATTCGACTTGCTGGCATGGGCAGACGAGGCAGATTCATGGGAACAATCCTCCAGGGGGAATGCCTGTGCCGCCAGAGCCGGACCCCGATGTTCTCAACAACCATGGGTGAACGCAAAACGTCCGACCAGCCAGGAACGCCTCTTCTCAAAGTCGAAGGCCTGGAGGTGACGTATCCAGGCACTGCCGGAAACCCGATCCGGGCGGTGCGCGGCGTCTCCTTCCAAATCTCGAAAGGCTCTGTCGTCGGGCTTGTCGGCGAAAGCGGCTCGGGGAAAAGCACCCTTGCACGGTGCCTTGTCAAGCTGGTCCCCCCGACTGGCGGCCGCATCATTTATGAGGAGACAGACCTCACCCACCTGTCCCAGCGTCAGGTCATGCCATGGCGGAAGCGCATCCAGATGGTTTTTCAGGATCCATACACCTCGCTCAATCCACGCCGAACCGTGGCCCAAATCCTTTCTGAGCCGTTTATGATTCACGAACCCTCCTGCCGAGGAAACAAGCGCATGGAACGAATCAATGCCCTCCTCGACCAAGTTGGGCTGAATCCCGGCGAGTATCGGCATCGCTTTCCCTCGGAGTTGAGCGGAGGTCAACGCCAGCGCGTCGGCATCGCCCGCGCCCTCGCTGTCCAGCCCGAGTTGCTCATCTGCGACGAACCTGTCAGCGCGCTGGATGTCTCTGTGCAGGCCCAGATCATCAACCTCCTGAAGAAACTCCGCCAGGAACTCGGGCTGACTCTACTTTTTATCGCGCACGATCTGGCAGTCGTGGAGAACATCAGCGACGAGATCCTTGTCATGCGACGGGGCGAAATTGTTGAACGCGGGCCTGCCGACCAACTCTATCGCCACGCCTTCCACCCTTACACACGCGAGCTGATGGCAGCCGCCCCCCGTCTGTGATCGACACCCCCGACCCCCTCGCAATCAACCTTCGCCTTCCCGATGTCTGGCAGCAGGCCGCTATCCGCGCGCTCAAGGATGGACGGGATGTCGTCGTGCACGCACCCACCGGCGCTGGCAAAACCTTCATCTTCGAGACCTTGATCGAGTCTGGCTTTCGGAAGAATGCCGTCTACACCGTTCCCACCCGCGCTCTCGCCAATGACAAACGATTGGAGTGGGAAGCCAAGCGTTGGAACGTTGGCATCGTGACAGGGGACATCGTTGAGAACCTTGAGGCCCAAGTGGTGGTGGCCACCCTTGAAACACAAAAACATCGATTCCTCAACGGACGCGGACCCGACCTCCTGGTGGTAGATGAGTATCAAATGCTCGGGCATGAATCCCGTGGCGTCAACTACGAGCTTGTTCTGGCCCTCGCCCCGCCGACCACCCAACTCCTTCTCCTGAGTGGCTCCGTGGGGAACCCTGCCGCGGTCGCGGATTGGCTGCGTCGTCAAGGGCGAACCGTTGATCTCATCGAACATCACGAACGCCCTGTTCCGCTCGATGAAGTATCGATCGAGGCGCTTCCAGAACGCGGCGTACCCGCATCCATCCGGGGGTCTTGGGTACGTGCTGTCGCCAAAGCGCTCGCCGCTGGCATGGCCCCCCTGCTCGCTTTCGCGCCTCGCCGACGGGCCGCCGAGACCTTGGCAACCGAGCTGGCCCGGGCACTCCCGGAGAAGGATCCGCTCATTCTCACGCCAGCTCAAGAGCAACTTGCCGGGGACCGCCTGGCCCGCCTGCTGAAGGCACGGGTGGCATTTCATCACAGTGGACTGGACTACAGGCAACGGGCCGGGCTGGTCGAGCCCTTGGCCAAGGCCGGTCAACTTCGGGTTGTGGTCGCCACGATGGGGCTATCCGCCGGTATCAATTTTTCCATGCGCAGCGTCTTTGTGACGGACAACGAATACCGCGTGGGCGATGGAACCCACCTTGTCCGACCCGACGAGCTTCTCCAGATGTTTGGACGTGCCGGACGGCGCGGGTTGGACAAGAAAGGCTTCATCCTCGTTGCTCCGGGCAAGCCCCGACTCAGCGAAGGTCGGCCCCTGAACCTGCGTCGCTCGGCCCAGATCGACTGGCCCAGCCTGATCGCGGTGATGCATTCCGCCAGTCTTCGGAAGAAAGACCCAATCGCGGCCGCACGCGCCGTCACCGAACGCCTATTTAGCCCGCAACGCGTTCCCCTCGGACTGGACACCTTTCAACGCGAGGGCTCGCGCCACGAGGAAGTGCCCGTTCCTGTTCGGCATCAGGAGGTGGAGGAATACCAAACCCCGGAGGGCGAATGGGAGCGAACCCGAAGCCCCCGGCGCGCTCGGCTGGGCGATGCCCTCTGGTATTCCAAGGGAAAATGGTCCGCGGCTTTGGCCCATCCTGAGGTGCTCGGCGGTGTTGACGTTGGCTCGCTCTGCAAGATCGAAACGATCGACGGAAAGCGTTATGGAAGGGAAGTGCCGCTGGCGCGCATCGGGCGGAATGAGTCCGAAGGCGAATTGGTCCTGACTCGCTGGACCTTGGATGCCTTGCGAAAACGGGCCGATCGCCTGGGCAGCTCCCCCCGCCATTTATCCCGCAAGCACTGGACCCTTGAGCGGCTTGAGAAGCGCGTCCTTCCGTTTCTCGTCGAACTCACTCAGGGCGGAAAGCTGAATGCTCTGGTTGAACGGGATGGCATCTTTTATGGGCGCCTTGATTACCATGAAGCGGAAACCTTCTCCCTTATCGACCCAAGTGGAAGGCCCCTGCTGAACCCACCGCGCCGCACAGTCGTGGTCGAAGTCAACATGCACTTCGCCTCCAGCCCCCCCAAGAACGAACGCGTGCATGCAAGAACCCCGGCCGAGGCCTGGTTCCAGCTCGGACTGATCGATGAAAATGCCCGTCCGACACGTCGCGGTGTTCTCTTCAGCTTTTTCAACCACGGTGAAGGCCTCGCCATCGCTGCCGCTCTCGAAGACAGCTCTTATGACCTCGGCGAACTCGTCTACGATATCGCCAACCTGCGCGCCGGACACCGCTTCAGCGAGCAAGAAACGTTCTCGGGCCGCCTCGGTGACACCTGCCGGACAACGTATCGAAATGCCACTTTCTCAGGCTATCTTCGCAAAGGAATCCCGGAGGATTACGGCGACGGTGCCTCCGAAACCCTTCTCCGCCTCGCTGAAAACCCTGCCTTGAAAGGGTCTCTTCTCGGCGACGATCTCCTCTCCGGTGACGTCGAGCGCGCGCGACTCGAGTGGCGAAGTCTCCTCACCCAGATCGCCCATGCGCCGGATCTCGACTGGGATCGCTGGATCGATTTTCGCGCCGAAATTCGACGCGTTCTCTACAGCATGCCCCAACACAGTCCGTTCGAAAACCTGCCACCGCTCACTTTTGCCCAACAGAAGCGTCACAAGAGTTTTCTCACCTTTGAGTAATACTATGCTACTCGACGTTCTGAACCTGCTCGCGGATTCGCTCGATCTCGTTCTTGGCCTCAATGATCAACCGACTCACGTCCACATTGTTAGCCTTCGCTCCGATGGTATTGAATTCCCGATTGATCTCCTGCGTGATAAACTCGAGCTTTCGGCCGACAGCGGGATCACCCGGTAGATGAAGTGTTTCCTGGAATTGTTGAAGGTGACTCTCAAGGCGCGTCATTTCTTCCGTTGTGTCACAACGATCGGCAAAGAGAGCAATTTCCTTGAGGACACGCTCGTCATCCAGGTCAATCTCAAGGCCAGCGGATTTCAGCCTCTGAAGAAGAATATCCCGATAACGGTTTACCGTTTCCGGAATGATGGCCACAGCCTCCTCAAGCAGAGACCGTAAACGCAGGCACCGCGCTTCGAGATCTTCAGCCAGATGAGCCCCTTCTCGGGCACGCATCTCATTCAGCTCCTTCAAAGCCGCCCGGGCTGCTTTGACCAAGGCATCCCGAACCGCCTCCGGGGGCGGAAGGTTTGAATCGACCTTGTGCAAACTGACCAACCGGATGAGCGCATCTGCCTCCGGGGGCCAGGCAACACCTTCGCGACGGGCCAGTGTGCCGAGTTTGGTGAGGGTGGCATCAAGCGCGGATGGATCCCAATTAAAGCCCAGGCCTTCCTGCCCGGCATCCACTTGGACATTGGCGTGAACCTTTCCCCGCTGCACGCCTTGGCGGAGGACTTCGACAAGATCACGCTCCAGCACCTGCCATTCCCGAGGAAGGCTGAAGCTTGTTTCAAGGCTGCGGCGATTCACCGCCGCGAACTCAATGGTCAATCCCACATTTCCGGCTGTAGCCGTGCCGCGACCGAACCCAGTCATCGAGTTCATGAGCCAGCCTCCGGAGCATCCATCATGCGGGCAATCTGCATCACATCCTTGTCACCCCGACCCGACAGGTTGACGCAGAGGATCTGATCGCTCCCCATCTCCGGCGCACGTT
>CAYOIB010000055.1:0-6388 GCA_964403935.1 uncultured Puniceicoccaceae bacterium | reverse complement strand
CGACCCGACAGGTTGACGCAGAGGATCTGATCGCTCCCCATCTCCGGCGCACGTTGGGCGGCGTAAGCGATGGCGTGGGTGGATTCCAGCGCCGGGAGAATTCCCTCGGTCTCACAGAGGAGTTTGAAGGAGCAGCGAACATCATTGTCGGAGGCGTTGTGGTACTCGATCCGACCCAAGTCGCGGTAATAAGCATGCTCCGGCCCGATGGCGGCATAATCAAGACCCGCCGAAATAGAGTGCGTCGGCTCGATCTGCCCATCGGGGTTCTGCAAAATGTAAGTGCGACAACCCTGAAGCACCCCGACCCGACCGCCCTCGAAGCGCGCTGCGTGCTCCCCTCGTTCCAGGGACCGGCCTCCGGCTTCGATGCCGACCAGGCGAACACCGGGATCCGCCAAAAAATCAAAGAAGAAGCCGATGGCATTGCTGCCCCCACCCACGCAGGCCACCATCTCATCCGGCAAGCGGCCCTCAAGGGCCAGAATCTGGCTGCGTGATTCACGCCCAATCACCCGATGAAAATCCCGCACCATCATTGGGAAGGGATGCGCTCCCAGAGCCGAGCCCAGGATGTAGTGAGTCGTTCGCGACGAAGCGACCCAGTCTCGCATGGCTTCATTCACGGCATCCTTCAGCGTCCTCTGGCCCGATTCGACCGCGCGCACCTCCGCGCCGCACAACCGCATCCGGAAGACATTGAGGGCCTGGCGCTCCATATCCACCGCACCCATATAAATGACACATTCCAAGCCGAACTTTGCACAAGCGGTCGCCGTGGCCACGCCATGCTGGCCCGCACCTGTTTCCGCGATGATCCGGGTCTTGCCCAGTCGCTTCGCCAAAAGGATCTGCCCAATGACGTTGTTGATCTTATGGGCCCCAGTGTGAAGGAGGTCTTCCCGCTTCAGATAAATCCGCGCTCCGCCAAGACGCTCCGTCAACTGCTCGGCGAAATAGAGCTCTGTCGGGCGCCCCGCGTAGT
Source organism: uncultured Puniceicoccaceae bacterium (assembly GCA_964403935.1). Lineage (GTDB taxonomy): Bacteria > Verrucomicrobiota > Verrucomicrobiia > Opitutales > Oceanipulchritudinaceae > SLLG01. The sequence continues at coordinate 5,403 of CAYOIB010000055.1, read as the reverse complement.
GCTTGAGAAACCACTCGACCTGCTGATTGTATTCAGGATCGGCCCGAGCAACCTTGTAAGCTTCCTCCAGATCGAGGAGCGTCGTCATCAACGTTTCCGGCACATAGCGACCCCCATAGGGACCGAAGTGCCCGGAAGCATCGGGAAGCGTTGTGGGATCAATAAGGGTCTCGGCTTTCATGGTATCAGATCGTAAGTTCGGGGGGCAGAGGCTGAATCACCCGATTCGCCCCGCCGCCAGTGGCACCGGCGGACTCCCTCGATTCCTGGAAAACGTGCCGCTCCTGAGGGAGCGCCGCAAACCCAAAGTAGGTAGACCTGCCGAGGAGGCACCGCCCGCCGAGCCAATGCCTCCACAAGCGCTGCTTTCAGACCAACCCTCTGAGGCTGGTTGACGGATCCGCCATCGCCAATGACGTTCTGAAAGACATGCCGGCAGCTCTCTTCCCCCATTCTCTGACCAACACCCTGGAGACCCTTCGAAACAATTTCATCCTTTCCGCCCCCGCCCACCCGATGTTTGGGATCGGCTGGATGGAGGCACATCAGGTCGAAATCGGTGTCCTTGCCGCCATCTCTTTGGCCATGTTCATCGGCAGCCTGATCATCGTCCCTTTGATCATTATTCGCCTCCCTCCGGACTATTTTTCGAAGGAACGCCCGCGCAGGCTTTTCGCGCCAACCTTCGATTCGGCCTCCCGATGGATCCTTATCCTTCTGAAGAACATGCTTGGCATCCTGTTCCTTGGCGTGGGCTTGATTATGCTGCTCACTCCCGGGCAGGGGTTGATCACCCTGATCGTCGGCATCATGCTCATCGATTTTCCCGGAAAGCGTCGCTTCGAGCATTGGCTGATCGCCCGCCCGTCTGTCCTGAAACACTTGAACTGGCTGCGGCGACGCGCCAAGCGCCCGCCTCTGATCGCTTGAGGCAGGCTTGTAAACAGAAACGCGCTCCGGAATGCCCGGAGCGCGTTGGTAAGCATGCAGTTTGCTGCTGCACTGGGAAAGGGTCTGCTCTTTCGGCTACTGACAAGCCTCGCACTCTTCACCCTGCATTCTGGCTTCCAGTGAACAGGCCATCTTCTCAGCTTCGGTCGGCCCACGCTTCGGGGTGTCGCTCTTCATACTGACCGTCGCCTTCTCGATATTCGACGCACCCATGGTCCGCAGGTAATAGGTCGTCTTGAGACCCTGTTCCCAGGCGGCGCGGTACATATGCGACAGCGCCTTCAGGTCGGGCGATGCCAGCCAGAGGTTGACGGACTGACTCTGGTCGATCCATTTCTGCCGCCGTGCGGCGGCGCGGATGATCCACATATAATCGATTTCAAATGCGGTCTTATAACGCTCGCAGATGTCATCCGGAACCCGATCGATTTTCGATAGATCGCCCTCGAAATACTTGAGTTGGTCCCGCATATCATCGTCCCACAGATTCCGGCGCTTGAGCTCCTTCACAAGGTACGAGTTCAGGATGACAAAGTCGCCCCCGAGGTTGCTCTTGGCATAGAGGTTCTTGTAGGTCGGCTCGATACACGGACTCGAATTCATGATATTCGAGATCGTCGCGGTCGGTGCGATCGCGATGACGTTGGAATTACGCATGCCTTGGCGGGCAATCTTGTCGCGCACCGTCTGCCAATCCATCTGGCCCCCGCGGGGAACCTCAATCGGGCAACCGCGCTCCTTCTCAAGCAGGGCCAGCGTGTCCTGCGGCAGGAGGCCACGCGACCACTTCGACCCCTCATAGGTCTGGTAGGTGCCGCGTTCCGCTGCGAGATCACTCGACGCCTCATAGGCGTAATAAGCAATCGCTTCCATGAAGGTGTCGTTGAATTCGACTGCTTCCTCACTCCCAAAAGCATAGCCTTGCTTGAGGAGCGCGTTTTGCAGGCCCATGACCCCGAGACCGATCGGGCGGTGGCGCATATTTGCAGTCTTCGCGGCCTCGGTCGGATAGAAATTGATGTCGATGACGTTATCGAGCGCACGCACGGCCGTGTGAATGGTTTCACGCAGCTTGGCGGTATCGAGCGTCCCATCCTCCTTCAGGTGGTTCTCGAGAACGACCGATCCCAGATTACAAACCGCCGTCTCATCAGGCCCTGTGTTGAGCGTGATTTCCGTGCACAGATTGGAACTGTGGATGACCCCAACATGGTCCTGCGGGCTCCGGATGTTGCAGGGATCCTTGAAGGTGATCCACGGGTGCCCTGTCTCAAAAAGCATTCGGAGCATCTGCTTCCATAACTCCACCACTTCAACCTGACGGCTCCAGATCTTTCCTTCTGCCGCCAGAGCCTCGTAATGCTCATAGCGGGCCTCGAAAGCGGCACCATAAAGCTCGTGGAGATCAGAAACTTCGTTGGATCGAAAGAGCGTCCAGTGCTTGTTGGCACCCGGTTCCGTCCGACGGGCAAGTCGCTTCATGAACAGGTCAGGGATCCAGTTGGCCGTATTCATGTCGTGGGTCCGACGGCGATCGTCGCCCACGTTCCGGCGCAGTTCGAGGAAGTCGAAAATGTCGTTGTGCCAGCTTTCCAGATACGCGCAACCCGAGCCCCGGCGCTTCCCTCCCTGGTTGACCGCAACGAGCTGGTCGTTGTGCATCTTGAGGAACGGGATCACCCCCTGGCTTTCGCCGTTGGTCCCCTGAATGTAAGAACCTGTCCCGCGGACGGATGTCCAGGACCCGCCCAAACCCCCTGCCCACTTCGAGAGGAATGCGTTCTCCGCGACGCCCCGAATCATGATGCTCTCAATCGAGTCATCGACCTTATAGAGATAGCAGGATGAAAGCTGGCTGTGCGGCGTGCCACTGTTGAAAAGTGTCGGGGTGCTGGAGCAGAACCGACGGCTCTTGTAGAGGTTGTAGAGCCGGATCACCCACTCTTCTGCCTTCAACTCTTCACGCAGGAAGAGTCCCATGGAGACACGCATCCAAAAGAATTGGGGCGTCTCGATGCGTCGCGGGTCACGCTGCGTCTTGTCAATAAGAAGATATCGATCGTAAAGCGTCTGGATGCCATGGAAGTCAAAATCCATATCGGCACCCGGATCGAGTGCTTCTGAGAGGCTCTCGAGATCGTATTTCTCAGCAATGGCAGGAATAAGGCGCTCAATGCTGACGGCGTGCCGGATGTAGCGCCGGAAAGCTTTCTGATGAAACTCCTTCAACCGGCCAATGCCATGTTGGGTGATCGACCAATCCAACACTTCTTCGTAGATGAATGTGAGGAGAATGCGTCCGGCGAATTTCGCGAAGTCGGCATCGCGCTCGGTCAGGCTTTTAGCATTGAGAATGATGGTGCGCTGGAGATCTCCCAGCTTCATCTCGGGATAGACGGAACGCCGTAATTCCGTCTCGATCTGCTCCCGCGTGAGGCACAGGTCCAGCCCGATCATGGCATAGTCGATCCGCTGCTTAAGGTCGGCCCCATCCCAGAAGATGTTGGAACCGTCCGGCATCGTGATCAGGATCATGCTCTCCTGCCGGGCGTCGTCGGACGGGGTCGCCTGAGTCTCTGTCTCGCGGAGCGCACGGCGATGTGCACGGTAAAGGATGTAGGCCTCCGCGACCTTGAAATGACCGAGCCGCATCAGCTCTTCCTGCACAATATCCTGGATTTCCTCGATGTGGATGCGCGTGACACTCAGCGCCCGCACTCGGTCAACCACGGCCAAAGCCACCGCGACGGCCGGTTCAGAATCAAAGCCCAGGTTGAGAAACGCTTTCCGGATGGCCACTTCCACTTTGCCCGCGTCCCACGGCACTTCCTTGCTGTTGCGGCGAAGCACACGAACGCTCAAAGGAAGCTGCCCGGGCTCCTTGCCCGCATTACGGAGCATCAAGAGACTCTTCGCCACATCGGGCGCATTGTTTTCAATAAGCGTCTTCTCGATCAGAATATAGACTTCGCGCTCGTTCAGCGTGAGCGCCTTGCCTTCCTGCGCGAGCGTCGCGAGACGGTTTGCCACGGCCCGGGCGACCACACCGACAAACTCCTGGTTCTTGTCCGAGTAGATCGTGTTCGCCTCTTCATCGCGGGACAACAGAAGATTGGCGAGGGCGTTTCCAACGGTCTCGGCGATTTCCCCAAGGTCGAAATCGCAGACGGTGTCGTCGATCTTGACCTTGATCGATTCGGATATTCCGTCGGGCGAAAACCGGGGGTCTTCGCCAACGACTTCCCTCCAGTTAAAGCGGGGTTTGGTGTCGGCGGGCGCGTAAGCGTAACGTTTGAGCGCGAGGTCTTCTTCGTAGGCAGAGTGTCTGAGCATGGTGTTCGTGCAGTCGAGGGTTGGGTACGGGGCGGAGGTGTCGTTTCGGGCAAAAACGGACGAGGCGGCAGGGCGTCGTCGAAAGCGCTGAGCTGAATCAGAGGTCGTCGTCGTCCACCGTGCCAAGGGCACCAGCTTTCTGATACTCCGTCACCGTGCCCTCGAAGAAATTCTGTTCTTTTCGAATATCCATGAGCTCGGCAAGCCAGGGAAGCGGGTTCTGAACGCCTGGATTGAGCGGGTTCAACCCCACGCTCTCCAGACGCCGGTCGGCAATGTAGTCGATGTATTGGGAAAACTCGACCGCGCTCAGGCCGAGTGCGTTGACGGGGAGGCAATCGACGATGAAGGCTTTCTCGAGGCGCACCGCTTCCTTCATCAAGTCAGTCATCTCCTGTTGGAAAGCGCTCGTCCAGATTTCCGGGTTTTCCTCGATCAGCTCCAGAAGCAGGTGCTTGAAGAGCTCAATGTGGTTAGACTCGTCCCGCAGCGTGTAGCGGAACATTTGCCCGATTCCGGGGAACTTGTTCTGTCGATAAAGGCTGAGGACCATGCCAAAGAGCCCGTAAAACTGCGTGCCTTCCATGCACTGCCCAAAAAGGAACATATTCTTGGCCAGCTCCTGCTGGTTGCGCAGGTCCGTGAGATCCATGTCCCGGCGCAGCGCACGGCTGTTGTTCACCACGAGGCTGTTCTTCGCCTTGATGGTCGGGATATCTTCAAACATGGCCTCGCATTCATGCGGGTTCAGCCCGAGTGAACTGATCATGTAGACGAGGCTGTCCGCGTGAATGTTCTCCTCATGCGCGTGCCGCCCAAGCGCCAACTTGAGTTCAGGGGCCGTGACAACCTCGCGCGTCACGTGGATGATGTTGTCGCCGACAATCCCCTCCGCCGCGCTAAAATAGCCGATGGCCATCTTGATGATCCAGCGGTCAATATCCGAGATCGTCCCACTGTTATCCCGCCACTGCTCCACATCCTTCTGCATCGGAATGTCCTCCGGCTCCCAGTGATTGGCCTTCATCGTCTTGTAGAGGTCGTAGGCCCACTGGTACTTCAGGGGAAGGATGTTGAAGAACATCGTTTCACGCCCGTTGATGACCTTCTTGGCTTGGA